>JBBSUG010000001.1:0-324865 GCA_038235165.1 Pyrinomonadales bacterium
GAGTTTTTTCAACTGGCTCAACGAAAAGACCGAATATCAAAACGCCTCAAAAGTCAGATCAGAGAAAGGCTTGTTAGTGCATTGCTACGGCAAACTCGCATTTGCTTGTCTGCTTCTCTGTTTCTACTCTTGATTGGCATCCTTTGTATCAATTCGTTTTAGTTCTTTGAATCTATCAACAATTACGGAAAATGTGTCTGGCTGCCTGTGGTCAATCACCAAGTCTTCCCATTTGCTGGGTTGCCCTGTTTCCTGACATTTTACGAAACCTTTATTTGAATTTGAGTCGAAATATGCTTGTTTTACGCCTCTGATGTCGTTTATAACCGCATTTCTGCAAGCTGTGTTGAAACTATTGTCAGGATTATATTTTGGTCTTTTTATTATTTGCAGATATGAAATATAACAACTCGTTGAATCATTATAAATCACTTCAAAACACTTGGCATTAAACTGTACTTTTGCTATCCGTATGTTTTCAATTATCAAATCCTGTTCAATCTTTTCAAGAGCAGACGTAGAATCAATTGCATTTTGTTCGTCTTCACCTTCATCTTCCTCGCAAAATGAATCATCGTAATCTATTAAATCTGACAAATCGTCGTAATGTTCATCGCTCAAATATTCTCCGAATTTGTAGAAGTTCAATATATTTTTGTAGTAATTTAAAGCATCTTTTTTATGCTTGAAAACTTTGTTACCGATGATCGTGGGAGTTTTCATACTATTATCAAGATAAATTTTAGAGTTTTGTGAATTCAAAAGCGCAACAAATTAAAATAAAAATCTATCGAATCATTTATTTTTATTCGCCTGTGATATTTCAAAGCGGGAAAAAATCGCTTCGTCCGTCAGTTGAATGCGCGGATTCAAAACATTATCGGCGATGAGCGAAAACGTTTTGCAGTTTAATTCCGCCTGACCGTACTCGTTTTCCCACAAATTCGGAAGATTCAATTTTACATCGAGCTGCCCGATAAATTCGGCGAGCGTTTTTCTCTTGTTTTGCGGCGCGTAAAAAATTTCGATTTGATAAAGTTTTGCTTCAAAAAACCGCAGATAAAGGGCGCGGACGTTCAGCAGAAACGGCGGCGGTTTTTTCTCAATGTAGTTTTGAAAAAATGTGCCTTCTTTCTTGACTTTGATTTTCAGTTTGCCGCCGAAAACATTCTTGGCTTCTCTCGGCGACATTCCGAGCCGCAAACCGAGCAACTTCGGCGCGTCCAAAATCGGCAAATCACAGTTTTGCGTTTGTGCCGCAACATTTGATACGAACAGAAAAATTAGAAAAAGTGCGATTTTCATTTTAATTTGATTGCTGTTTCAATTTCAGTTTTTGCTGTGAAACGCGCTAAGATAACGTCTTTGATTATACAGAAAACAATTTCGAGTCGATGAAAAATATGAAGAAAATCATTTTTACGGTCTTTTTAATGTTGAGCGTCTGCACGGCGTTCGGCTTCGGTCAGACGAAAAAAAGAACCGTTCGCCGTCCGGTCAAAAGAACGACGGTGAAAAAAAGAACGACGGTAAAGAAATTTGGAAAATACAGAGTTATCCGAAAAACTATTATGACACCACCAAAATCAGCCGCGATGACAACGGAATCGGGCTTAACTTATATCATTACAAAACACGGCGACGGCGCACAATTAAAGGTTGGCGATAATATTATCGTCAATTACACGGGACTTTTGACAAACGGGCAAAAATTCGACAGTTCGCTCGACCGCGGTGAACCTTTTTCATTTCCGCTCGGCGCGGGCAGAGTGATTAAAGGCTGGGATGAAGGTTTTGAGAAACTTCGCGTCGGCGATCAGGCAATTTTAACTATTCCGCCGTCAATCGGCTATGGTTCACGCGGTGCGGGCGGCGCGATTCCGCCGGACGCGACGCTGATCTTCATCGTCGAAGTTCTCGGCGTAAAATAGGTGAAAAAGTGCTGAGTGATAAGTGCTGAGTGCTGTCACGTAACTCAAAGCACTAAGCACTAAGCACTTAGCACTCTTCTCAACTCAGCACTCAGCACTTTTTCTATGAACATTCTTTCGCTGGAAAATATCAGCAAAAATTACGGCATCAAACCCTTGTTTGAAAATGTCACGGTCGGACTCGAAGACCGCGACAAAATCGGAATTATCGGCGCGAACGGTTCCGGCAAGACGACGTTTTTACGAGTAATTGCGGGCGTTGAAACGCTGGATGCGGGAAAAGTGACGCGGATGCAGGGAAAAACGCTGGCGTATTTGGCGCAAAATCCGTCGTTTATCGAAGAGGCGACCGTGCTTGAAATGATTTTTGCGTCGAGCGGCGGCGTGATGAAAACGATTCGTGATTACGAAGCGGCGTGTCACGATTTAGCAACTTCATATACGGACGAAACGCTCGAAAAAGTATCTAATTTGCAGCACGAACTGGAAATTTCGGGCGGCTGGGAAATCGAAACGAACGCGAAAAGCGTCTTGACCAAACTCGGTATTTTCGACACCGCCGCACAAATGAAAACGCTTTCCGGCGGTCAGCGCAAACGCGTCGCGCTGGCGCACGAACTAATTACGAAACCGGACATTTTGATTTTGGACGAGCCGACCAACCACCTCGACGCGGACACGATTGAATGGCTCGAAGATTATTTGCGAAGATACACGGGCGCACTTCTGCTGGTGACGCACGACCGTTATTTTCTCGACCGCGTGACGAACCGGATTTTTGAAATCGAGCGCGGCGCGGTGCAGAGTTTTGCGGGTAATTACGCTTATTATCTGGAGAAAAAAGAAGAACAGGACACGCTTCGCGCAACCGAAGGACACAAACGCGAACAGCTTATCAAAAAAGAACTGGCGTGGTTGCGGCGCGGCGCAAAAGCGCGAACCCGCAAATCGAAACACCGCATCAACGCCGCCAACGATTTGATGGCGCAGCCGAAAGAACGCGCCAAAGCGGAGATTGACATCGCCATCGGTTCAAAGCGTTTGGGTTCAAAAATCATCGAAATCAACGGCATTTCCAAATCTTATGACGACCGCAGATTGATTGACAATTTTTCGTATCTCGTCAAACGCGGCGACCGCATCGGCATCATCGGCGAAAACGGTTCGGGCAAAACTACGCTGCTCGAAATTATCACGAATCGTTTGCAGCCGGACGCGGGAGAAATCGAAATTGGGCAGACGGTTCACATCGGTTATTACGATCAGGAAAGCCGCGCATTAAACGAAGAACAGCGCGTGATTGATTATGTCCGTGAGACGGCGGAATATGTGACGACGGTCGGCGGCGACCAAATTACGGCTTCGCAAATGCTGGAGAAGTTCCTGTTTCCTCCGGCGGCGCAGTATGCTTTGATCGCAAATTTGTCCGGCGGCGAACGGCGCAGACTCTACCTGTTGCATATTCTGATGGCTTCGCCGAATGTCTTGCTGCTCGACGAGCCGACGAACGACTTGGACATTCCGACTTTGATCGCGCTCGAAGAATATCTCGACGATTTTGCGGGCGCGTTGATCGTCGTCAGCCACGACCGCTATTTTCTCGACCGGACGGTTGAAAGCATTTTCAAATTTGAGGCTGGCGGCGTAATCCGGCAATTTGCGGGCGATTATACGGCATATCTTGAAACCGTCGAAGATGAAGAAGCGGAAGCCAAAGAGCAGGAAAAACAATCGGCGAAAATTATTGAAAAACCGGCGGCAGTTGAAGAAAATATTTCCAAAAAACTTTCGTTCAAAGAAAGACGCGAACTCGAAACGCTCGAAACAAAAATTCCCGAAACTGAAAAACGTCTGGCGGAAATCGGCAGCGAACTCACCACATCTGCGGCGGACTCATACAAAGTCAACGAACTTTTTACCGAACAGCAGAAGTTAAACGACAAACTCGAAAATTTTGTTGAACGCTGGGCGGAACTCGCGGAGCGGGTGGAAAGTTAAATTTCGAGTTCAAATTCCAAATAAAACTTTCACGGCGCGTTGAAAATCAGCTTTGAGTTTCCCGGCAAAATATCCAAGTCAAGAAATAAGCCGCTTCTTAGTAGAAGCGGCTTTGATTATAAAATATAAGTGTTAAATTAAATTTTTGTAAAGTTAAGATTTATTTTTCCTTTTCTTTTTCAAAACACTGACTCTGACATTTTTGCGTCCGAAACGGTTTGCTTCCGAACAACTTGGCACCCAAACGTCCAAAATCCGTCCTCTGACCGCGCCGCCCGTATCAGCGACGGTGTAAGTTCCGCTGTATGAACCGGCATCTATCTCAATGCGTGTACCGAGCGGCAAAATTCGCGGATCAGCCGCGACGATACCGCGTCTAACGCTTCCGCCAATCGCTGTTCTGCCTTTTAAGCAGTAAGCCGTAGCGCGAAAACTGCGCGACTCGGCAACCATTTCGCTGTCATCGTCGGAATTTTTGATATTGTCGTTCGGATCGTCTGAATTAATTTGTTGAAGTGTCTGATCTTGAATGTCTGATTGTTGAATTGTTGAATTATTTTTTTGAACTGTTATTTGTTGTTGTAAATTTTCTTGCGAACTAATCACTATATTGAAGGCTGACTTGGCTTCGGCTTTGGGTTGGAAATAAAAAAACATTATTCCGATCAACGCTGTAACACCAAGCAAGACACATCCTCTAGCTGGATTTTTCATTAATAAATTCTCCGTATTCTTTGTTTTTCTTTCGCCGGTCAAACTATTCCGATACAATAGGAATTAGTAAATTTTCCCTACTGAAATTTTCGGTTTTAGTTTTTTTTATTTGACGGACTATTAAAAACAAAAGCCCGGTTAGGACTTTCTTGAAAAACAGTTTCAGATACTATCATTCATTAACGGGGCTTGTCCAGCCTTGTTAAATCTGTTTAACTCTATCTAAGAGTTGATTCCGTCGAAATCAATCTCATAAACTTTTCTCTTTAATAGACTTCGACCGGCTAATTTCGTATATTTCAAACGGTAAAAAAAATTAGGAGAGCAACATTTTATGCAGGAACGTCGCAAAGGATTGCGCCACAACATTTCATTTCCGATTCGCGTCAAATGGAAAAGCGAAGACGGGCAGGAAATAACTCAGGAAGGTTTGACGGAAAATATCGGACCGCACGGAACGCTGGCTTTTCTGCCGCGAACGCTTCCGTCGGTCGGCAGCAAAGTCAGTTTGACGATCACGGAAAATGCCGACGATGAAGTCACTTTCTCCGCGCAGGTCATCAGGGTCGAACGCAACGCCGCGCATCCGCAGGTCGCTCTTCAGCTAACCGAATCGCTTCGGCTGTGGAGAAAAAAGGTTTTTGAGTATGCCGGTGAAAGATTAGCTGGCGAAAAACCGGAAGATTGGGAAGATTGGAACTAAGATATTTGTCAGCCGAAGCTGTTATTTCGCTGATTAACTGACAATTCGGGCGACCGGTAACTGAATATGAGAATTCTAGTGTTGGGCGCGGGGCGAATGGGAAACGGAGCAGTTTTTGATTTGGCGCACAATTCGCCGGATGTCGAAGCTGTGACGATTGCCGATGCCGATTACACCAAAGCGCGAAATATCGCCGAAATCGTTGAAAGTTCTAAAGTTTCGGCAATTGAACTCGATGTTTCCGATTACGATGCGGCGGTTTCCGTGATGCGCGGACACGATGCGGCGATTTCTTGCGTTAATTACTGGTACAATGAAGAACTCTCACGCGCCGCGATTGACACCGAAACCAACTTTTGCGATTTGGGCGGCAATAATTATGTCGTTGATAAACAGCTTGCGCTCGACAGGGAAGCAAAAGATGCGGGAATTAACATTATTCCCGATTGCGGACTTGCGCCCGGAATGGTTTCGATTTTGGCGATGCACGGCGCAAATCGGTTTGATAAAATCGAAGAAATCCACATTCGCGTCGGTGGTTTGCCGCAAAATCCCGTGCCGCCGCTCAATTATCAATTGGTTTTTTCGGTTGAAGGTTTGATTAACGAATACATTGAAACGGCGCGGGTCATTCGCGGCGGTGAAATCGCGGAAGTTTCTCCGATGACCGAACTCGAAACGCTGGAATTTGACGGTTTTCCGCCGCTCGAAGCCTTTCAAACTTCCGGCGGCACCTCAACGCTGCCGGATACTTTTCTCGGCAAACTGCGCGAACTCGATTACAAAACGATTCGCTACGCCGGACACTGCGACAAGTTCAAAACTATGATTGATTTGGGTTTGTGTTCGAGCGAAGAAATTACAGCGAACTACGCCAATATTACGCCGCGCAGTGTTTTCGCTGAACTTTTGACCAAACATCTGCCCGCCGATGAACCTGATTATGTGTTGATTCAGCTCGAATTTATCGGCGAAAAAGATAACGAAATGAAGCGTTTGCGCTACGACATCGTTGATAAATTTGATGAAACAACAAATTTGAGCGCGATGATGCGAACGACGGCTTTTTCGGCTTCGATCATCGCGCAGATGACGGCGCGCGGCGATGTTAAACTGCGCGGCGCAACTCCGCAGGAAAAAGCGATTGATGCCGATAAATTTGTCGCAGAACTTGAACGCCGCAACATCAAAATTGTCAGCCGCGAATTTTACGAGTAAAAGATTTTATGAAGTGGTTTTTACGAATTTTTTTATCTCTCGCTGCATTATGTCTGATCGGCATTGTTTCGATTGGGCTGATTAATAAACACGTCCGAATGCAGAACGCGGGCAAAATTCAAACTTCAATCACGGAAATTCCGGCGGAGAATCCGCCGCGCGTCGCCATCGTTTTCGGCGCAAAAGTTTGGGATAACGGGGAAGCCTCGCCCGTGCTTTATGACCGCGTTCTGACGGCGGTTGAACTTTATCGCGCCGGACGGGTCAAAAAAATCCTGATGAGCGGCGACAATCCGAATGAGAGCTATGACGAACCGACCGCGATGCTGCGAACTGCCGTCAGTCTCGGTGTTCCGGCGGAAAATATCGTGTTGGATTTTGCGGGCAGACGCACATTCGACACCTGTTACCGCGCCAAAGAAATATTCGGAATCGAAAAAGCGATTTTGGTGACGCAGGAGTTTCACCAACCGCGGGCGATCTATTTATGCAGCAATCTCGGCGTGGACAGTATCGGCATCACTGCCAATCGAAGACAATATGACGGCAGCGACTATTGGATATTTCGTGAGTTTTTCTCCGTTGCGAGCGCGTGGTTTGAGATGAATTTTATGCAGTCTGAACCGGTCAAAGGCGAGAAAGAGCCGATTACACAATAGAAAAACGGCTTTTCACTTCTGAAAAGCCGTCCTCGGTTGATAAATTATTGCCGTTTATTAAATTCCGAATAATCGCGGCGGTGCTTTCTTCTGCAAAAGTTTTCTCAGTTTCAACCGCGCTTTATGAAGCTGTGATTTCGACGTACCGACCGAACATCCCAAAATTCGGGCGACCTCTTCGTGTTCGTAACCTTCGACATCGTGCAAAACGAAAACGTTACGGTAGCCGTTCGGCAGTTTTTCAATCGCGTTTTCAATCGCAATTTTGTCAACGACCGGCATTTTACGCGGATTCTGCGTTCCGCTAACAACCTGCACCGGCGTTTCACCTTCCTCCGTCGTTTTTTCAAACTTTACGTTTCGTTTGCGAAAGTGCATCAAAACTTGGTTGACCGTCAGACGGTGAAGCCACGTCGTAAAAGCGGAGTCGCCGCGAAAACTGCCGATCTTGCGATGAAGTTGAATGAAAACGTCCTGCGTCAAATCTTCGGCTTCCGTCGCGTTCTGCAGCATTCGCAGGCAAATAGAATAGACGCGGCGGTGGTGGCGATTATAAACTTCTTCAAAAGCCGCCATATTGCCTTTAGCGGCAAGTTTCGTTAAATCAAAATCTTTGGCGGTGCTAATATCAATCGTCTCTCTGTTTTCGATGAAGCTTTTTTTCGCCGGTTTTGCTTCACCCATTTCTTGAATAATCGGAAAATCTAATGTCTCGCTGATAGTTGTCATTTTTATTTATTCCCCCTTGATTACATACAATCAATTTCCGTGCCACAAATGTTATTTATGCTATCTATAAATTATTTCACGCTGGACCTGTAATTTTGTTTCAATTTTTCCAGACACACTATTATATTCGTCAAACATCAAAGTTTAGATTTAAACCAAATAGTGTATTACTTGACGCATTTAATAAAATGTTTTGTCAAAGTCGGTTGAACCAATAATATACGGTTTTATTTCTCAAACAAATGATAATATTATTATTCCCGACCACATCGAAAAAATTCCCGTTCGGAGAGAATACGAAAGTGAAAAAGGCTTTATTTTATAAATTTTTTGTCTCTATTTTCATCATTTTATTAATCGCTGGCGGTACTTCTGCACAAAGCGGCGGTTTGTCACAGTTAAAAAGTCAGGAAGTTGATGAAAAAGAAGGTATTCCTGTTCTGACCAAACATTTACCCGATTGGGAAACTGCACGAAATGGTGCAAGTTATATTATGAAGCCCGACGATTTGCAAAAGTCTCTCGGTGATCGTCCGGTTTTCGATTTGATTGATTTTGCGAGCGGCACGGAAGCCGTCACTGCGCCGTATCCGCAGGGAAAACTTTTGATAATCGAATATTCCACGCCGCAGGCTTCGGTTGACGCTGATAACAAAATCAAACAAAGATTGATGGAAATCGGGCAGAGTTCGCCTATTTTCTATCGCCGCATCGGTAATTACAACGCTTTTATTTTTGACGGGACGGACGAAGCAGCGGCGAACGCTTTGCTCGATCAGGTGAAATACCAAAAAGAAATACAGTGGCTCGGAACCGATCCGTTCGCCTTCAGACGGGCGGAACGCGCTTTTATTGAAACAACGTCCGATGTTTTTGTTTCGACGACTCTGGTAATCGTCGGCGGCATCGGCGGTTCTGTTATGGTCGGACTTTTTGTCGGCTTACTTTTCTATTTTCTCAGTATGCGGAAACGTGCCGGAATGGAAGCATTTTCAGATGCGGGCGGGATGACGCGCCTCAATCTCGACGGTTTATCGGCGCAAACAATGTCCGACAGACTGCTCAATGATTAGAAAAGGTTAAAAGGGAAAAGTCGGAACTTCAATCAGCTTGAAACATCAGTTCTGCCGAAACTACCAACTTTTTCCTTTTTAATTTTTCCCCGTTTGATTACGTTTCGATAATTCGGCTTTTATAAGCCTGCACCGCTTCCGCCGCACCCGCGTGCATAATTTCGGGTTTGTGATACTTCCAGTGTTTTTCAAATTCTTCATCGGTCATTCCGGTCTTTTCGGCACGTTCCTTCGATTTTAAAAAAGTTTCGCACCAATCGCGCATTTCCGAATTTTGATTCAACGCGGTTCGCGCTCCGTGCATCATATTGTCGCGTTCCATAATTTAGTCTCCTTATTAGTTTGTTTTTATGTTAAAACCTTTTTCGCAAAAACTGCGTAAATACAACAACTTAAATTTCTTTTGGAGTTTTTCCGTGAAAAAAATAATTGTCACTTCGTCATTAATTTTATCAATTTTAACTAACGTCAGTTTTGCACAAACGGCGAAAAGTTCGCAAGTTACTCCGCAGAACACGACGGCGGCAAAAGTTGCCGCACAGCCGGGAATCGAAGTTCCATTCGTCAGCAAAACTTTGTCGAACGGTCTGGAAATCATCGTTTTGCCGGACGCTTCCGTCCCGATTGTGACCGTAGAAATTGATGTTCGCAACGGCTCTTTTACCGAATCGCCCGAACTAAACGGTTTGTCGCATCTTTACGAACATATGTTCTTCAAACCAAATGAAGCGGTACAGCTTTTCAAATGCGAACAGTACAAAAATTATCCGTCCATCCTGCTGCAAAACAATTGCAGCACGCATTTGAAATACAAAACGGACATCGGCGATGTGGATTACCTCGGCAACATCGGGCAGCTCGGCATCACTTACAACGGTTCGACCCGCGAAGAAGTAGTTAATTATTATTTCACGACGACGAGTCCCTATTTATCAACTGCGATTCGGTTTATCAACGATGCGATTCGCTATCCGACATTTAACCCACAAGAATTCGAAGAAGAAAAAAAGGTCGTCATCGGTGAAATTGACCGCAACGAAGCGAACCCGTTTTTTTATCTAAGCCGCGCTCTCAGCGATAAACTTTTTTACGAATACCCGACGCGCAAAAATCCGCTCGGCACACGAGAAACCGTTTCAAACGCGACGACCGATCAGATGCGCCTGATTCAATCGCGTTATTACGTGCCGAACAATTCGGCACTCGTCGTGACGGGCGATGTCAAACCGGATGAAGTTTTTGAACTGGCGGAGAAAAATCTCGGAAGTTGGAAACGGCGCGAAGTTAATCCGTTCAAGGAATTTCCGCTCGTCGAACATCCGCCGCTCAAAAAAAGTGAGGGCGAAATCGTGCAGCAACCGGTACAGAATGTCCTAATCAGTGTCGGTTGGCAGGGACCTTCAATTGGCAAAGACGATGCGGCGACCTACGCGGCGGACGTTTTTTCTTATATTTTGACACAGCCGGATTCCAAATTTCAGCGGGCAATGGTTGATTCCGGGCTGACGGCGGGCGCGGACATCGGCTATTACACGCAGCGGAATGTCGGTCCGATCCAGCTTTCGCTGGTGACAACCCCGGACAAAGCTAAAGCTGCGCTCAAAGCTGCTTACGAACAAGTCGCGCAGTTTGATAAACCGGATTACTTTACCGATCAGGAACTGCAAAACGCGAAGACCCTGCTCGAATCGAGAGATTTATTCGACCGCGAAAAACCGAGCGATTATACGCACACGCTGGGTTTCTGGTGGTCTTCGACGGGCATTGACTATTTTCGCGGATATTATAAAAATCTCCGCGCCACTTCGCGCAGCAACATCAATCAATACGTCAAAACCTATATTCAGGGTAAACCGCACGTCGGAATCGCGCTGATTTCAGCGGACGCACAAACCAAAGCCGGAATTACGGAAGCAGACTTAATCGGAAAATAACCAAAAGAGGAGCGCGGACAGCTCGTCCGCTTCAACGCCAGCGCAGCGAAGCGTTGAATACGTTCGATTATGAGAACTTTATTGAAACGTAAAAGCAGTAAGATGTTGAAGGCGTTGTTTAGATACAATTCATTGAAACGTAAGAACGGTGAGATGTTGAATGCGTTTAGTTATGTGGTATTCGTGGACAACGTTTTCAACTTCGCTGCGCTGGTTGGCGGACGAGCCGTCCGCGCTCCGTTAGAAATTATGAAATTATCAAATATTAAAATTTTTTCACTATTTGCAATCATTTGCCTGTCATTTATTCCAGCCGTCTTTGCTCAAACGGGAAAATCGAGCATTAAAGAACAAGCTGCGCTCGTCACGGAATTCGACGTGAACGGTTTGAAAGTGATCGTCAAACGGCGTTTGAATTCGCCGACGATTGCCGCCGGACTTTTCGTGCGCGGCGGTTCGCGCAACATCACGGATAAAAACGCCGGAATCGAGAGTTTTATGCTCGACGTGGCGACCGAGGGCAGCAAAAAATTTCCGCGCGACGTTCTGCGAAAGGAATTAGCCGCCACCGGCAGCAGTATCAACTCGGGTTCTAACAACGATTACAGCGTGTTGAGTTTGGCTTCAACGCGGCAAAACTTCGACCGTTCGTGGGATGTTTTCACCGACATCGCGCTGAATCCGTCTTTTGCGGCGGAAGATGTCGCCCGCGTCCGTGACAAAACTTCAAGTGGTTTGAACGAACAGGAAACCGACAACGATAATTTTTTGCAGATTTTGCAGGATCGCTATATTTACGCTAATCATCCCTACGCCAATGAAGTGCGCGGAACGGTCGCCACGATCAGCAAATTTAACGCCGCCGATCTGCGTGCTTATCATCAAAAGATAATGCAGACTTCCAAACTGATGCTCGTCCTCGTCGGTGATTTGGACGCGAAGGATGTGCAGAAACGTATCGCTGATTCATTCGGCAAACTGCCGCGCGGCGATTATCAGGAAAAACCGTTTCCGGCTCTTGATTTTTCCAAAGCGACTATTGATGTGACGGCGCGGACACTGCCGACCAATTATATTCAAGGCGTTTTTAACGCTCCGGGACTCGAAAACCCGGATTACTACGCGATGCGGGTGGCGATGACGATTCTGCGCGACCGCATTTTTGAAGAAGTGCGTGTCAAACGCCAGCTTTCCTATGCCCCGAACGCCGATCTCAATTCGTTTTCGGTAAATACGGCGACGCTCTATGTGACTGCCGTTGATGCTAATCAGGCGGTCAGCGTGATGCTTGACGAAATCAAAAAAATGAAGACCGAAACGGTGGACGACCAGGAAATCTCCGGCGTGTCGGGACAGTTTCTGACGACATATTATCTCGGACAGGAATCGAACATTGCCCAAGCCGGTGAACTCGCCAAGTATCAACTGATCGGCGGCGGTTGGCGCAATTCTTTTAATTTTCTCGACAAAGTTCGACAGGTCACGCCTGAAGACGTGGAGCGGGTTTCCAACAAATATATGAAAAACATTCGCTTCGTCACTATCGGCAACCCGTCGGCAATAAACCGGGATATTTTCCTGCAAAAATGATTTCCAAGACGTGAACCGTCAGTGTGAAAACGTTCGCCCTTTTCCATACGCGGGCTTCCAAATTTGCGGCAAAGGAAAAGAGAGTAAAGCTGAACACTTTACTCTCTTTTCCTTTGCCCACATTAATTATCTTTGCTGTTCCGTCTGTCCTTTCCGGCACTCGGCGGCTCAAGTTGTTTTTCCGGCTGAGATTCTCTTTTACTCGGCGGCGGTTCACTTTTCGGTTCGCGCTGCGGCGGTGACGGTTCACGCTGCGGCGGTGATTTTTCGCGTTGCGGCGGTGGTGACGGCTGCTGTTCACGTTGCGGCGGATCATAACGCGGCTGCGGTTGCGGCGGATTTACCTCACGCCTTTCCTTGCGCTGCGACGGTTCGGAATTCGGCGGCAGCGGGTTAATGTCATTTTCCTCGCTGCGTTTTTTGCGGACGGGGCGGACATCCTTCGCATCGTCTGATTTCCCGCCGGTTGAACGAATCGGCGGCGACATTTGCACATCTGAATTATTGTCTCCCTGTTTATAAATCTGGCGCGGCGTTCGTTTCACGGCTCCCGTGTCGCGCACCGGCGGATTCATTTCGATTCCGCTTTCAACCGGATCACTGCGCTTTTTGTCAGTTCTTTGAATTGGCGCACGATCACCGTAAATGCGTTCGGTGCGGAGTTTTTCGTCCAGCGGCGCACCACTTTTTCGTTCCATCGCGCCGGTTCTGATCCGCGTCTCGACCTTTTCGATTTGCGGCGGTTCGGCGCGAATTTCCCGGCTGACCTTCCCATTTAAATCACGAATCGTCGGAAGCACGAGCTGATTTTGAGTATCGGACGGGATTACCGCCAAAACTTTTTTGGATAACTCCGGCGGCGAAAGACGAAAATCTTTATTGCCTCTGCCGAATTCACTCAACGGAACACTGACGACACTTGACGACGGCAGTTTTGAAGTCGGTATTCCCGGTCCCCGCAGTGATCCTGCCAAAGCCGTATTCGGCGATGGAGTCGGGGTCGGATTAACGACAACCGTCGTGTTGTTGACAATCGTCGTATTGTAGCGGCGGCGGTCCACATAAGTCGAACGGTTGTAATTGTAGTAACCGTAATCGTAAGGCAGAGGATACCAACAGACGTTGTTGGCGACGTATGTCACGACGACCAACGCCGGTCGCCACCAACTGCGCTGTCCGCGATTTTGTCCGTAGGGCGACCAATACCAGCCGTTATCGTAAACCCAGCGTCCGTGATGATACGTCGCCCAGCCCCACGGTTCGTCATTAACCCACGTCCAGCCGTAGGGCGGAACCCAACGCCACTGCCCGTAGCGATACGGTGACCAATTGTCATAACTTGAAATTGCGGTGCCGTAAGGTTTCCAAACGTAGCCGTATGTATTGGTGTGAATCCATTCGCCGTAGTCGCCTAAATCTTCCGCGCCGTAAATATCGCGGTCGTAATATTGATCGTAGTAAGCGTCGCGCAGACGTTTGGCGATTAACGCATCGCGCTGTAACGCGAAGTTGTCAAAATCATCAGTGTAGCTCGGCGCATTCGTCGTATCCCATTCGCCCGAGTAATTTCCGGCGAGCTGTAATTCCGATGTGCGCCCACTGCGAAGCGTGAAACCCGAATTGTCCGAATAGATTCGCGCCTGTCCGTCGCCGGTGACAGTCACGCGGACGTTCGTGTCGCGCCGGTCGCCCGCGTCAATGCGGTACATTCCCGCTTTCTGCACGGCGACGGTTGACTGCGGCGCGTCAATTTCAAAAAACGTGCGGTCTTTATCAAAATTCAACACGCGCAAATTCATCGTTCCGTTCGGCAGCGACAGCGCAATGCCTTCGTCGCGCAGAGTCGTGACCTTTAAATAAGCATCTTCCGCCAGCCGCAGATAATTGTCGCGGTTGAACTGGATTTCCACCCGCGCCCGTGAGTCGGTAGCGAGTTCGTCGCCTTCGACAATCGGCAGATTTTGGACGGCGCGTTCCCAATCCCCGCCGTCAGCGTGTCGAATCTGGACTTCGCCGCGCAGAAAACTAATTCGCGCCACCCGCGCTGTAATATCCGGCGCATAATCATCAGCGTCGCCGAACGCCAACGCAGTTTCGATGTTGGCAATAAAAATGGGCAGCAGGAGGATTACCCAAAAAATTTTGTGTGTTGAGCGCATATATTCATTCTCCTAACTTGTGTTATTCGGACGGGAAGAGCAGTGAAAATTAAATTTCTCAAAGTTTCACTTAAATCGCCACGCAAAAATTATACCGCAAATGCTCGCCCGATTGTTGTTGAGGAGCATTTTCCACATCAACGCAAAACGTCGAAATGAGAGCCATAATAATACGATTTGGTGTATAAAAGAGCCGCCTAAATTATTTTGAGAAACAGTTGCAAACCGATAAAACAAAAGACGGATGTCATTTTCTTTCGGTTTCAATTTTGCAGAGCGGACAACTAAGGCTAAAATTAGGGCATAACAGCAATAGTTCACATAAATTTAACAATCTAACAAACTAATCGGAGAACGAATGAAATTTTATAACAATATTTTAGGATTGATCGGCAACACGCCGCTCGTCAGAATTAATCAGCTAACCGCACAGCACAAAATCAAAACACCTATCTACGCCAAGATGGAAAGTCTCAATCCGGGTTATTCGGTCAAAGACCGCATCGGTATTTCGATGATTGAAGCCGCCGAAAAAGACGGCACTCTAAAACCCGGCGGGACGATTGTCGAAGCGACTTCGGGCAACACGGGCATCGGGCTGGCACTTGCCGCCGCCGTCAAAGGCTATAAATGTATTTTTGTTTTGACCGACAAGGCTTCGGTCGAAAAGGTGCGCTACTTGAAATCCGTTGGCGCGGATGTCGTCGTCGTCCCGGCTTCCGCCAAACACGGCACGCCCGACCACTATGTCGAAACGGCAAAACGCATTGCATCCGAAATGCCGAACACTTTCTACCCCGACCAGTATAATCACCCGGCAAATCCGCTCGCCCATTACCGGACGACCGGACCCGAACTGTGGAATGATACGGACGGCAAAATTACGCATTTCGTTGCCGGCATCGGCACCGGCGGCACGATCAGCGGCACGGGCAGATATTTGAAAGAGAAAAACCCCGACATTCAAATCATCGGTGCCGACCCGTACGGCTCGATTTTCAAAACTTACAAGGAAAGCGGTCACGTTCCCGAACCGACCCCGTATCTGGTTGAAGGCATCGGGCAGAGTCATCCGGTCGGCAACGCCAATATGAAAATTATTGACGAAATTATCAATGTCACTGACCGTGAATCTTTCGATTACGCGCGGCAGTTGTCGCGGGTCGAAGGCATTTTCTGCGGCGGTTCGACCGGAACAAATTTCGCCGCTGCATTAAAAGTGGCAAAAAACTCGGACGAAAACGGTCTAGTAGTATTTATAGTCTGTGATACGGGCGAACACTATTTGACAAAGTTTCACTCGGACGAATGGATGAAGGAAAAACTTTTGCTCGAACCGCAGAAAATTACGGCGGGTTTGATTACTGAAACAAAGAATTCCGGTGCGCCGAAAGAAATTATTTCTGTTTCTCCCGACGACGTGGTCGGTGACGCGCTGGCGAAGATGACCGAAAACAGCGTGACGCAAATTCCCGTTTTGGAAAATTACCGGAGCGTCGGTTCGTTAAAGGAAAGTCGCGTTCTGACGAGACTGCTCGAAAACCGCGAACTGTTGAACGCAAAAGTCAGCGAAGTGATGGGCGAAAGTTTTCCGGTTCTGGATGTTGATGCCGGGTTTAATGAAATAAAGACGCAACTTCAAAAATCACCGGCGGTGTTGATCGAAGACTTTAAACGAGTTACCGGAATTATAACGAGAACAGACATTTTGGATTTACATAATTGAGCGGCAGCGGAGAGGCACAGCGATGAATAATGAGTATGAACATATGAAACAGGAATTAGACGACGACTGGACGGTGAACGAACTGAGTTTTCATTCGACCCAAGTTATCAAAGCGGAAAACGCTGATGCCGCCCCCGCTGCCTCGCCCGCTGTTCCGCCCGTTTCGATAGAGGCAAAAGAAGATTGGACGATGAATATGTCAACGAGCGAAATGCCGGTGCCGGAAATTAACGGCAAATGGCAAATGCCGGAGCCGGTTTTTCGCATTTCGGATGGCAAAAAAATCGAAAAATCGAAATTAGCCGCGCCGCCGCCTTCGGCATCGCCGACCTCATTGCCTGGAATCGCCGTGACCGATGCCGTTCCTGCCGCTATTCAGGCGCAGCCTTATATGTCCGAAGCC
Organism: Pyrinomonadales bacterium; assembly: GCA_038235165.1. Lineage (GTDB taxonomy): Bacteria > Acidobacteriota > Blastocatellia > Pyrinomonadales > Pyrinomonadaceae. The sequence goes on from JBBSUG010000001.1 coordinate 16,838, forward strand.
TTTGCGATTGACGACGAATATATAATTGAAGAACCGCCAGCCGTCAAAGCTGAAAGCGGAAACAAAAGAATAGTTCTCGTCGTAATCGGTGTCTTGGCGATGGTTTTGTTTGCCGCTGCTTTTTTGGTGGGAGTTTACTTTTTGTTCTTTCACAATAAGGGCGTATAAAATATCTCTAAAATGCGAAAGCCGGGACAGAGTAAGAGCGAATGAGGTCGCCTTTAATTTTGTGCGGGTTTCCGCAAAAGCGTAAAACAAGCATAGTTTGAAAAGAAAAATGGCAACCGCGAAGCTAAAATTTGACGGCAGGGAAGTTGACGTTGGCGAAGGAATGACGACACTCGGACGCGCCTCGGATAATGCGGTTTCCTTTATCGCCGATTCTAATGTTTCGCGCTATCACGCTGAAATCGAAAACCGCGACGGCGAATTTTGGCTGCTTGAACTCGGCAGCAGCAACGGCACGACCGTCAACGACGAAAAGATTGAAGATGAAAAACTTTTGAAAGACGGCGACGTAATTTTGCTCGGCGGAAGCAGTCAGGTCGAATGTTCGATAGAAGAAAAACCGGAAGAAGAGGAAGAAGAAAAATCTGACGGCGATCCGGCTTCCGGCGCAGCGGCTAAACCGGAATCGGGCGGCGGCGATGAAAAATCCGGTTCCAAACTGCCCTTGATGCTCGGTATTATGGGAGTCGTGTGCGGTTTGGCGATTCTCTGCGTCGCCGGCGTAGTCGCTTATTCATACTTCGGCAAATCGTCAAAATGCGAAGCGAAAGTTAGAATCGTCAAACCCGAAAATCAAGATACTATTTACGAGCCGACGGAAATCGTCACCGAAGCAGCCAATGCCGACTGTGTAAAGCGGGCTATTTTTTTCCTCAATGGCGAAGAATTTGCCAGTGCCGAAAAACAACCCTACACGGCAGTAATTGACCCGAAACTTCGTCCCGATCTCGCCAACGGCGGTATCCAGTCGGTTCAAATCGTTTTGGAAGACGAGCAGGGAAATAAAATTCCGCAGTCGAACGATTTGTCAATAGTTTTGGAAACAAGGGAAGTTGCGACACCCACACCGACACCGGAAGATGTAGCGGAAAATCCGACACCGACACCGAAGGTCGAAAAAAATAAAAAGATAACGCTCAGTGATACGCAGGACGCGACGAAAAAAGTAGTTTCCCAGTTCACGACGGGAAGCGTCAAATATAGTTACAACACCTCGAATTCGAATTTTTTGCAGGAAGTTCAGAAAAAGACCGGCGAACTAGTCTCCGAAGGTTATTTTGCGAGGGCGCAGAAATATAAGGAACAGATAAACATTGCTTTCGTCCGCAATGAGGGATTAGACGCTTCGCTCGGATATATTCTGGCAATGAGCCGCAGTCAGTTCAAGCCGGAAAAACAAGGTTCCAACGAAGGCTTGTGGCAAATGAACAGCGATTTTGTGACGGTTAATTCGTATAATGCGCTGTGCGGAACGGAAACTTTGTCTGACCCGTCGCAGGATTGTGCGGCAAAAGCGGCAGCTCTCTATATGAAAGGATTGGTGTTTTCGGTTTTTGAGGGCGATGTGATTTATGAAGTGGCGGCGTTTGGAATGACGACCCAAGAGGCGACCATTTGGAAAAATTCGCTGCCCGCCGACCGTGCAGATTTTTGGAACGTAATTATAAACCCGAAACAGCGTGATGAAATCGCCCGGTTTTTCGCGGCAGCAATCGTCGCCGAAAATCCGCAAAAATTCGGTTTGAAAAATGACCGCCCGATTTCGCAGCTTTACCCGTAATATTACAGTAATTCACCAAACCCGATTGGATAAAAATGCGACAAAATAATGCAAGCTGTTAAAATATGAAACATTCTTTTATTTGGAATCTGAAATCTAAAATTTGGAATCTAAAAAGATATGCTTGAAATTTTCCTAACATATCCGACTCCCGAAGGTTCGCGGGAAATTGCGGTCGAACGCGAAAGAACATCTTTCGGGCGCGGCAGCGAGGCTGATTATCGTTTTGACGACGACGGTCTGTCGCGGCTCAATTCGACCGTTTATCGTGATGATGACAGAATTTGGGTGGTTGACGAAAATTCGACTAACGGCACATCCGTCAACGGCGAAAAAACGGCGACGGGCGGCACCCCGTTGAGAAACGGCGATTCGATCAAAATCGGTCATCACACGACTCTGGTTGTGAGAATTAGCGAAAAACAGTCCGCGCAATTTGGAACTGCGGCGAACAGTGCGGCAAAAACAGTCGCCGCATCGGGGGCAGGATTCCCGATGCTGATCCCGATTGCGGTAATAGGCTTTGCAGTTTTAATTATCAGCGTTTCAGCTATTTTTATCGGCGTAAAAGTTTTTGGCGGCAGCAGCAATAATTCGGAAATCGTCTATAAATCAAGTGATGATTACGATAAACCGGAATCGTCGCCGACCGATGATACAAACAAAAATAAACCGGAAAAAACGCCTAAACCCGAAAAAACCGCGACAAACGTCGGCAGTACCGACAACACGAATTTGAACAGCGAGCCGGTCGTCTTGAACAGCGGCGATAAAATTGTGATCCCGTCGGGTAAAAAATATCAGGCGATGACGGACGAGGAAAAAAACAGCTATATCGCCGCCAAATCGGAAAAAGTGGCGAGAATCATCGGCAATCAGAAAAGCGAACAGATTCCGGCGGATGCCGTGCAGGAAATCAAAAAATATCTCAACGGTTACGCCAGCCGTCTCGCCAAAGCGAAAAAAGACAACTGTACACAGGGCGGCTGGGTGTCGAGCGATTTTACAACCGTTCTCGAACGCGCTACAAAAACTTCGCCGTTTATTATTCGTCATTTCAACGCCGAAGGAATTGACCCGCAACTCGGAATTTATGTGGCAATGATCGAATCCGAACACTGCACCTGTCTGGAAAGCCCGACTCACGCCAAAGGAATGTTTCAATTTCTCGCGTCATCCGCGCCCGATTACGGTTTGAAACCCGAAGAGAGATGTGATGCGGATTTGTCGGCGCGGGCGGCGGCGAAATATTTGAAAAGTTTGATCGGGCGTTTCGGCACTGCGCCCGACAGCGTTCCGCTCGCCATCGCCAGTTATAACAGCGGACAGGGCAATTTGAGCAAAAATTTAGGTAAAATTATGGCGGCGGCGGCAGGACAGAATCGAAGTTTCTGGACGCTCGTCGCTAACAAAGGCATTATGGAAGGCAATGCGGGCAAACAGTTCAGCAATGAAAATATCAAATACGTCCCCAAATTTTTCGCCACCGCGATCATCGGCGAAAACCCGCAGGACTTCGGCGCAAACTTGCAGCCGCTTTCAACCTACAATAAATAGTTTCAATGTTTAAGGTTCAATATTTCAGGTTTCAGGTTCAAAGTCTTCAATTTGGAATTTGGAATTTAGAATTTGGAGTTTGCAACTTTGAACCTGAAACCCGAAATGACGGAACTCTGGCTAAAATTTACAAATGAGAGCGGCGAACTCAAACGGATTCCGGTTGAGGCGGAAAAATTTACCGTCGGCAGACATTCGGAAAATGATTTGAGCGTTCCCAACGGTAAATTGTCGCGCGATCATTTGAAGATTGACCGTTTCGGCGATATTTTTATCGTTTCCGACTGTGATTCGAGCAACGGCACGACGTTAAACGGCGCGGATTTGACCGAGCCGACGCATCTCAAAAATGAAGATCAAATAAATTTGGGCGGCGGGTTGGAAATCGAGGTTGAAATAATTTCCGATGACCCGAATGCTGATGCCAACGGAGGCGGTTCTGGCGGTGCTGCCGCTGACAGCGGCGACTCGGATTCCGGTGCATCCGTCTCAGCAGCGGGCGTTTCTGCTTCATCAGATGATAGTTCCGGCTCAAGTCTATTATGGCTGATTCCGGTTTTCGGAATGTTTTTTTTAATTTTTGCCGGGGGATTATTTTTCGTGTTCAGCGGCGGCGGCAAGGAAAAAGAGAAAACTAAAAATGAAGGCGGATTTATTTATTCGACAAAAAGAGATGAGACAGCCGAAAAAACGCCGGAAATAGTTGAAACACCGACTCCGCAGCCGACAAAACCAACGGAAATTTCAAACCCCAATGCAGCTCCGGCTTCAACACCCGAAAATACACTGCCGCCAACGCCGCAGACGACGAGCGAAGCCGACAAAATCGGGCAGGGTGCCGCTTCATTTATGCGCCGCATCGCCTTTAACGACCCGAAAGCTTTTCTGACGGGCAGCCAAATTGAAACCGTCAATGCAAAAATCAATCAGTTCAAAGGTTCGGCGGCACTGGCGGAAAATCTCAAAGCCGTTAAGAAAAACGCCGCGCAGTTTGCCTCTTTGGCAAATTCAAAAAATCTGAAACCGCAATTTTTAGCCGTCGCCGCCTTAACCAAAATCGGCAATACGCGCGGCGATCCGGTCGCTGTCGCGCAGACGATGCTGACCGATCTGACCGATTTGAAAGGCAACCTCGACAATAATCTGGCGGATGACAACCTGCTGATAATTGCGGGTTACGCTCGCAAACAAGCCGGAAGCAATACGCCGCTGCAAAATATCATCGAAGGTTTGGCAAAATCGAGCCAAACCGAAAACGTCACGCCGCGCGAGATTCGGACGATCTGGTTTCTGAAGAAAAGAGACAAAATCTCCGACGCGGAATTCAACTTCGCCCTGCAATTTCTCGCTATCGGCACAATTTCGCAAAACCCGAAAGATTTTAATGTCGCGGCTGATTCTTTAACTTTTTAGCTGATTATAAGATTTCACTGTTTAACCGCCGATAAAGCTCATCGTTCGCGCCGGCTGGGTGAATTCTTTATCGTTGATGTGGTGACGCGCTTCTTTTTTGAGAACGACGGATTTGATGTATTCGACGACTTCCGCGCGGGTTTCGCTGCCGCGCAGAATGTCGCGCAGATTGTGTTCGTTAGTCGAAAACAGACAGGTGCGAATTTGTCCGTCGGCGGTTAAGCGAATGCGCGAACACGCGCCGCAGAACATTTCCGTGACTGGCGCGATGATGCCGATTTCTCCTTTTGCACCGTCGGCAAAACCGTATTTCCACGCCGTTTCCGCACCGCGCGATTGTTCTTTTAATTTGAGCGGAAATACTTCGTCAATTTTTTGCCGAATCTCTTTGCCGGATACGACCATTTCACGTTTCCATTCGTGACCGGAATCGAGCGGCATAAATTCGATAAAGCGCATCGCCATATCGTTTTCCCGAGCAAATCGCGCAAAATCAACGATTTCATCGTCGTTCCAGCCGCGCACGATGACGGCGTTGATTTTAATCGGCTGCAAACCCGCGTTCTGCGCCGCTTCGATTGCCGCCAAAACTTCGTCTAATTTGTCAACGCCCGTGATGCGCTTGAAATTTTCCTGTTTCAAACTGTCCAGACTGATCGTCACGCGATCTAATCCGGCACGTTTTAAATCTCCGGCGCGTCTCGCCAGCGTATGTCCGTTGGTAGTTAAAGCAAGATCAATCAATTTTGGATTTTGGGTTTTGGATTTTGGATTTTCATAATTTGGAATCTGAAATCTGGAATCTGGAATTTTCAGCGTTGAGATTTTCTCAACGAGTTTTTCTACATCCTTGCGAAGCAGCGGTTCGCCGCCGGTGAGACGGATTTTTTGAATGCCGAGCGACACGAAAATCTCGCAGAGTTCGGCGATTTCCTCAAATGTTAAAATCGTATCTTTTCGCGCCATCGGTGGTTCGCCGTTCGGCAGACAGTAAAAACAGCGAAAATTACAGCGGTCGGTTAAGCTGACCCGCAGATCGCGGATGATTCGGTTGTGAGCGTCACGTAAAACATTATCCATTAGTTAAATGATACATTTGTGATAAGGCGAAAACAATCTGCCCGTCAACCACTTTTATATTTATCGTTTGGATTATCTGTAACCTTCGCCGAGTTGGTTGATTTGCCTGAGAGTTTTCGCTTTTTCGATGTGTGGAACTTTTGAGATTATTTTGCGGAGTTCGGCAAGATAGCGGTTGAAATCGGCGCGGTCGCTGAAATCGGAGGCGGCGGTGTAAACTGCTTTTTCCTTCAAATCGCCGATGATCGGCTCTAAATAAAAAGTGATGTTTTGCAACGCTTTTTTGCTGTATTTGCCGCCCGGATAAAAGTTCAAATACTCGCCGTCGGCGGCGCGAATGTTGTAAAGATAGCAGTTGACATAGCCTTCACATTCGCCCGGAAGCGGTGTTTGTGCGGCTTGCCACGCAAATTCTTCGCTGATCGGCAAATTTTTATACTGATTATGCAGTCCCCAAAAAGCGTTCGCCCGCACATACCATTCGCCCGCCGGTTCGCTGTACACTGCCTCGTCCTCATTGGCTTTGACAAAATTCAGATACGGATTTTGATCGCCCTTACCGAACGGAATTTTTTTCAGCGCGGCACCGAGTGCGATTAGCCGTTTGAATTGCAGATCGGCAAGCAATTCGCCGCCGCCGGTCGGCGCGGATTTTAGAAAATCAAAAATCTGAGAAGCATCTGAAAAACTTAGATTGTTGGTTTTAAAGTATTTGGCGGCGATATTTTGATAAGTTTCGCTGCGCTTGTTGGAGTCGAAACTCAACGTAATCGTTTTGGCAATCCATCCGCTTTTGTTGTCCGGGAGTTTGACTTGATACCAAGTTCCATTTTTATCAAGAACAGTCAAAATAGAACCGATATTTAACGTGTCCAAAACCGCCGAATTCGTACTCGGCTGGCTGCGGACACGCGCCGAGGTAACGGAAATAATGATTTGCGATGACGATTTCGGCGCGGCAATCGGTTTTGCATCAACGGTTTTGTTTTTGGAAACGGTCGGCGATTTTTGAGCCGCACTCGATTTGCTGTCCGCCTTTTTTTTGACGGTTGTTTTTGAATCAGCTGCTGTTTCCGCCGGTTTGGAATTTGTCGAATTTTTCGGGGTTGGTCTTGGGGTCGGTTTTACTGCGGTCGGTGACTTTGCAGTCTTTGGCGGCGGAGTCGGCTTCGCGGTGTTTCTCGTTTGTGCGCTTCCCGTCGCCGAAGCAAAATTAAAACTAAAAAAACAAAGCGCGGCAATTAAAATTAAAATATTTTGATGCGTGTTTTTCGTCATTTTTCTTTTCAAAATGTTTGTTATCCGCTCTCATCTTCTGCTTGCAGTGCTTTCGCATTGCGCTGTAGCCCGCTCAGTTTTGTTCGTTTTATCGCACTGCGGCGAAACTTCTCGGCGTATTTTGCGGGGGTGAGCGATAAAATTTCGTCCAAATCGGCGGAAACGTTGCCGGGGCGCGGCTCAAATCCGGTTTCGGCGGTCGGCTTTTGGAAGCGATTCCACGGACAGACATCCTGGCAAATATCGCAGCCGTACAGCCAGCCGTTTAAATTTTTGGAAATTTTAGAAGGTAATTCGTCGGTACGCAGTTCAATAGTAGCGTATGATAAACACGCCCGAGAGTCAACTTTATACGGCGCGACAATCGCGCTCGTCGGGCAGGCATCAAGACACGCCGTGCAGGTTCCGCAGTGATCTTCAATCGTTTCGGTGTCGTATGTAAGTTCCAGGTCGAGCAGAAGTTCGCCGATGAAAATCCACGAACCGAACTCTTTGGTGATGACGTTGGAATGTTTGCCGAGCCAGCCCAAACCGGCGCGCACCGCCCACGCTTTATCCATTATCGGTGCGGTGTCCACGCAGATTTTCCCGTCTGCTTCCGGCATTTCCGTCTTGATCCAATTGAAAAGTTCGCGCAGTTTACTCTTCAAAACGTCGTGATAATCGTCGCCCCAGGCGTAGCGCGAGATTTTTCCTTTTTCTTTGTCTTCTTCGTGTTCGTGCGGCGTGTAGTAATTCAAAGCGACGACGACGATTGACGCGGCTCCGGGAAAAAGCAATTGCGGGTCGGCGCGTTTTTCCGGTTCGCGCTCCATCCAGCGCATCTCGCCGTGATAACCGCGATGCAGCCATTCTTCGAGATGTTCGCGTTCAGGTTTGAGAGCTTCGGCGCGCACGATGCCGACTTTGTGAAAGCCGATCTCAACGGCTTTCTGTTTGATTTTGTCGGTCAGTGAAGTCATTTTGAAAAAGATAAAAAGTGAAAAAGGTGAAAGGGAAAGAAATTATTCGTATCCTGCCTGACTCTTGCTCATCATTCACCCTTCATCCCTCAAAAAACTACGCCGTGATGATAACCGCTTTCGTGCCGGTCAGTTCGGAGAAGTCTTTGGAAAAAATCGTATCAACCCGGCGGATGTGTCCGATGGTTTCGACAATATCCTGCGTCGAAACAAAACCGTTTTCGACGTGCGCGATTGCCCACGTCGGAATGTGCGAAGCCGTTTGCAGAGTTTCTTCGACGAGCCGCAGATACTGCGACTTTGTTTCAATCAAAGTTCCGAGTTTTCCCGTTTGTGCCGCTTCCAGTTCGTGCCAAAAATCGCCGTTTGAGCGCAGCCATTCTTCGCGCCACGCTGTCTGCCCCAAATAACTTCGCTGACTTTGATTATGCGCTGACGGCAACCGCAGGAACATCAAATCCATATAATTTTCGGCGATAAAATCGTTGGCGGTTTTGTTTTGGCAGATATTATTTTGACCGTTGTTAACGGGTTCGTGCTGGATGTTCCACAGTCTTTTGTAAACGGTCGAAAGCGGTTGGCGCAGTTCCAGGGTTTCGCGGTCAAACGACAACGCGTAATCGCCGACGCTCATTCCGATGCTCAGAGCGATTGCCCGAACCACGGGCGATTCGATTTTTTCAATATTTTGGCGCACGTTGTCGAACCACCACGCATCAGTTTCGCTGAACCAATTTCTCAGCGATTCGTTGTGCAGACGGTAACGCGGCACGTAAACATCTTCCAAAACGGCGGCGACTTCTTCTTCCGACAATTTTTCCTCGTTATTTTCAATCGCGGCGACGGCTTTCGTCCACGCCGATTGCGTCACATCGTTCGCCAGAACGCGGACGTTCCAGCGTTTTAGATACGCTCCCAACTGCGGTTCGCCGGTGAATGGCAAAATGGCGGACGCAAATTTCAAACGCCGCAAAACATTCAGTTCAAAAGCTAACCAGCCTTGTGGTGTAATTGATTTTGTAAACATACGGATTGGTTTTTAGTTTTTTATCTTTCGCAGATTATGTTTATTTTATATGCTTGGCTTAGTGCTAAACTAAAAACCGTCTTCGACATAAGATCCTAATTCTTCCAAGTCTTCCAGCGACAAAAATATTTTGACAACTTTCGGGTCAAATTCGATGCCTGACCACTCGATCAGGTAGCGTTTTGCCTCCGGTTCGGAAATCGGGACGCTGTATGGTCGTTCGTCGGTTAATGCCGCGTAGGTGTCGACGACGCGCAAAATTCTCGCCGCCAGCGGAATCTGCTCGTTTTCCAGCGCGTCCGGGTAGCCGGAACCGTTCCACCATTCGTGATGCCAGCGAACGAGCAGTTGAACGGCGCGGCTGAGTCCGTGTTTCGCCGCTTCCTGTTCGCCGATGACGGGATGCCGCTGCATATCAACCCGTTCGTCTTCGCGCAGCGTGCGGTCGGTTTTGATGTAATCGCGGTTCATCACCACTTCGCCGATGTCGTGAACCAATGCCGCCTGACGCAGCGACAAACGGTCGTGCGAAGCGAGATTAAACTGTGCCGCGATTGCATCGGCGAGCGCGGCGATGCGTGCGGCGTGCGAATGCGCGTAGCCTTCAAATTCATCCGCGCCGGCGGCGAGTTTCAAAATTCTCTCTTCAAATTCTTCCTTTCGGACGGACGAGTTTTCCATAAAAAATAAAAGCCGATTAAAACAAAACGAACGCAGCGCGGCGAATGCAGTAATTTATCGTTCGCTGTTTTACAAATCAACAACCACGATAGAGCATTTTGTAAATTTTTTCTGCGTCTGACTTGCGTTCAATAAAGGTGTAATAGCCGCCAATATTCAAAAATAATTTTCGATTAAAAAGTGAAAAACTCAGCCGCCCGATTTTAATTTTGCCTTTTTAGATTTACTATCTTTTTCCCAAACTGTCGAGTAGAGTCTGCGCTTCTTCATTGTTGGGAAAAATTGCCAAAAGCCGGTTCAGCTCACCTTCGGCGCGTTTCAGTAACCCGATCTGAACAAAAAATTCAGCCAGTATTAAACGAAAATCAGCATTCTCTGCATCGAGTTTTATCGCTGTCTGCATTTCGCCCTCAGCTTTGTGATACTGCGATTTGTCGAACGACAACGCCTTGCCGTAATAAGCGTGATAACGCGGATTATCTTTATCGAAATAAACCGCCCGCGTCAAAAACGGCAGTGCCGCTTCGTAATTTCCGTCCATCAACAAATTGTAGCCTCGGTTAAAATCTTCGGTCGCCTGTCGCCCCTGTTTGTGCAGAATTCCTTCATCAAATTCAACACCGGCTTCGGCGGACGCTTCTTTTTCTTCTAACTCCTTCCGCATCTTGTAGTTGTAAACTTCGCGCGAGTTATCATTTTTCAGCGTTTCGTAAGCGTTGGCGAGTTGTGTGAACGCATCCTGAACGCGCTGATGTGTTTCCGGGTCGGATTTTCTATGAAACAAATCGGGGTGAAACCGTTTTGCCAGTGCAAAATAAGCCTTTTTGACATCCGCCGCTGTCGCTTCCACCGAAACATCTAAAAAATCGTAGTGATTGCTGACAGTTTTGACGCGCTGCAAATAATCTTCAAGCGAAATTTCGATTGCCGATTCGTTTTCTCTCGCTTCATTTTCCGCCGTCGCGGGTTTTGTTCCCGGCGGTATATTAACAGGCGTTTTTTGTTGTTCCGACAAAGCGTCGCCGTCTTTTTTGAGCGTAAAATTAGCCGCTAAAATTGCTGAAGTTCTTCGCTCGGTAAAAGCGGCATTCCAGTCCTGACGATAAATAAAACCGCCGAGCCACAGTGAATAAAGAACTTTGAAGGTTTCGACTTCGGGCATTCCGCTGAGTGCCGAAATTTCCCCAACACTCAAAAGTGATTTCTCGAACCGGGAAAGAACAAACGCTTCGTGCGGCAGTAAATCCGCCCCGGCGGTCATCAAATAATTACTGCCGAACGATTCTTTCAAGCCTTTAAACCGCCGCATAATCGTCACATTCGGCTGTTTTCGCGCATATTCGACCAGTAGTTTCAGCGGCTCAACCTTAAAGCGCAGATCGCCTTTGATTCTAACCAGCGGACTGAAAATCCATTCGCCGTCCTGCCAATCAAAAACGAAGGTCAAAATTTCTTCGATCTGCCGGGAAAACAGCGCGTCAATGCGGGGTTTCGTCAGCGCATTGTTCTTCGTTAAATATTCGCTCAACGCAAAATCGCTCGTGAAATTGGTAATGGTCAGAAGCTGTTCTTTAGTTGTAAGTTCGTCGCGCAGAAGCATTTCGTAAAGCCGATGCTGGCGCGAATTTGAAACTGCGAAAACAACATCGCCCGCATCGAAGTAGATGACAACTTTGTGCGTTTCCCGCTCGACGCGCAGCGACCCGTTTAATCTGATTTTCGAGATTTCGGTCAAAAGTTCGGCGAGCGGGTGTTCGTGCAGATTTCCTTTTATATCGAAATTATTTTCGGAAGACATCGGAGAAAATTGTTCGTCTGAATGTTAGTGTATTTTAGCGGCAGGCGATTTGCCGACAGCCGTTATCATAGCAAATTACCGCGCAAAATGTTAATCGAAAATCTAACACACAAATCAAATTCTTTTTTTGTTTGGAATCTGAAATTCGGAATTTGGAATTATTCCGGCGTTAATTTACCATTAAAAACTGATGCTTCACGATTTTAATCTAGCCGGAAACCGCGTTCGTCTGTGGCAGCGCACCGGCGAATCTTACGAACACGTTTTGATGAAGGCACTCGGTTATGCGATGTTCATCGGTGAATTTCCCACAATCGAAATCGAAATCAAGGTCGGCTTGCGCTACAAACCTGATTTGATTGCCAGAAATGCCGCCGGAGATTTTCTTTTCTGGGGCGAAGCCGGCTCAAATTCAATCCGCAAAACGAGTTGGCTTTTGAAACACACGCGTTTGAGACAACTCATTCTTTTCAAAATCGGAAGAAATGTCACAACTTTAATCGAGCAACTGCGCGGCGAAATCCCCGCCAAATATCGCGCTGACGGCAGACTTACACTAATAAATTTCGGCAAAGACATTGTAGATTTGACAGCCTCGAAACAAATTGAGAAAGTTTTTCCTGATTGGTTTACCGAATACGAAATTTAATTTATCAGCCAAATGACAAAAGAAAAAATAATCATCCGCGAATGCGAATCCGTCGAAGATTTAACCGAATGCACACGTTTGCAGCGCGAAGTTTTTGCCCTTCCCGAACTCGAAGTTTCGCCCGTTCGTCACTTGGTTGTTACAAAACACGCGGGCGGTTTCACGCTCGGCGCATTTGTCGAAGACGAATTGGTCGGTTTTGTATTGTCCGTTCCGGCGTTTTTCGGCGAAGAAAAGTTTTTTTATTCACATATGACGGCTGTGTCAAATGATTTTCAAAGCTACGGCATCGGCGCAAAATTGAAATGGGCGCAGCGGACTCGTTCTTTGAGCGAAAACATCAAACTCATCAAATGGACATTTCAACCAGTCCAAGCCAGAAACGCTTTTTTCAATCTCGAAAAACTCGGTGCAACTGTCCGCCAATATAAGCCGAACTTTTACGGCACGGATTATTCGACTTCCAACAACCAGGGCAAAAAAATCGGACTCGACAGCGACCGTCTTTTCGCCGAATGGAATCTGGAAAGTGAAAAAGTGAAAATGCTGTCAAAAGGTGAAAACTTTACCGAAACCGATAAAGTCGTGCGAACAATCGAAATTCCGAACGATTGGAACAGTTTATTGAAAATCGATGCGGAATTTGCTAAAAATGAACAAATGCGCGTTAAAGGCGAATTTGGAAACGCCTTTGCCGAAAATCTGATTTGTAGAAGTTTTGTGCGCGACGAGCAAAAGCCAAAGTATTTGCTTTTTGAAGATTGAGTGTGATTGAAATTAGGGGTTCTCAACGAAAAGACGATTTAACCAATTAGCGAATCTTTCACAATTCGGATTGTTCGCCTGCAAATATTTAGCAGTAATCGCCGTTCCGAATGGTTTTCCGGGTTCTTCCTGCCAAGCTAAAAAAGTGTGAATTTCGGCTTTAGTTGTGTGGTCAACATTTTGTTTAATGAAAGGTTTGTTTTCCAAAGCCGCAACGCCTTTTTTCGCTTGCTCCCAAGATTTACTATTTTCAGGAACGAGAAACGTCAAAAAAGTTTCTAAATATCCGCGTTCGAGTTGATTATCAGGCATTATCCAAACGCCGAAATCCGGTAAAAAATCCTGTCTGATAATTGTTCCGGTTGCATCCGGCAAATCAGGCAGATTTTGATAACCGGCTTTTGATAAAATGCCCGAAACGCTTTGCCAACGTGCATTCAAATCTTCGTCGGCATCAATTACAATTCCCAAACAAACATCTATGCTTCCATCTACAAGCATTAAATCCGTTTTAGTCAGTACATTTTCGATACCGCCCATTTCCTCGATTGTAAATGAGTTTTTCGGTATGCCGTAAATGTCACGAATTGCATAAATGACGTGTTGGTCGTCTTTTCCTTCAACCAAGAGAGTTTTTTTCACGATTAACGCACCTCGACGTCATAATTAACTGCATCAACGAGTCTTTCCTCTTCAATCGTTTTAGCGACAATCTTTTCGCCGTGCCGTTCGAGCCGAATCAACATTCCGTCTTCGGGACTTTCTTCGGCAGCGGCAGCAAACGCTTCGACACAATCTTTGCTGTGCGTCGTGGCAAAAACCTGCACATTCAAATCTTTCGCCGTTTTAAAAATTAATTTCCAAACATCAGGCAAAACCGAATAATGCAAACCTATTTCAATTTCATCCATTAAAAGAATTCCATTTCGACACTGAATAAGGGCTAAAGCAATTCCAAGTAAACGATTCATTCCTTCACCAAGACTGCTCAAAGGAACTCTTTCCTTTATATCTTTTATACGAACCACAGGAACACGAAATTGAGAGGTTTTGGGATAATTAATAAAATTCAAATCAATAATTTGAGGAGAAATTATTCTTAACGCCTCAAAAGCATAATCTTCTTGAGCATTTAAAATTATTTCATCCCAAATTTGTAGCAAAATATCCTTAGTTATTCCTTCCGAACCAACAAAAAGAGTTTCAATTTTATTATGGAAATCTGTCCTATGTATGACATTGAGTGATTTAACGTCATAACCATCTGTTAAAGGCGAAATTTGGACTCCAACAAAATCTTCTTTTCTGTCTGCCGCTGTTTCCCATTCTTGTAAAATTTGTTTCTTTAAGTATTTTCTATTGCTAATCTTAAAATCGCTAATGGTTTCTTTAGGTCGTCCAAAATATAAATGTCTAAATTCTTCACCTGTAGATTGCTCAAAAAGAGACATAAAAGACGTTTGACCTTTCTTTTTAGGAGTTCTTAATTCGGGAATGTTTGAATACCTATCTTCGTTTTTATTTTTTTCATTACGCCGTTCTAGAATTTTCTTGATGACTGATAAGGTTTGCAACCAAGAATACCCATCTGCCCAAAGCCACAAAGCCTCAAGTAAAGCAGTTTTCCCAACATTGTTTTTTCCGACAATCAAGTTCACCCGGCTGAGTTTTTCAATCGTCAAATGTTCAAAACAACGATAGCCTATGATTTCGAGCGAGTCTAAAAGTAGTTCAGATTTTTTAGCCTTGCTAATTTCCTTTTTTTTTGTTTTCTCAACGGTATTTGTCGGCATAAATTTTTAATCGGCAAAAGCCACACTCAGTTTTTTGAGCGGCATTGATTTGCGCTCGTCCAAATTCTCAACATTTTCGCGGTCAATATAATTGTAAAGAATATCGCGTTGCTGCGGCGTAAATCCCGCTTCGGAGATTTGATAGCGCAGTTCTTTTTCGTTCGCTTCGGTGTTGGCGCCAGCGGCTGAAACGACGTTTTCTTCGATCATAATCGAACCCATATCGTCCGCGCCGAATCGAAGCGCGGTTTGTCCGAGTTTTAAGCCCTGCGTCAGCCACGAAGATTGAATATGCCCGATATTGTCGAGAAAAAGACGCGACACGGCGACCATTTTCAGGTAATCAATTCCGGTCGGTTCTTCCGTAATTTTGCGCCCCAAAGCGGTGTTTTCGCGCTGGAAAGTCCACGGAATAAATGCCGTAAAACCGCCGGTTTCGTCCTGCACGTCGCGGATTCTTTGCAGATGTTTGACGCGGTGTGAAACATTATCGCCGATACCGAACATCATTGTCGCCGTCGAGCGCAAACCGACTTTGTGAACTGCGCGCATCACGTCGAGCCATTCCTGCGTGTTGCATTTGGTCGAAACGCGCTTGCGAACTTCGTCGTCCAAAATCTCGCCGCCGCCGCCGGGAAGCGAATTCAAACCCGCCGCTTTCAAACGCTTCATAATCGTTTCGTAATCGAGTTTTGAAATCAGCGAAATGTTGTGAATTTCCGGCGGCGAAAAACAGTGCAGTTGAAAATTCGGATATTTTTCGTGCAGCGTCGAAAGCAGATTTTCATACCATTCAATATTAAAATCAGGATGAAGTCCGCCCTGCATCAAAACACCCGTGCCGCCGAGCGCAATGGTTTCGTCAATGCGCTTTTCGATTTCCTCAATCGAATGCACATAAGTATCCGGCTTTCCCGGACGGCGATAAAACGCGCAAAATGTGCAGACGACGTTGCAAACGTTGGTATAATTGATGTTGCGGTCAATAATATACGTCACCACATCAGACGGATTTTTCTGCATCCGCATTTCGTGCGCGGCAAGTCCGATTCGCACAAAATCGTTTGACTCCAAAAGCGCGGTCGCGTCTTCCGCCGTTAATCGTCCGCCGCTGGAAACTTTATCTAAAATCGGTTGAATATCGCTCATAACTAAAATGATTTTATCAAATTGCGAATAAAAGTCGCAGTTTGCAAACAAATTTCAATAAAAATCTGCCAAAAACCTAAATTTACCCGTCTATTAAATATCTCCCAATGACAGTAAAACAAGTTTTGTGCCGCGCGAATGATACTTTTTGAAATGAAAAAGCGCGTTAAGAAATAGAGAAAATTTTACGCGGGGAAAATTAAAATGAGAAATCAGGAAACTCAAATAGGATACAGCGATATTACCTTGGTGTTGTTCATCGTTGGGGCAAGCTGGCTGTTACTGTTTTATTCGGGACTTTTTCAATAATCGAAGGGTACGGCGACTATCGTAACTTTGCCGCGACCGTAATTTTTACGATTAAATTATCAATCGAAAAAAGTGAGAAAATATGGAACTTTCAAAAGACAAAAATGAAGTTAAAATGATGGTTTTGATCGAACTGGAAAAGATGTTCACCGGAATTACCGACAAACATAATTCTGCGGAAAATCACGAAATGATGCTGTATTTGCTGGACATCGAGAATAAGCTGAAACAGACGTTGATGGAGATTGAGGCTTGAAACCTTCAAGAATAATCAATGCTAATGTTCACCAGAATTTTGGAAAATTTGAATGTTTTAGGGTTGCTGATAACCCGTAGCGCGAATTTTCAGATCGAATTCCTGCGGGTTTTTTGAGAAAAATAAGCCGCCGTTCGTTTCTGAATAAGAAGGCACGTAACCGATTGTGACACCGCTTTTTTCAACACTTTCGTCGCCACTTTTCAGTTCCCCTTCAATTGCTACGCTCGCGGCAGTTTTGTCGCCGTCGTTCGCAGCCTTGAAAGCGACCAAATATCCGGCATCATTCGGTGTGACCGATTCGATGGTGATGCTGATATTCGGCGGTTTGGATTCAAAAAACAACGCCTGATAAAATACGAAACCAATCGCCCCGCTGACCAAAACGAAACCGACGGCGGCGGCAATCCATTCCAAAACGGGAATTTTGTGTTCTTCGGCAGATTTATTTTGTGATGACTTTTCTTCAGACATTTTTTTCGTAATTTACAAAATTAATCGTGATGCCGCCGCGCCGAGTGCGCCCGGAAAACCAAGCACGATAACTGATTTCAATAATTCCGTCGTCCCCATTCCGTCGGCTCTGCCGAACGACCAGAGCAGATAAAAACTAATCAACAAAACTATCGCGTAGCCGACGATGGTATAGCGCAGAAAAACGCTTAACATTGAACTGCCTTTCGGTTTCAATTCTTCCTGCCCGTAAAACTGCACCGCGTAAACAAATCCGTGCATCATCAAAATCGTCCCGAGCGCGAGCGCAAGTGTGTGCCATTCAGTCATTTTATAGGCGAGCAAAATCATCTCTTCAGTCGCCGCGCCGCTCATCGCCAGAAAAATCGCGCCGACCGCCATCAAAAAAAGCTGTCCGAAATACTGCGCGGTCAAACTTCTTTCGCCGTCGTCGCGGTCTTTATCGCTGTCACCGCCGAGCAAACTGCGCGAAAACATCGCGCCCAGACTTCCGATGACGGCTTGCAGCGAGATTTTGCCGATTATCTCATCGGCGGACATCGCCGGATTTATCAAGTTCAAAACGAGCAGCATCACCGCCGAACTGAAAAAACCGACGGCAAGGGCGACGAATGTATCTACCGCATCTTCCTTGAAGCAATTCGTATTTTCAAAACCGTCGAAATAAGACAGCCCGTATAATAGCGGAATAGAAAAAAGAATAAAAAGACCGAGCCGGAAACGATCCATATAAAAACCGTTCCACCACATTTCCATCGTCATAAATAATGGAAACGAAAACAAAATCGCTCCGCCGAACGCCCGCGCTAAACCGAGCAAAAATCGCCGGTTCGGAGATTGTTTCTCACTATTTTCGGTGTCGTTTTCAGGCATAAAGATAATCCGGTCGAATTATCTCAAATATTTGTGAATTTTGATATTGAGGGAATTATTTGAACGATTGTAAGAGCGAGGTTATTACTAACATCAGCCCCTGATTGTTCACGGGCATTCAAGCACATTATCGGCAAAGGGATAATCCTGCACTTCGTTCATATGGTAAATTTGCAAATGTCCATAACCTTTTCTCGGCTTGGCTTCTATCACTATATTGCGGGATTGTTCGGATTCGTCGGCGTGAAGCCGTCGTGTTAAACTTTTTATCAGTTTTTCTGCAACTTTCAAATTTGAATCTTTTCTGTTTCCTGGTGAAATGACAAAAACAGTGTATGGCGGAAAACCGCTTTTGGTTATTACTAATTTATTTCTAGTTTGAACATCTAAGACATCCAATATCAATTTAATATATTCACAGTTTATTGGTTGTTCTTTAACTTTATTTTGCGCCTGCACATTCCACGAAAGAATGAAAACAATTGCCAATGTCAGCAAAATATACGGACGATTAGTGGCAGTCAACTTCTTATTCATAAGCATTGACGCAAAAACACATTTGACCAAATTATTTTGCAGATGGAGCGCAGGCAGCCTTGCCTGCGTATATAGTCAATACAAAAGGAAAACACGCAGGCAAGGCTGCCTGCGCTCCATTTAACCTACACTATTCTTATTCGAGGACTTATTTACGAACGACAATTTTAGGATGAAAACCGCTCTTATGATTGCCCAAACACAGAATTGACTTTCAAAATTGCCGCAAAGTATCATTTCGCTTTCTTCAAACTAAAAGTTCGCGCAATCGAATCGGTTTCGTTGCGTGCCGAACGTAGTTTATCGCGGAAACCGTCGAAGCGGAGAACGTAAACAGTCGTGTCGTCGGCTTTGAGAAAATAAAATCTGCCGCTCATATTGCGTCCCGAACGGACAAATTCGTAATTGAAAACTTTGCCGCTGAATGTGCCGCTAAACTGTTCTTCTTTGCCGGCGACGTAACCGGATAAAAATTGGAGTTTTTGTTCTTCATCGCGGATAACGTTGGAAAGAGACTCGCCGGATTTAACCGTCAGTTTGCGAACTTCCAAATGTCCGTCGCGGCGGTCGCCATTGACGTATTCGACGTTTGAAATCGTCGCCGACGGTTTAACCGTCATCTTCCAGCTTGATTCCGGCACGTCGAACGTATATTCGACGTTCGGGTCACTGAAAGTTGCTTGCTGGGCGAATGTCGCAAACGTCAGCAAAAGCAATGTAAGAGCAGAGAATAGAAACGTGACTTTTGTTAATTTCATAAAATTTTTATATTTAATTTGACTGATTATTTAGTAACTTTAACTTATTTGCTTGAAATTTACTAGATTTAAGATGCGCGGTCGTCGTTTGCCGGTTGTCTGCTGCAGGAGTGCAGGCAACTTGCCTGCTGCTAATTTTATGCGGCGTGGAACGGTTAAAAAAATGCTTTTTGAACTTTAGCTGTTTGTGCGGACACGCGCAGACAATCTGCCTGCACTTCGATAATTTTTCGTCTTTTTTTATTTTCGCTGCGTCTAAACGTGCAGATGAGTTTTGATAAGTTTTAGAAGTGACAAACTTTTTCGAGGTAATAATAATGACAGACAAATTTTCTTTAATTCACAAATTCACGGCAATTTTTATGCTGTCGGCACTTTTCGCGCCGTTCGGGATAATCGGCGTGAACGCGCAAACGATGCAAAAAACGAGTGTTAAATCATTAACCGAAGACCAAAAAATTCTGCACGTTCTCAACCGTTTGGGTTTCGGCACACGTCCGGGCGATGTCGAACGGGTCAAAGCGACAGGCATTAATAAATACATTGAGCAGCAACTCAATCCGAATTCGATCAGTGACGTGCTTGCCGAAGCGAAGGTTAAAGATTTGGACGTTTTGAATATGTCGAACGAAGAAATTTTCGCCAAATATCCAACGCCGAACGCCGTTCTGCAGGCGGTTGCCAAAGATAATGGTTTGACTAAAGCTGATGCCGCGCAGCTCAAACCTAAAAATAATAAAAATAACCTCGACGATGCGGCGAAAGGAGATGCAATGACGACTGACGGGAAAATGATGTCGCCGGACGCGAAAAACAACGCGGATAACGCGCAGTTGAGCGATCAGGAACGCCAAAAATTGCAGCAGCAAGTCGCCGACATTTATCAAAAAAACAATCTCGGTCGTCCGCAGCAAATCACGCAGCAGTTGGACGCGGCGCGAATTATGCGGGCGGTTTATTCGGAACGACAGCTTCAGGAGCAGATGGTTGATTTCTGGTCAAATCACTTTAATGTCTATGCCAACAAAGCGGCGGTGCGCTGGTTTCTGCCGGAATATGACCGCGACGTGATTCGTCCGAATGCGCTCGGCAATTTTAAGGATTTATTGACTGCCACGGCGAAAAGTCCGGCGATGCTTTATTATCTCGACAATTTTCAATCGGTTTCGCCGAATATGCAGGCGAATAACAATCGCCGCGCTGCCAACCCGCAGCAGATCGAACGGATGATTAATAATCCGCAAGTCCGCGAAAGAATTAAACAGCGGCGCGGTATTACCGACGAACAGCTTGACCGTCAGATTCAGCAAATGCAAAACGGTCAAAAATTGAACGCTAATGGTAAAATCGCCAAACCGAAACAGACGCGCGGCATCAACGAAAACTATGCCCGCGAACTGATGGAACTGCACACGCTCGGCGTTGACGGCGGCTACGCCCAAAAAGACGTGCAGGAAATGGCGCGGTGTTTTACCGGCTGGACGATTATTGACCCGCGCGGCTACCGAAGGATGGCGGCGAGTTTGGTCAGCGGCAAAGACGACAAACGGGTGGAACGACAGGCACGAACGCTGGGTTTGCCTGCCAATGCGGAAAGCGGCACGTTTTATTTCAACGAACGCGCACACGATCCGGGCGAAAAAATCGTTCTCGGTCAAAAAATTAACGAGGGCGGAATGAAAGACGGTTTGAAGGCGATTGACATTCTCGTAGGCAGTCCGGCAACGGCGAAATTTATCGCCCGTAAATTGGCGGTCAAATTCGTTTCGGATAATCCGAGCGACGCACTGGTCAGCCGCGTGGCTGATACGTTTCACAATTCGCAGGGCGACATCAAAACGACGCTTCGCGCACTTTTCACCGACAAAGAATTTTACGCGCCGGACAACTACCGCGCTAAAATCAAAACCCCGTTTGAAGTCATCGTCAGCGCGATTCGCACGGTCGGCGCGGACACCAACGGTGTGCAAGTTCAGGCTCTGCTGGCGAAAATGGGCGAACCGCTCTACGGCTACATCGCGCCGACCGGCTACCCGGATATGGCGGAAGATTGGGTCAACACGGGTGCGCTGCTCGAACGAATGAACTTTGCCGTCGCGCTGGCAAGCAACCGGATTCGCGGCACGAAAGTCAATTTGTCGAAGTATCAGGCAGCAAGTAAAGAAGAGATTTTGAGCAAATCAATCGCCGGTCTGCTCGGCGGCGAAATATCGCCGAACACGAGAGCGATGCTTTTGAAACAAATTGACCAGCCGCTGATCGAACCGAAATTGAGAGACACGGAAGACGCGGTGATGGAAAATACTTCAATGCAGATCGCAAAGGGCAACGGCAAACGCGGCGGCGGTAAACAAGCCCAACTGCTCGCGCCGAGCGGCGACCCGCAGGTTTTCAAAGTCGTCGGTTTGATTTTAGGTTCGCCTGATTTTCAAAGACAATAAAGCAAATTGGCGGCGGTGTGGAAAAGTTGAATTACTGAATTAGTATCGCCAAATTTGAGTCTTTCTCCAATTTGGAATCTGAAATCTGGAATTTGGAATTGTAAAATGAGGTAAATTATATGGACAGAAGATATTTCTTAAAAGCGAGCGGAATCAGTTTGGCAAGTTTCGGTTTAATGAGCGTCGCCCCGGAATTTCTGCACCAATTTGCAAGCGCGGCAAGTCTGCCGGCGACGACCGGCGGCTACGGCAAAAAGAAAACTTTAATCACGATTTTCCAGCGCGGTGCGGTTGACGGTCTAAATATGGTCGTCCCCTACGGCGAAAGCGAATATTACAATCTGCGAAGTTCGATTGCGATTCAAAAACCGAATCAAACTGACGGCGCGGTTGATTTGGACGGCTTTTTCGGACTGCACCCGTCGCTCAAACCGTTTGAGAGTTTTTGGAAGAACAAACAATTGGCAATCGTCCATTCTACCGGTTCGCCCGACAACACGCGCTCGCATTTCGACGCGCAGGACTATATGGAATCCGCCACGCCGGGAGTCAAATCAACTAGGGACGGCTGGCTCAACCGCGTACTGCAAACGCAGTCGGAAAAAGAAGTTTCGCCGTTTCGCGCCGTCGCGCTGAACCCGCAGATTCCGCGCAGTTTGATGGGACGCGCCTCGACGATTGCGATGAGCAATCTTGCCGATTTTGCGATCAGTGCGGGCGCATATACGAACACCGTGCAGGGCGGTTTTGAAGGCATCTGGCAGCAAAAATCGGGTGACGGGCTGGGCGACACCGGCAAAGAAACTTTTGAAGCGGTAAATTATTTGAAAAAAGCCAATCCGTCGCAGTATAAAGCGGAGAATGGGGCGCAGTATCCGAACAGCAATTTCGGACGTTCGCTGCTGCAAATCGCGCAGTTGATCAAATCTAACGTCGGTTTGGAAGTCGCTTTTGCCGAAATTGGCGGTTGGGACACGCATTCTAATCAAGGCGGCGCACGCGGTCAGCTTGCCAACAATCT
Source organism: Pyrinomonadales bacterium (assembly GCA_038235165.1). GTDB lineage: Bacteria > Acidobacteriota > Blastocatellia > Pyrinomonadales > Pyrinomonadaceae. Next base: position 39,448 of record JBBSUG010000001.1, read on the forward strand.
ACGCGATTTCGGGCAGGCAATCGCCGCCCTCGCCACCGATTTGGGCAAACAAATGGATGATGTCGTCATTTTAACGATGTCGGAATTCGGCAGAACGGCGCACCAGAACGGAACGGGCGGCACCGACCACGGACACGCCAACGCGATGTTCGTTCTCGGCAATTCGGTCAAAGGCGGAAAAGTTTACGGCGATTGGAAAGGTTTGAAAAACGACCAGCTCAACGAAGGGCGCGATTTGGCTCTGACCACCGATTTCCGCGACGTTTTCGGCGAAGTCGCTTTCAAACATCTCGGAAATAAAAATCTCGACAAGGTTTTTCCCGGTTACAGGGCAAACCCGAACAATTTTAGAGGAGTTCTCGGCTAATTGCCGCCAAGCAAATAAGGGAAAAAAGAGAGTCGTCTTTCATTTCGAGAAAGACGACTCTCTTTTTATTTTTGAGTTACACAACCGATTTTGCTTGCGGTGTATTTGCTAATAAAATAGAATGACTGACTGAGAGTTTACCAAAGGCAATTTTTTACAACATAACGCAGCCCAAACGGTCTGCGGCACATTTTGATAATATCTTTTGTACGGGACTACAACAAAGCGGCTCTCATTCGTAATTTACAAAAGCGTGAAATAACAACAAAAAGTCAAAAAAAGTTTATCGGCGGATGCTTTTCAATAAACTTTTTGGTAACGTTTGAAACTTTACGGATCAAAATTTACAACAACTTATGTACAAAAAAATCGGAATATTAACGGGCGGCGGCGACGCTCCCGGTTTGAATGCGGTCATTCGTGCGGTGGTCAGAACCGGCATCAGGCGATACGAAATGGAAGTCGTCGGCATCGAAAACAGCTTTGAAGGGCTGCTTGACGATTCGATGATTCGCCCGCTGTTGACGAAGGATGTGATCGGACTGCTGCCGCGCGGCGGAACGATTCTCGGAACGTGCAATACCGGAAATTTTTGTCGCTACTCGGACAAGGGCGAAGTGATTTATCCGCCCGAACCGTTTGAACAATCATTGAAAAATATGGAACGGCTCGGCATCGAAGCCCTCGTTGTTCTCGGCGGCGAGGGAACTTTGGGAATCGCCGAACAATTTCATAAACGAGGGTTTCCCGTTGTCGGCGTACCGAAAACGATTGACAACGATTTGGCGGCGACCGAATTGACGTTCGGGTTTATGACGGCGATTGATATTGCCACCGAAGCTCTCGACCGGCTGCACACGACCGCCGAATCGCACAACCGCGTGATGATTTTGGAAGTGATGGGGCGCAATACCGGCTGGATCGCGCTGCACGCCGGACTAACCGGCAGTGCGGACATAATTTTGATCCCGGAAATACCGTTCGTGATGGACAAGATTGTCGAAGCCGTCAAAGCGCGGGATGCGAGCGGTTCGCGGTTTACCAATATCGTTGTTGCCGAAGGCGCGAGCGAACTCGGCGGCGATGAAATTTATCTGGAAAGCGGGACACATTCCAAAGTCAAACGGCTCGGCGGTATCGGTGAACATCTACGGCTCCAAATTGAAGAAAAAACGGGCAAAGAATCGCGCACAGTCGTTCTCGGACATCTCCAGCGCGGCGGCAGTCCAAACTCTTTCGACCGGATGCTGGCGACGAATTTCGGCGTGTGCGCCGTTCATTCGCTGGCGGACGGCGAACTCGGCAGAATGGTCGCACTGAAATCTTCGACCGTCATCACCGTCCCGCTCGAAACGGCGATTGTTGACATTAAAAAAGTCACGCTCGAAGGACAACTGGTGCGGACGGCACGCGACATCGGAGTTTCCTTCGGCGCACCGGACGAACCGAAATACGTCGTCTAAAAACACAGGCGGAACATCAATTACAATTGTTGAACCGATTGGATTATTTCGACTCGCAGATATTATGAAAAGTTTATAAACACTTAAAATATTATGGCTCCTATTCTTGAAATGCGGGCAATTACCAAAGAATTTCCCGGTGTAAAGGCTTTGGACGGCGTAACGCTCGATCTTTTCGCGGGTGAATTTCATTCGCTTGTCGGCGAAAACGGCGCGGGCAAATCCACCTTGATGAAAGTTTTGTCCGGGGTTTATCCTCACGGGACTTACGGCGGCGACATCGTGGTCGAAGGTGAGGTCAAACAATTTAAGACCGTCCGCGACGCGGAGAACGCGGGCATCGCCATCATCTTTCAGGAACTCTCCCTGGTCAAAGAATTAACCGTCGCCGAAAACATTTTTTTAGGGCGTGAACCGTCGCGTTTCGGCGTGATTAATTGGACGGAACTTTACCAGAAAGCTGCTCAATTGCTCAGGGACTTAAACTTGCCGATCAGCGCGAAAACGCCGGTCGGAGAATTGGGCATCGGTTCACAGCAACTCGTCGAAATCGCTAAAGCGTTATCGCAGAACGCAAAAATTTTGGTTCTCGATGAGCCGACCGCCGCGCTGACCGAATCGGAAGTCAAAACGCTGTTCGATATTTTGCGAAGCCTGAAAGCCCGTGGTGTCGGAATGATTTATATTTCGCATAAACTCGGCGAAGTTTTCGAGATGTCCGACCGCATCAGCGTTTTGCGCGACGGGAAAACCGTCGGAACGAGCGCGGCGCAGGATTTATCAATCGAAAAAGTGATCGCCCAAATGGTCGGGCGCGAAGTCGGAAATATTTTTCCGACGAGCCACCACGAATTCGGCGAAATTGCGCTCGAAGTCAAAAATCTCTCGGCGTATCAGGCGGAAACCGACAAATTGCTGGTTGATAATGTTTCATTCAGCGTCAGAAAAGGCGAGGTTCTCGGCATCTCCGGGCTGATGGGCGCAGGACGAAGTGAACTGTTGATGGCGATTTTCGGCGCGTGGCGCGGCAGACGTTCAGGCGAAATTCTGGTTGAAGGAAAGCCCGTTTCGATTTCCAATCCGTCCGACGCAATCGAAAACGGCATTGGGTTCGTGACCGAAGACCGCAAGCGTTTCGGTTTAATTTTAGATCAAACGATTCTCAACAATATGACGCTCGCCGGACTGAAAAAAATCAGCGGCGCTTTTTTGACCAACCGCGTCCGCGAAAGTGTTGCGGCGCGACAATCAATGGCTGACCTGCACGTTAAAGCCAACTCGCCGCTGACCGTCACCGGCACATTGTCGGGCGGCAACCAGCAAAAAGTCGTGCTTGGCAAGTGGCTTTTGACCAAACCGAAAGTTCTTTTTCTCGACGAACCGACGCGCGGCATTGATGTCGGCGCGAAACAGGAAATTTACGCCAACATCAACGAATTAGCCCAACAGGGTTTGGCAATCGTGATGGTTTCGAGCGAACTGCCCGAAGTTATCGGACTTTCCGACCGCGTGTTGGTTCTGCACGAAGGACGTTTAACCGGCGAATTCAAACGTATCGAAGCGACACCTGAATTAGTGATGGCGGCGGCGACGGGAAACATTTTATAGCGAAGGACGGAAAGGAGAAAGACAAAAAACAGACTTAAAATTTAGGATTATAATCTAACGAAAATATGAGCGAAATAAAAGAAAACCGTTTCAAAATACAAACATCCTCGCTGCGGGCTTACACGATGATTGCTGCGCTCGCGCTGATTTGGTTATATTTTCACTGGGCGACCGGCTCGATATTTTTGACTTCGCGTAATTTGTCCAACCTGATGCTGCAAACATCTGTGACGGGCATCATCGCCGTCGGAATGTTGATGGTTATTATCGCCGGACAAATTGATTTATCGGTCGGTTCGGTGTTGGGTTTCGCCGGCGCAGTCGCCGCCATTTCGCTGGCGCGTTGGGAATTGGGACTGCCGGCGGCACTGCTTTCGGCGATTATCGTCGGCGGTTTGATCGGGCTGATCCAGGGAACTTTGACGGCTTACCTGAACATTCCGGCGTTTATTGTCACGCTGGGCGGGTTGCTGGCGTGGCGCGGCGCGGTCAAAGCTATCACGGAATCGGAGACAATTCCGATTGCCGACCCCATTTTTAAATCAATCGGGCAGCAGTATATCGAGCCGAATCTCGGCTGGATTTTGGCGGGCATCGCCATTTTATTTGTCATAGCAATCGCGCTTCGCCGCGCTCAAACGCAAAAAACTTACGGACTCGGCGAAGCCAATTACGCGGGCGAACTTCTCAAAGCGATTCCGACCATCGCTGTCATTATCGTGTTTATTTATGTGATGAATTCCTACGCGGGCATCCCGATTCCGGTTTTAATTCTGCTCGCGGTCGCGCTGCTCGGCGTTTTTATTACGAATTTTACGACATTCGGACGTTATCTTTACGCCATCGGCGGCAACGCGGACGCGGCGCGTTTGTCCGGCATCAACAACAAACAGACCATTCTCAAAGTTTTTGCATTGCTCGGCGCATTGACCGGCGTGGCGGCATTAATTTTTACGGCGCGGGTCGGCAGTGCTGCGCCTGATGCCGGAACACTAAAAGAGCTCGACGCAATCGCGGCTTGTGTCATCGGCGGCGCGAGTTTGATGGGCGGACGCGGCACGATTTTCGGCGCGTGTTTGGGCGCGTTGATTATGGCGAGTTTGGATAACGGAATGTCGCTGCTCAACGTCAGAGATTATATGCAGGACATCATCAAAGGCTCAATTTTGGTTGCCGCCGTCGGTCTTGATATGATTGGAAAAAAATCGTAAGCAGATTTATTTCGCTAATCGGCAGTCAAAAAGAAAAAAGTGCGCTCCCGCAATTGATATTTTTGCTATTCTTTTAATGTGTTCAAAACGCGAAGCTACCAGCTTGAAAGAATAGATACGGGCAATTATACGCCGGACGAATACGAACGGTTTCTGCACGAGATCGCTTTTATCAACCGCGTCATCGGCGATAACCGGGCATTAAAAAAAACGCTTTTGCGCGACATCAAACGCGGCGGCGTGAAAGAGTTTTCCGTTTTGGATGTCGGCGCAGGTTCGGGCGAACTGCTTCGCACCATCGCCGAATTTGCGCGAAAACAAAGTCGAACGGCGCGTTTGACCGGCTTGGAATTAAATGCGCGTTCGGCAACAGCAATTTTGGAAGAGTCGAAAAACCACCCGCAAATTAACGCCGTGCGCGGCGATGCGCTAAATTTACCGTTCGCCGACAACTCGTTTGATTACGTTATTTGCTCGCTGTTCACGCATCATTTCACCGACGAAAACGTCGTGCAAATTTTGTCCGAAATGAACCGCCTCGCCCGCCGCAATATTTACGTTATTGACCTTCACCGCCACCGCGCCGCGTATCGGCTTTACAAACTTTTCTGCGTTGCCTTTCGCATCAGTCCGTTGGTGCGGGAGGACGGTTTGCTCTCAATTCTGCGCTCGTTCAAGGTTGAAGAACTCGAAAATCTGGCGTTGCAAGCACATCTCAAAAACTTTTCCGTCCGCCGCAGTTCTCCGTTCAGATTGATTTTAAAAACCGAATAAACGTCAAACCCGCAAATAATCGCCCCGCCAATTGACAATCGCCTGTTTGATTTCGCCGTTTTTGGCAAATTCACCGTCGAGAACGCGCCGCATTAGTTCAGGCAGTTCTGCATCGGTCGCAAAGCGCAGGGCGTTTATTTGTCCGACGTTCAATTTATCAATCTGATTTAACAAATTCGGCGGCAAAACCTTTTCGTAGCGCAGTTTTTCTTCCAATCTGATCAATCTGTCCTGCACCCGCAGGGCATTTGTACGAACTAAGAAACTCATAAGCATAAGACCAATAGCCAACAACAAAAACTCCGCTCGGTCAATGTTCGGATATTGAACCAATCGAACTACGGCAAAAATCAGATTCACCAATAGAATCGGCATTAAAATAAAATGCTGCGGAACGTGCCAGCGGGTGTGATTTTGATAATTTTGTTTTTCGGTCATTTTTCTTTTATGGTTAATTAAAATTTTTCAAACTTCTATTTTAAAATTGTATTTGTCAGATTTTCAATCCATTTATTTTGCACTAATCTAAAGAAAATACAAGAATCTTGCGCTTGGATTTCTCACACCTTCCGACACAAGTTATAATCTTTTCTTTATCAAACTCGGAGAGATTTTATTTTGCAGCACGAACTTATTTTAGTTTTCAAACCGCATAAGATTTTAGTTTTGTCGCTATTTCTTACTCTCACGATTTTGTCATTAGCTTGTCAAAAACAAAATGCTACGACTTTTGAAAATGCCAAAGAATTCTCTCAAACCAAGAAAATTCCAAAGGATTGGCAGAAAATTGAAACTGAGGATTTCTCGTTCTCGATGCCGCCAACGATGAAGAAAAATGATGTTCAGGGAATTGATTCATTTATGATTCAGTTTGAAAATGACGAAATAACCTTGAATATTGAATATGGTGATTATTCGGCGGATGTGGCTTCACAACTCCAAAGTTATGAAGGTCAAAAAGAGCAGACAATAATTGATGGAGAAAATGTTGTGATTGTCAATTACGACATAAGTAAACCTATTCTTTCCAAAGATAGAGTGATTACCAAAGATAGAATGGTTAATGCCGCTACGCCTGAAAAATTAGAGAAAACTAAGAAAAAATATTTTGTAGGAGTTAATTTCCCAAACAAGATGAAGTCATTTAGTAATTCAGCGATTTCATTTGAAGTAAGGTGTAAAAATTTAGAATCACAGGAAATCGCAAAAACAATTTTGAACTCAATAAAATTCAAACAAAAATAAATGCAACACGAACTTATACTTATTCTCGATTTCGGTTCGCAATACACGCAGCTTATCGCGCGGCGTGTGCGTGAGCAGGGTGTTTACTGCGAGATTGTGCCGTTTCATCTCGCGCTAGACAGTGTTTTGGCGAAAAATGCGAAGGGCGTGATCCTTTCGGGCGGACCTAATTCGGTTTATGAAGCGGACGCGCCGCAGATTTCGCCAGAGTTTTATGGGCAAATTAAGGCTCCAATTTTGGGCATTTGTTACGGGATGCAGCTTCTCGCCAAAGATTTGGGCGGGACGGTTTCGCCTTCCGACCGGCGTGAATACGGTGCGACGAAACTCCGACGGTTGAGCGGGAAAACCGAATTGTTTGAAGGTCTGCCGGAAATTCTCGACGTTTGGATGAGCCACGGCGATCACGTCACCGCGCTGCCCGAAGGTTTTCATCAAACGGCGACGACGGGCGAGGTCGTCACCGCGATTGAAAATAAGGAACGCCGGATTTACGCCGTTCAGTTTCACCCGGAAGTTTCGCATACGCCGCTCGGCAAGGACGTTTTGCGGAATTTTCTGTTTGAAATCTGTGAGTGTAAAGGCGACTGGACTTCAAAACAGTTTATCGCCGAAGAAGTCGAAAAAATTCGTGCCGTCGTCGGCGAAACCGACAACGTCGTCTGCGGGCTTTCGGGCGGGGTTGATTCGACGGTCGCGGCGGCTCTCGTGCAGGAAGCGATTGGAACGCGGCAAACCTGTATTTTCGTCAACAATGGTCTGCTTCGCGCCGGTGAATTTGAGGAAACTCTCAAACTCTACAAAAACAAATTGCAATTAAACGTCATCGGCGTTGACGCTTCCGAAGACTTTTACAGTGTGCTGAAAGATGTCGTTGATCCCGAACTAAAACGCAAAGCAATCGGCGCGAAATTTATAGACGTTTTCGACGCGGAAGCCAATAAAATCGGCGATGTAAAATGGCTCGTGCAAGGAACTTTGTATCCCGATGTGATCGAATCCGTTTCACTGCGCGGCGCGTCCGTGACGATCAAATCTCATCACAACGTCGGCGGTCTGCCGGAGAAAATGAATTTGAAATTGATCGAACCTCTGCGCGAACTTTTCAAAGACGAAGTGCGCTTGATCGGCAAAGACTTAAATATTCCCGACGAAATTTTACAGCGTCACCCGTTTCCCGGTCCCGGTTTGGGCGTACGGATTTTAGGCGACATCACGCCGGAAAAAGTCGAGCTGCTCCAGCGCGCAGACAAAATCTTTATTGAAGAACTGCATAAATTCAAACTATATAACGAAGTCTGGCAAGCCTTCGCCGTTCTTTTACCGATTCAGTCAGTCGGCGTAATGGGCGATTTTCGCACTTACGAACGCACCGTCGCTCTTCGCGCCGTCACCTCGACTGACGGAATGACGGCTGATTGGGCAAAACTTCCGCACGAATTTCTGCAAGCTGTCTCGTCGCGCATCACTTCGGAAATTCGCGGTGTTAATCGCATCGTTTATGATATTTCGTCGAAACCGCCATCAACGATTGAGTGGGAATAAAACTTTTATGAGCAATACTTTCATCTTTAACGATAAAAAAACAGGGGAAATTTTGAACAGGTTTCTAAGCGGAGATATTTTAAATCAAATCATTTCACACGAATTCAGAAATAAAATATCAGACATACATCTCACTACATTTTTTCAAGAAGTTTTTTGGGCTAGTATTTTAACAGAAGAGAGAAATCATCATTTGCTTTCTGTTGCCTTATCACCAAGTGAGCCTTTGCTTGAAAGAGGTATGGATGAAAAAACAACTTTTAAATTTAAAAAAAGCGAAAAGTTTAATGCGAAAATACTGGCTAAACTTTCACCAGCTTTGGAAAATACAAATCATCATCTTGGGGTTTGGGTTGATAAAGACAGTGAACTTGAGATTTGGGGATTTACAACAGATTCAAAGATAGTCGCAAATGTCGTTGAAGTTGGACAAGTCTTGGTTGTCGGGGAAGTTTTTGAAACTGGAAAACCCATAAGAAAAGAAAAAATCGCAATTGATTATTCGGAAATTAATTTTATTGAAGATATTCAAATTCCGAATTTATCTGACGAAATTAAATCCTTAGCTCTAGAAATGAGAAAACATAAACACGGTGGAACGCTACTTGTAATTGATGGAAATAAGTTCAAAGACTACGGTATTATTGATTCTGCCTTGTATTTTGATACGCCAAAATCAATTACAATTGAAATTGATCATTTATCTATGGAGGCGAAAAAAGCTTTTAGTCGTCGTAATTCAGAGAATCAAGATAAAAACTTCGCTTTATTAAGTAGACTAACCGCTCCAGATGGCGCAACAATCATAAATGATAAATTGGAAGTAATTGCATTTGGAGCTAAACTAAAACCAAACTCAGAAGAATCAAACGAGAATATTGATATTTCTTTATCAAAACCATTTGAGAATTTTGAAATTGATCCCGATAAAAATAAAATCTCTAAACTTGGTGGGACAAGACATCAATCCGCCGCGCGATTCATATATGATCTCAAGGATAATTCTCTGGCAATAGTAGCTTCATCGGAGGGGAAAATTTCAATAGTGTATTGGGAAGAAGAGGCACAGGAAATTCGTGTTATACAACACGCTGAATACATGTTTTTGTAATTTTACCGTTAGCAGTTAAAGAATTCATTTTGAAGCATTAAAATTAATTTAATACCAATCGAAGAAATCGCCAAGCACGATCAAATGGGAAAGATTAGATATTTATGAGTTGGAATCTGACGCAATAATTTTATGAACTTTTTTTAAATGTTTGTTTAAGCTTCGTTTAGCCGCAAAAGTACGCACACAATGGGGGCAATAAACCATAAAACCTGTATTCGAACCAGATGATGTAATTAAGTTACCGTTACTAGATCCAACAGAATATCTCCCTGACCCTGAACAACGATAGCAATTTTCATTAATACCACCACAACTACATTCTTTTATCTTAATCATTTAGTACATATTATCAAACAAGCATAATTTATCTTAATTGATAATTTAATCCTGTCAAGTTTTTAAAACTCCTAAAATGCTCATATTATGTAAAATTATGAGAAGAAATTCTTTTATAACTGAAAGAAAAAACAATTTCGGCACAAATCAGCATCTCCACGAATAATTGAAATCGTGTAATTTCAATCCGTAAAGTGCAGTCAAAAGATAAAGAAAATTATGGAAAAGCAAGAAACATATATGACCGATAAAGAGTTTGAAGTTGAATACACCGAAGCCGACATTCAGGAAATGCGCGAGAAAGATGTGAGCGAAGAAGATTTGCCGAGCGTCGGCAAACACACTTTTCGCCGTTCAAGGTTTATTACCAAACGCAGCGAACAAAAACTGAAAGTTACGATAATGCTCGACGCTGACGTTGTGGATTTTTACAAGAAACAAGCTGCCGAAGCGGGCAATCTACCGTATCAAACTCAAATCAACCGCCAACTTCGTCAAGCGATGGAAAAATCCCAAAATCCGAATAGCCAAGTTATTACAATGGAAATGCTGGAGAATCCGACATTTTTGGCAGAATTAGCAACCAAATTGAAAAAAGCGGCTTAAATTCGCGGCATTAATCGCGTTGTTGATAATTGTTTTGTTTGAGAAAATTTGTAACAGGTATATTTTGAAATATGCAAATTTTGGCAAGAAGTAACTTATGAAAATCGTAATTCCCGGCGGAAGCGGACAAGTCGGACAAATTTTAGCCCGCGCATTTGAAGCGGACGGACACGACGTTTTGATTTTGAGCCGGAGCGATAAAAATGCTCAATTTAAAACTGTTGTCTGGGACGCGAAAGATCTCGGGGATTGGGCGCGAGAATTTGAAAGTGCGGATGTTATTATCAATCTCGCCGGAAAAAATGTAAATTGCCGATACAATGATGAAAATCGCCGTCAGATTTTGGAGTCGCGCGCTGATTCGACAAGAGTTGTCGGGGAAGCGATTGCCGAGGCGAAAAATCCACCGAAAATTTGGCTTCAGGCAAGTACGGCGACAATTTACGCGCACCGGTTCGATGCCCCTAATGACGAACTGACGGGAATCGTCGGCGGCAGCGAAAAGGACGCGCCGGACACTTGGAATTTCAGCATCAAAGTTGCAACAAATTGGGAAAAAGCGGCAAATGAAGCAAACACGCCGAACACGCGGAAAGTTCTTTTGCGTTCGGCGGTGGTGATGAGTCCCGACGCAGACGGCATTTTCGATGTGATGCTCGGTCTTGTCAAAAAAGGTCTGGGCGGAACTGCCGGAAGCGGGCGACAATATATTTCGTGGATTCACGAGCAGGACTTTATTCGCGCAATTTATTGGCTGATCGAACGGGAAGATTTTAACGGTGCGGTCAATGTTTCGTCGCCTAATCCTTTGCCGAACGCCGAATTTATGCGGATTTTCCGCGAAGCGTGGGGAACGAAGATCAGTTTACCGGCGACGGAAGTGATGCTTAAAATCGGCGCGTTTTTGATGCGGACGGAAACCGAACTCGTCTTGAAAAGCCGCCGCGTCGTGCCGACCAGACTGCTCGAATCCGGTTTTGAGTTCGAGTTTGCCGATTGGGAAAAAGCGGCGAAAAATCTATGCGAAAGATGGCGCGAAATGTATGGCTGATTTTTACTTTTTCCTTGTTCGCCAGACATCCGGCAATCAATTTGTAAACGTGATGTTTCATCAAAATCGCCGAGCAATATTGAATGGGAACAACTAATTGTTGGTAATCTCTCTCTCTTTCTTATTCACGCGCAAGTTTCTGCTCTATTTCATTAAACAAAAATCAAAATCTGCTTTAGTAATCGTCTAAAGATGTGCCTAATGCTTCTCCTAACCCACAAAATCAAAAATCAAACTCACATTTTTGAATCAGCGCAAACATTCGTGTAAAAATAACAGTCGTTGATATAAAATATCACACATATCGAACACTGGTACATTATGGACAAATCAGAAACAATGGGAAGGGATTGGGTTTCGACCGGCATTGAAGGGTTAAATTTTATTCTCAAGGGCGGTCTGCCGAAGAATCGGCTTTATCTTCTTCAGGGAAATCCCGGCACGGGCAAAACGACGATGGGGCTGCATTTCTGCTCGACGGGCAGCAAAAAGGCGAAACGGGGCTTTATATTACTTTGTCAGAGAGTAAGGACGAGTTGGTCGAAGTCGGCAAATCGCATCACTGGGATTTGGAAAAATTGAATATTTTCGATTTGACCATTTCTGGCGAGAGTCTGCGCGACGGTTCGCGCTACACGGTTTTTCACCCGTCGGAAGTCGAACTGGACGAGACGACGAAGGAAATTCTCAATGAGGTCGAGCAGATTAATCCGGCGCGAATCGTCTTCGATTCGCTTTCGGAAATGCGGATGCTGGCGAGCGACGCGCTGCGGTTTCGGCGGCAGATTCTCGCGCTCAAACAATATTTTAACGGGCGACAGTGTACCGTGATGATGCTCGACGATTTGACGGCGCAGACGGCGCAGCGGCAGCTCGAATCAATCGCGCACGGCGTGATTACGCTCGAATATGTGCCGACCGAATACGGCAAACAGCGGCACAATCTGCGCGTCGTCAAAATGCGCGGCGTTAATTTTCAATCGGGTTCGCATGATTTCAACATTGAAACCGGCGGTATCGCCGTGTTTCCGCGTCTCGGTGCGCCGGAATTGAAACGCGAAATCGAAACAGGGACGCTGAAAAGCGAATCGGAAGATTTGGAAGGACTTTTGGGCGGACTCGATTACGGCACCAGCACCATTTTTACCGGACCGGCAGGCATCGGTAAATCAACGATGGCGTTGATATATGCCTGCACCGCCGCCAAAAACGGCGAACGCTCGGCGATCTATCTGTTTGACGAAGGCGCGGAAACTTTATACAAACGAACTATTGCGCTCGGTTTAGACGTGAAAAAATATGTCGAAGAAGGTTTAATTTATCTGCGCCAAATAAAACTTGCCGAACTGACACCCGGTGAATTGGCGTATATGGTCAGTCAGGATGTCGAACATAACCAAACGCGTGTCGTCGTCATTGACAGCGTGAACGGCTATTTGATGTCCACGCCGCAGGAACGATTTTTGACGATGCAGTTTCACGAACTGCTCGGTTATTTGAATCGGCGCGGTGTCATCAGCATTCTGATTATCGGGCAGTATGGTTTGGTCGGAACGATGCAGTCGCCGATTGATATGAGCTATATGGCGGATACGGTTGTGCTGTTGCGCTACTTTGAAGCCGAGGGCGAAGTGCGGCAGGCAATTTCCGTTTTGAAAAAAAGAACGGGCAAACACGAACGCACGATCCGCGAATTTCGGATTGACGAGGGCGGCATCCGACTCGGACAGCCGCTGTCGGATTTTCGCGGCGTGTTGACCGGTGTTCCGGTTTACCAAGGCAGAAACGAGAAATTGATGGAACGAAATGGCGAAAACGACGGACTATAATCAGAGGGAAAATCGCGTTCTCGTCCTGATGCCGACCGGACGCGACGCCTTTTTGGTGTGCGCGACGCTAGAAAAAGTCGGCATCGAAGCCGAACCGTGTGCCGATGCGCCCGAACTGATGGAGAAAATCAGCGCAGGTGCGGGTGCGATTCTGCTGGCGGAAGAAGCTTTGCCGAACGGAACTTTTGAACAACTTGCCGCCGCATTTGAGGCGCAGCCGGTGTGGTCTGACCTGCCGGTCGTTCTGTTCGCCGGCAGCGCACAAAGTGCTGAAATGCTCGCCGCCACCGTCGGCACACCCTTTAACGCGACGATTGTCGAACGCCCGATTCGTATTCCGATGCTCGTCAGTGCAGTGCGCGGCGCACTTCGGGCGCGACAGAGACAATATTTGTCGCGCAATTTGCTCAACCAGCTTGAAGAATCCGACCGCCAAAAAGATTTATTTCTGGCGACGCTTTCGCACGAACTTCGCACACCGCTCAATTCGATTCTCGGCTGGATTCAACTGCTGCGCGGGAAATCGAGCCAGAAGATTGACACGGCGCATGGGCTTGACGTGATCGAGCGCAACGCCAAAGCGCAGGCGGAAATCGTTTCCGATATTTTATTCGTGTCGCGAATTATCACCGGCAAATTGACACTCGAAATCAAGCCGATTGATTTGATTCCGGTCATCCGGCAAGCGGTCGAAGTGTTGCATCCTGCGGTCGAAGCGAAAGAAATTACGCTTGAGACTTTTTTTGATTCAAACATCAGGCAAATTAATGGCAATGGTGACCGGCTCAAACAGGTTTTCTGGAATATTCTCTCAAACGCAGTCAAATTTACCCCGCCGAACGGGAAAATTGAAGTTCGGGCGACGGTCAACGGCACTGATGTCGAAATCGAAATCAGCGACAACGGGCAAGGCATTGAGCCGGATTTTCTGCCGTATATTTTCGAGCGTTTTCGTCAGGCAGACAGTTCTTACACGCGCCAAGCCGGTGGACTCGGACTCGGTTTGGCAATTGTTCGTCATCTGGTCAAAATGCACGGCGGACAAGTCAACGTCAGCAGTGAAGGCTTAAATCGCGGCACTAGCTTCACCGTTGCGCTCCCGATTTATAATTCGCCGGATGCGCCTTTAGAAGAGGCGACGGAAAGTTCTTTGGCAGACGATGGCGGTGAAAAATTCGCCGGAGTTCGTATTTTGCTGGTCGAGGATAATGATGATTCGCGGGAAATGCTCAAAGTTTTATTCGCGCAGTGCAATTACGAAACGACTGCCGTCGCCACTGCCGCCGAAGCGTTGGCGGCAATTGAAAAAAATAACCCGGATATTCTCATTAGCGACATCGGAATGCCGGACGAAAACGGCTACGATTTAATTCGCCGTGTCAGAGACCTCGCACCCGAAAAAGGCGGAAACATTCCCGCCATCGCGCTGACCGGCTACGCCAGCGTTGAAGACTGTGCGCGCGCCGTGCAAGCCGGTTTTCAGGAACATTTCTCAAAGCCGATTGAAATTGATGGTTTAATCGCCTTGATTGAAAAATTATTAAACCGCGTACCGCAAGTGTCGCGCCTGCGGTCGTGAATGAGTCCTGCACTCACGTCTAAAATATTTTCTTGAATTTTTCTGACTCGGAAGCAGGACGCATCCGAGACGGCAATCGGGACGACTGCCGTCCAAATGTTTATTTTGCCCGTTTGATCGGAAATTCTTTGCCGTCGGCGCGGTAAAATATGCCGGTGTTGTAATTTTCATCGTCAAACGAAAAAACATTCGCTTTGCCGGTTTTTGGGTCGGACGCGAAAATATATTTGTCGTTGGCGCGGTCTTGAAAAAAGAAAATCTCTTTTCCCGTGCCTTTCGCCCATTTTACTTCAAACGCCATTTTAATCGGTTTGACGGTGCAAGTCGTCTCGCCGATTTGATATTTGCCTTCAAATTCGCCGGTTAACGCCGCATTTTCATTGTCATCGCCAGAATATGCCGCAGCATTGTCTTTGAAAATTTTAATCAGCGTCAAATCATCGCCGTAATTTATATCGGTGATTTTCCAACTGCCGTTTTCCTGCACGAGCGCGAAGATAAATTTCTCTTTTTTGCCGAAGTTTTCAAACGTGACGGGAACGCTTGCCGCTTTGTCTCTGATGTCGGCTTTTCCGACGGCGAACTTTTTAATCTCGGTGTCCTGCGCGTTATAAAGCGGGTCGGCACCGAGCGCACCGACTTCGCCGTCTGACGTTTTCGCGTCCGTCCAAATCAAATCGGCGAGATTTCTGGCGAAATACTTATCAATTAGGGTACGGCTTTTCGTCTGAAAAAACGGACTTTTCTCCGCGTCGTGCTGTTTATATAAATCGGCGACGAGCGCGTCCGGCGCGACTGTCGGCAGTTCAGTCTTCGTTTCGACGGTTGTCGCCGGGAAATTGTTCACGTTGGCGTTCAAGTTTGATTCGTCAGAAGGGGGATAAACAGTTAAATCAGACTTTGCCGGCGACGTGCAGCCGAGCGCGGTGATAACCAAAAATAGAGCAAACAAAAATTTATTTGCCAGTACATTTTTTATTTTATTGTTGTTCATTGATATATCGAAAGTCGGAATCGCATCTCAAATTTCGTACAATAATAAGTCAAAGCAAAAAAATCCTCAACCGGAGCGCGGAAGTCTCGTCCGCCCAACAAGCGACAGCAAAGTTGGAGGCGTTTCTTGGTAATTACATCGAACTGCAATACTCGAATTGTGTTCAACTTGCGCCTGAAAGTGAAGAAGAATTCTTTCACGATCTAAACAAATGTCGAGTGTAAGCAAGAGAATGTTTTTTCACGTTGCAGTTCGTTTTAATCTTGAGAAAGGCTGCAACATTCGCTGCGCTGTGTTGGCGGACGAGACTTCCGCGCTCCCTCATTTCGGGATTTGGCTAAAGAGTTTTGCCAAATCGTTTAATTGGTAATGCGCGTTGAGTCCGCTCGGATTCGGCAGTACCCACACTTCCGTATCGGCGAGTTTTTCGGGTTGTAAACCGAGTTTTGCCTTCTGATTTTGAAACGCGGCGCGATATGCCGTGATGCCGAGAACGGCGAGGGTTTGGGGGTTATACTTTTTAATTTTTTTGACGAGCAGGTTGCCGCCGTTGATAAATTCTTCGGTTGTCAGTTGGTCGGCGCGGGCAGTCGTCCGTTTGCAGAAGGACGTGATGCCGTAACCGTTTTCAAGCAGTTCGTGTTCTTCGGACGGGTGCAGAACGCGGTTTGTAAATCCGGCGAGGTGCAGTGCTTTCCAGAAGCGATTGCCCGGTTTGGCGAAATGCAGTCCGGTTGCGCCCGACCAAATTCCGGGATTGATGCCGCAAAACAGAACTTTCAAATTATAGTCAATCAAATCTTCGGTCGTGCGGTTGAGCGCGTCGCGCAAATCTTCTTTCGAGGGTTTGAAATTTTTCATAAGTTAAATTTTGATTCGTCCGGGCGGTAAATGTATTCAAGACTGATGCAATTCATCAATTCGAGGAATTTGTTTGCAGTATCGGAGAGCGAGAAAAAATGCACGGGAGTTCAAAAGCAATAACGGCGGAAATAAAGCTGAAAGGCGGGCAGCTAATTAATGGCGGGCAAATTGTTCAAAATTTGCCCGTTGACATTCTTGTTTGATTACAGACCGAGAATAAATCCGCAGATGATAAAGGTGATCCCGAAAGCCATTGGCAAAAATAGTTTGCGGTCAATTACTTCGCCTTTTTTGAGCAGCCGATGAAGCAGGGCGAATGCCGGTAAAGCAACGCTGCCGACCATTGCACCGAGAATTGCGCCGAAAAATGCGCCGACGATCAGGATAATAATCCCGCTCGCGCCGCCCGTGATAATTCCCCACAAAACGCCGATGAAAGGCAGTATTAGAAGCATTATTCCCCACGAGTAGTTTTCAACTTCGCGCACCATTTTTCCGACCAATTTGCCGGAAAAAAATCCGACCACCGCCGAAAGTATGTTGACGATGGCGATAACGCCGAGAATCCAAATATCTTCACTGCGTAAACCGCTTGAATCAATCAGAAACCGTCCGAAAATCGCCGCCGGTGAAAATGCTCCGAGAATAAGCCCGAAATATGAAAAAGCCTGCACCGTCGAGAGCGGGTTTTTCATCATCGCGGCTTCGGTTTTTTCGCGGTCCGAATGATACAAAGATTTTTCGCGAACGGTTTCGGCATTAATTGCGAGAAGTTTGTCTAATCTTTGCTGCGCGAGTTTGTCGCCGCCGTCATACGCGGCAAACGAGTTGAAATCGGACCGAAAATTGGCAGCGGTTTGTGTCTTTCTGGCTTCCATAAATCTTTCTCCAAGTTGGTGACGGCAAATTGATGAGCGGTTTGCGAATCTTTTGCAATGATCGTTTCGAGTGCTTCAAGCGACTTTGAATCATTCAACGCGGCGACAAATGCAACAGCCAACTTGCCGAGTTCCGAGTGTTTTGAACCGGACGACATTTTGCCGATCAAGCTCAAAAAATCCTGTCGTGCCAAAGTATGATGAAAAGAAAGTCGCTTTCGGTTGCGTCGTTCGTAACACCGTGCGGCTAAATCCGCGTCGGAATGGTCCGAAATTTGAAAGAATTCTTTGTTCGGTTTTATCTCCGCTGCGTTTTTGTCAGTATTTACCAATGTTAATCCAACGTATCGGTCAAAAATCTCGCGCAGTTCATAAATCGAAATTTGCAAATCCGTTTCGAGTAAGATCGCTTCGATTTGTTTTTGAATGGAAAAGAGACTCTTCTCTTTCACTTCCGAATAATATGATCGGTCGGTACCGATTTTCTTCAAAAGCAGACGAACGGCAAAAGGCAGCCACATAAAAAAAATAAATGTCGTTTTAAGCCAAAACAAAAATGTGTTTTGGCGGCGCGGGTTGTACAAAAAGTAGTAAACACCGAACGGGGAACCGCACGCTAAATAAATTATTAAGAGATCCGTCAGATTCATCTTAAATATAAATGGCAACGATTATGCCATTCGTAAATTGAAAACATTTCGATTAACAATGTCGCCGCAACTTGCCGGGAATATTGAATAAAAATAAAATTGTGGAACAAATCGGGCAGTTCGGGCGTTATTATAAATTAGCAAAGCGCAAAAATATTATTTTCACTTCGCAGATTGCCAAAGAAAAAATAAATCGTGCGCGTAACTGCAAAAAATAAAAATTTCAAACGTCTTAAAAGTGGCACTGAAATTGCAACGGTGAAAATTGCCGGGAATAAATATCAATTCATTTTACATATTTTACATACATAGTATCGGATTCATACAGAGAGGAATAATGACAGCAAAAGCGAAAATAAAAGTAATCAAGAAGAGCGAGATAAAAATTGCGGAAAAGCCCGCAGTAGTTGAGAAAGCAACAAAGCAGCAAGCCGCCCGCGAAATGGTTTCGACCGTTTCAAATTGGGTCAGCGACTTTCAGCAGCGTCGCCGTACGGAGACGAAACAGGCGATTGAAAAGTTTTTTTCAAACAAACCGCAAGCCAGCGGCGTGTAGTTTTTCGATACGGAGTATTCCGAATCGTGAAAATTCCTGACACTGAAACCGTGCATCGCGCAGAATCCTAAAAGGACAGTCATCCCGGCTGTCCTTTTTTGCGTCCGGCACATCCAATTCCTTCAAAAAATCGAATCTGTAGTTATAGAATTGCCCGACAACTTTAGTAAGATAGTATGGCAGTTTTTGGTGAAATTAAATTTATGCGGGAAAAAGTAATTATTATCACGGGAGCAAGTAGCGGAATCGGGCGGGCGGCGGCTTTGCTTTTTGCTGAAAAAGGCGGACGAGTCATCGCCGTCGGGCGTAACCAAATAGAACTCGATGCGCTGCGCGACGAAGCAGTTGGAAAGGACGGAATTATCGAAGTTTATCTCGCTGACGTTTGCGATGATAATCAAATTGAAAGGTTTTTCAACTTTGTCAGTGAAAAAATCAATCAAATTGACGTTTTAATCAACGCGGCGGGTATTATCGCCAACGGAACGGTTGAAAATACGTCGCTTGACGATTGGGACAAAATGATTAACGTCAATCTCCGCAGCGTATTTAATCTAATGCAAAAAAGTGTTCCTTACCTTGAAAGGACAAAGGGAAACGTCGTTAATGTTTCCAGCGTCGCCGGAACCCGTGCTTTTCCGAATGTTTTGTCATACTGCGTTTCAAAAGCCGGAGTTGACCAATTAACCCGTTGCGCGGCTCTCGAACTCGCGCCGAAAGGTGTCCGCGTCAACGCCGTCAATCCGGGCGTGGTTGTGACAAATTTGCACAAGCGGGGCGGAATGGAAGAAAAACAATACGAAAATTTTCTCGAACATTCAAAAACGTCACATCCGATTGGGCGGGTCGGCGAACCTGAAGAAGTTGCTGAATTGATTTACTATCTGGCTTCGGAGAAAGCCGGCTGGATAACCGGCGCAACTTACGAAATTGACGGTGGTCGCGCTCAAACTTGTGCGCGATAGCGAAGCGCAATTTTCGTAGGATCACAGGCGGTTTGATGAAAGTTCAATTACTTCCAAGCACTTTCGATGAAAAAGGCTGCGCGACACTGCGGCAGCATTTGTCGTGTTTTATTATTGACGATTGCGTGGCGATTGACGCGGGCAGTTTGGCGATGGCGGCTTCTTCCACACAAAGAGAATTGGTTCGTAATGTTGTTCTGACGCACGCCCATCTCGATCATATCGCCGGTCTGCCGCTTTTCATTGACGATTTATTTGCAAGTTTGAAAGTTCCGATTCGCATTTTTGCGACTGCCGAAGTGATCGAAATACTTGAAAGAGATATTTTTAATTGGGAAATATATCCGAAGTTTTCCGAGTTGACGAATGAGAGCGGCGCGGTTTTAACCTATCATCCGTTTGAAATCGGAAAAAGTTTCGCGGTCAATCATCTGCAAATAAAATCCGCAAGGGTTAATCACCGGGTTCCGACGGTGGGTTTTGTTATTTCGGACGATAAAAAGACGGTTGCGATGACCGGCGACACTTCGGAAATGGATGAATTTTGGGAGGTCGTCAACGCTGAAGCAAAACTTGACGCGCTTCTGATTGAGTGCGCTTTTCCGGACGAATTGGAAGAACTCGCACAGACTTCGCACCACCTCACGCCGAAAAGATTGTTAAAGGAATTAAAAAAACTAGATTGCCAAAACTGCCCGGTTTATGTGATAAATATTAAGCCGATGTATTTTGAAGAGATCGTACGGCAAATTGAGAATTTGAAAATCGAGAACGTGAAAATTCTGGAAGTTGGAAAAAGCTACGAATTTTAATCTCCCGAAGCAAATTTAAGTGTTCATTCGAGCAAAAATGACGGGTGCAAATTCGCTTTCCCGATGTCCGCCGGAAGAATTGTAAAATATTACGCACCCGCTGACTGAAACCTTTTGAATACGAAAATTTCGTTTTCTACGAGTTTTACCCGGCATAACTTCGGCGCGAAACATCACCGCTGATCTCCGGTCGCGCTAAAACGCGGCGAAATCTGATTTTGGCATAAATTTTTTTGAGAAAACTCGTTTTAAGTTTCCACGTCTTCTTTTTTCTTGTGTTTCACTTTGCGCCGCGACGGATACATTTTCTCGTCGGTTTTGTCATCCCCAAACTTTTGACCGGGCGGCGCGGTCGGTTTGCGAATTGAATCAAAAATCGGACGCGGTGTTTTTTTCTTTTTCCGAGAGTCCATAATTCAAAAAAGTATATCAAAAAGCGTAAATTGTCATTTCAAAAATGCAATAAAAGTGACACTATTGCGTAAATTTCAGACGTTTATTAACAATTTTGTTTTTTTTTGGTAAACTCGAATGTTAATGAAAGGTATTTTGGGGGCGAACTTGAACAGCAGACCAAACCACGAATATCAGCTGCAAAAAATTCCTGCAAGAAAAACAGGACGTGCTGCACAAAAATATCGTCAACCGTTTTGGCTGCCTGCGCCGGGTTATTACGTTTTGACGGCAGCGGTCGTGATCGCCTTCTTTTTTCTTATCTGGGGATTTTTACAGGAAGGCGGTGAAGAAACGCCGTGGATTCCAGCCGGGGTCGGTGCCAGCCTGATTTTGGGCGGAGCAGTTGTTCTGCGGGAAATAGTTCTCAGAAAAGCGCGTGAAAATTACATTTTGGCGCAGCGAAAGCTCGATTATAACTTAAAAAATATTCCATTTTATACGACTAATGTTCGCGGTGCGAACAAACTTACGCTGGAAAAGAACGCTGATATAATCAACAAAATCAAGCAAAAATCGGAGGCGGCAAAAGTTTTAAGCAAGTTAGCCGACGGGCATTTGGAAGTTTTTGAAATTTGCAGCGAATATTTACGGGTTAATAAAACGGAACTCGAAAATGTCGGACCCGGTTCGCCCCGTCTGGCGGCACTGCGGCGCGGTAGGGAATTTGTCAAGAATCTGCACCGCTATCACTTGCTATCCTGGGCGGAAATCGAATCGCGTTCGCTGACACAGAATGCTAAAAACTGTGTGGGAATTTCGGAAAAGTTGGAAACCGCTCAAAAAGCCTTGTCGGTTTTGGATTCCGCGCTGCAATGTTATCCGAACGAAACTCATCTTACCGAATCCGAAGATGCGGTCAAAGAATTTATCGCTTCGATAAAGATTTCGCATTTGATTGAACAGGGCGAGTTGTCGGCATTTAAAGGCAACTATAAACAGGCAATTGACCACTATAAAGAAGCACTATATTTTCTGGCGCGTGAAAACGTACAGAGCATCAAAAAAGATGCGGTTGTCGAGAAGATAAATCAGGAGATTGAAAAATTGAGAGAAGCGGCGGAAAAAAAGAAAGCGGAAATTAAAATAAAGAAAATGAGAAAGGGGGAAATAAATGATTAGTCAAAGGTGTCCTCGATGTCATAGCTCACGCATCAGAAGCGGCTATCGCCCAACGCCTATTTGGTCAAAAGTTTTGTTTCGATACAACCTGCTGTGTGACGGGTGTAACTGGGAATTTAAGGGATTCGCCGTTCCCGGAACAGTTTCGGCAAAACCGAACAGAAGAAGGAAAAAACAAGAGACGACGTTTGAATAAACGATATTTTTAGACAATAAACCCGGCGGTTTGGTGATCGGCACCAATAGTAGAGACAAAACCGTTTAATTTGTTCTACTGAATTCGGTGTGTAGGAAAAATGAAAATCAGCAGCAAAAATCATTTCTTACACATTTTTCTTTGGATCCTTCTTGTACCGCCTTTCATTTCGGGGCAAGTGCCGGTTTCGACACCCGACGGGACAGCCGATAGAAAGTCGCCGGAAACGGAGGCGAATCTCATTCACATCGGCGATTTAGTTGATGTTGATGTGATTGGAAGCGTCGAATACGACTGGCGCGGAACACTCAACCCCGAAGGATTCCTGAACGGCATCAGTTTCGTCGAAAATCCGATCTTTGCGTTGTGTCGTAATGAAGAAGACACTGCCGCCGAGATTGCCAAATCTTACAGCAAATTGCTGCGTGATCCGAAGGTCGTCGTCAGAATTCTCGACCGTTCAAGCCGTCCTCTTTCAATAGTTTACGGGGCGATAAAAACTCCGCAGCGGTTTCAAATAAAGCGACCCGTGATGCTGAACGAACTGCTTATTGTGTCGGGCGGCATTACGGACAAAGCGAGCGGCGAGATTCAGATATTTCGTGCGCCGAGCTTAAACTGCATCTCTCAAATTAATAACAAATCGGATCAGAAAGCGGATTCTGCTGACGACAAAGAAAAATTCGTTCGCGCCGGTTTGGACAACGGTCCGCAGTACATCAACATCAAAATCAGTGATTTGCTGGCGGGGGGGAAAGAAGCTAATCCGCAAATTTTAAGCGGTGATGTAATAACGGTTTTAGAAGCGCAGCCGATTTATTTAATTGGCGGCGTGGCAAATCCGAAACAGATTGCGACGAATTCTAAAATAACTCTGACGCGGGCGATTGCCGGTGCCGGCGGTATCGTGAAAAACGCCGACGAGAGTAAAATATCTATTTTTCGCCGCAGCGGTAACGAAACAAAGATAATTGCCGCCGATCTGGGAAAAATAAAAGCCGGACAAGCCGAAGATATTGAACTGCAAGCCTACGATATTGTCGAGGTCGAACAGACCGGGCGGGAAAAAAGAAAATTTACTCCGCCCATCAAAATTGACGACACCGACGAAAAAAATCCGGCTAAACTGCCTTTGCGAATCATCGAATAATCAGCTTCGGGCGTGGAAGATTGTTTCGGAAAATAGATTTTTAAGCCGTTTGAAACGAGAATTTCCGCCGCCGCGTTAAGTTTGTGTCAATCCTTTAACGCGAATGCCGACGATTCAAAATCGCTGGTTGAAATGAAGTTCTTCTAGAACTTTGTTTTACAATATTGTTCTAAACGCGAAAATCTGTTATTTATAAACGTTAACGCCTCAAAAACTTTGAAGCGTTTAATACAAACATTATGGCAAAGCAAAGTAAGTTAAGTCGGCGCACAATTGCGCTTTTATGGTTGTTGGTGTCCGGTATTGTGATCGGAACTTTAATCGCGTACGAACAAATTGCGATTCTCTACGTTTTGGCGACGCTCTTTTTGGTCGTGCTGCTTCTGGTTGTCGGGTTTGCCGATTTGGAAAAAGTAAGACGTGAAGACATCGAAGGTTACAGCGGAAATTAAATTTGATTAAGTTTTTGATGTTCAAGTATTTTAAAATTTTACTGGTTTTGGTATCTCTGCTGAGTCTCTCTCTTGCAGTGATGGGATACACGACGCAGTTTGCCGACGAAGGCGGGACAAAACGGCTGCGCTGGAAAAACGCGCCGATCCCGATTGCTCTATCCGATTCGCTCATTAAGCAAAATTTAAATATCAAAGCCGACAGCGACGTGACGGGAGCAGTTCAGCGAAGTTTGGAAGCGTGGGAAAAAGCCGCCGATGTCAAATTTGAATTGGTCTCGTCGGACAAACAATCCGTCAGCCCGTCAGGAAAATCCGGCGATGGAATCAGCCTGGTAACCATCGCCCAGACATCAGAAAATTTGATACTTTTCGGCAGTGACACCGAAGCGGTTTCCGCCAGAACGCGAATTTTTTACAACGGCAGAGGGCTGATTACCGAAGCCGACATCGTTTTAAATCCGTATCAGCAATTTTCGACCGACGGCTCAATCGGAACTTTTGATCTCCAATCCACGCTGACCCACGAGATAGGTCACTTGCTCGGACTCGAACATTCGACGATCATCGGCGCGACGATGCACGCCCATCAAGCCAAAAACGGTGTTTACAACCTGCCGAGTTTTAGTTCACGCACCTTAGCCGAAGATGATATTGCCGGAATTCGCAGTTTATACGGCGCGAAAAGCGCGGACGATGACTGCTGCGGCACCATCAGCGGCAAAATTCTAAACGGCAGCGGCAAAAGTCTCAAAATTACACAAGTCTGGGCGGAAGAGTCTGCAACAGGTCGCGTCGCGGCGGGCGTTTTGAGCGGTGCGGACGGAAGTTTTCGGCTCGACGGTTTGGCGGGCGGCGAATATCATCTTTACGCGCAGGATTTTGGCGAGCGAAAATATACGACGGAAGATTTTGGTAAAATCCAGGTTATTAATGGCAAAACGACCGAATTTACCGGCAAAACAAAAAACGGTGCAAAAGACTTCGATATCCAGTACATCGGCTTTAACGGTCAGATTTCCGAGCTCGCCGTGCCGCTAAACAGAGGCAAATCATACATAATCTACGTTGGCGGGAAAAATCTCGATGCGGAAAATATTAACATCGGGTTTAGTTCGCCGTATTTCAGCGTGACACCACATTCGATTACCAAACAAGATTACGGCTCCGACATTTCGGTTGTCAGTTTCGAGGTAAAAGTCGGTTCGGAAACGCCGGTCGGGGAATATAGTTTCTTTGTGCAAAATAGAAAAGCCGACAAAGTTTTCTTCAGCGGCGGGCTGACCGTCGAGAATTTTGTAAATTCGTCGAACAGTTACGTTCTGTTCGACAACGAGTCAAAATAAAAAATCTCAATTTGAATTTGCAATATTATTTTAAATGTGAATAATCTATAACTGTTCACCTCCCCGGTGAACATTTGGTCACGAGGGGTGAGGACTTGTGACCTAGGGGCGACGGTGTGGGAGACGTCGCCCTTTTACTTTTTAAATGCGCCTCTAATTTCGTCACCAATCGTCTTAACTTGACCTAAAGACAAATAAGCGTAAAATTCATTTAACACTTAGCTGTTGACAAGAAAAAAGCAGACCTCAAATAATTGCGTCTGTATATAAAATAAAATAACTGAATTTTTTAAAACTGACCACGAATGCTTGAGCGTTCGGCGGTCTTTATGATTTGAGGTATGGAAGATACAAAAGAGAGCGAGTTCAAGAAATGGCTGTTAAAAGGCATTCGAGAGCCTGAGGGACCGCACGAGAAAGAAGGACAGCATCATCAGCATTCGTGGTGGCAGGTGATGTGTCTAACCGGCGTTGATTATTTTTCGACGCTCGGTTATCAACCCGGCATTGCTTTTATTGCAGCGGGCGCATTGTCGCCGATTGCGACTTTGGTTCTTGTTCTGCTGACGCTGTTTGGTGCGCTGCCGATGTATAAGCGTGTGGCGGAAGAGAGTCCGCACGGCGACGGCTCGATTTCAATGTTGGAAAAATTGCTTTCGCGCTGGAAAGGAAAAATGTTCGTGCTGACTTTGCTCGGTTTTGTCGCCACGAGTTTTATCATTACAATTACGCTTTCCGCCGCTGACGCAACCGCGCATATTGTCGAAAATCCGTTTGTCGAACACAACCTGCAATTTCTCAATCATAAAATTATTGTCACACTGATCCTGATCGGATTTTTGGGCGCGGTTTTTCTCAAAGGGTTCAACGAAGCCATCGGAATTGCGGTCGGCATCGTCATCGTCTATTTAGTACTCAATGTTATCGTCATCGGGGTTTGTCTGCACCAGATTTTTTTCGTTCAGCCGGAAGTTATTTCAAACTGGAGCGCGGCACTGTGGGGACATCCGAGTGTCAACGGCAGCTTTGCGGCGGTAATTTATATTTCGCTCTTTTTGTTTCCGAAACTCGCTCTCGGTCTGTCCGGCTTTGAAACGGGTGTGGTCGTGATGCCGCTGATTAAAAGCGATGTGACGATTTCGGAGGACGACAAAAGCACGATTCACAAATCGCAAATGCCCGACACGATCCTTTCGCCAGACGCTGAAAAATTTCTCGCCGGTCGAATCCGTAACGGAAAAAAACTATTGAGCGGCGCGGCGTTGATAATGAGCGTAATGCTGATCGGGAGCAGCATTATTACCACAATGCTTATTCCGGCGCAGGAATTCCAAGTGGATGGTGCCGCCAACGGGCGGGCGATTTCATATCTCGCCCACACTTACTTCGGAGATATTTTCGGAACGGTTTACGACATCAGCACGATTACGATTTTGTGGTTTGCGGGCGCGTCCGCACTCGCCGGACTGCTGAACATCGTGCCGCGTTATCTGCCGCGCTTCGGAATGGCTCCTGATTGGGCGCGGGCAACGCGCCCGCTGGTGTTGGTTTTTACAGCGATTGCATTTCTCGTGACGATTCTTTTTAATGCCGATGTTGACGCGCAGGGCGGCGCGTATGCGACCGGAGTGTTATTTTTAATGGCATCGGCGGCGGTCGCCGTAACGATCTCTGCGTGGCGCAACGGGGAAAGAAAATGGATCGGATTTTTAATCATCACGCTGATCTTCTTTTACACAACGATTATCAATATTATTGAGCAGCCTGAAGGAATAAAAATTGCTTCGCTGTTTATTCTCGGCATCGTCGTCACATCGTTTGTGTCACGCGCTCTGCGAACGACCGAAGTGCGCGTTGAAAAAATCGAATTTGATAAAAAAGCGCAGGATTTTATCAATGAGCTGGCAGGCGGCGCAATTCGCATCGTGACTAATCGGCGCGAAACCGGCGATGTTGAAGAATATCGCTTCAAGGAACACGAAAAGCGCACGGACAATCATATTCCTTCGAGCGATCCGATTCTGTTTTACGAGATTGAACTGGGCGACGCTTCGGAATTTCAAGGCAAGCTGGAAATTCGCGGCGTTGAGGTTGACGGTTACAAAATTTTACGCACCGAAGCTCCCGCCGTGCCGAATGCAATTGCCGCACTGCTGCTGCACCTGCGCGACCGGACGGGCAAGATTCCGCACGTTTATTTCGGCTGGAGCGAAGGCAACCCGATTGCTTATCTGATTCGCTATATCATTTTTGGTGAAGGCGACACCGCGCCCGTGACGCGCGAAATTTTGCGGCAAGCCGAAGAAAATCCGGAACTCAGACCGAGCGTTCACGTCGGTGGGTAGCGGACGGTTGCTTTTAAGAAATGAGAGGAGTATATTTGCACTTTTGACATATTGATTGCCGAAGTTGTTCTTAAAAATGACAACGCGGGGGACCCGAAAATTGGGGCTAATTATTTTTAGAAATAAGGAACACTTCCAAAGTTCCAGCCCGACAGCTAACCTCGCAGGCATATTGGAAGAACAAGCCATTTGGCTTTGATTAATTTATCAAAGACCATAAGCGTAATGACTTGCGTTTATGGTCTTTATCTTTTTAAAGAAAATGAATAAATTTGAAGGTTCGAGCGACAATCGTTTCAAACGCTGGCTGCTTCAGGGCATAACGGAAATTGAAGGACCACACGAAAAAACAGGTGAACATCAGCAGCAACCGTGGTGGAAAGTGATGTGTTTGACAGGACTTGATTATTTTTCGACGCTCGGTTATCAGCCGGGCATCGCTTTTCTGGCGGCAAATGTTTTGTCGCCGATTGCCACGCTCGTTTTGGTTTTACTGACGCTTTTCGGCGCACTCCCGATATACAATCGCGTCGCGGCGGAAAGTCCGAAGGGGGAAGGTTCAATCGCAATGCTCGAATCCTTGCTCTCACGTTGGAAGGGAAAACTTTTCGTGCTTGTTCTGCTCGGTTTCGTAGCAACGGATTTTGTCATCACGATCACGCTTTCGGCGGCGGACGCTTCGGCTCACATTCTTGAAAATCCGTTTGTCAGAGCGCAACTTCCATTTGTGAATCATCCTGTTCCGGTAACTTTGGGTTTGATAATTTTGCTCGGCGCGGTTTTCTTGAAAGGTTTTAAAGAAGCCATCAGCATCGCCGTTTTTTTAGTCGGCGTTTATCTTCTTCTGAATTTAGTTGTTATATGCTTCGGATTTTACGAAGTGGCAACTCATCCGCAGTTGTTTCCGAACTGGAAAGCGGCGATTTTTACCAGCCGCGCTGCAAGCGGCGAAACGGGAACGCGCGGGATTTTTACGATTATCGGTATTTCTCTGCTGGTATTCCCGAAACTCGCGCTCGGTCTGTCGGGTTTTGAAACCGGCGTAGCGGTGATGCCTTTGATAAAAAGTCCGAACCGCATTGCAAACACGCGCAAATTGCTCTTGACGGCGGCGTTGATAATGAGCTTTATGCTTATTTCAAGCAGTTTTTTAACGAGCGTGATTATTCCCGAAACCGATTATTGTCCGGTATTGACCTGCGGATTTAATGAGGCGGATGACAGTGTTCCGCAATATTGCGTCTGCACTCAGGCGGAAATGGAGAACAAAGTTACCAAAGACGCGGGCAAAGCGAACGGACGCGCTCTGGCTTATTTGGCGCACAGATTTTTCGGTGATTTTGGCGGAACGATTTATGACATCAGCACGATTTTGATTTTGTGGTTTGCGGGCGCGTCGGCTCTCGCCGGACTGCTGAATATCGTTCCGCGTTATTTGCCACGCTACGGAATGGCTCCCGAATGGGCGCGGGCGACCCGTCCCCTGGTGCTGGTTTTTATGGCGATTTGTTTTGCCATTACGATATTTTTTCAGGCTGATGTTGACGCGCAGGGAGGCGCATATGCAACCGGAGTTTTATTTTTGATGAGTTCGGCGGCAGTTGCCGTGACTATTTCCGCACGGCGCAGAAATAGTAAATGGGCGTGGGGTTTTGCAGTTATTTCGCTGGTATTTGCTTACACGACACTGACGAATATCTACGAGCGTCCCGATGGTATCAAAATCGCTTCGATCTTTATTTTGACGATTATCGCCACATCTTTCATCTCGCGTGTGATGCGTTCGACCGAGATGCGAATTGACAAGATCGTGCTTGATGAAAAAGCACAGCAGTTTGTTGACGAACTGGCGGGCGGCGAAATTCGGATTGTGACTAACCGGCGCGAAGTCGGCGATGTTGCCGAATATCGCTTTAACGAACACGAAAAACGCACGGACAATCATATTCCTTCAAGCGATCCGATTCTATTTTACGAGATTAAACTAGGCGATGCTTCGGAATTTAAAGGTAAATTGAAAATTTACGGCGTGGAGGTTGACGGCTACAAGGTTCTGCGAACCGAATCAACTGCTGTACCAAACGCGATTGCCGCTTTATTAATATATTTACGCGATCAAACGGGCAAGATTCCGCACGTTTATTTCGGTTGGAGTGAAGGTAATCCGCTCAGGTATTTGCTGCGGTATGTTTTATTTGGTGAAGGCGATACCGCGCCCTTGACCCGAGAAATTTTGCGGCAAGCCGAACCCGACCCCGAACGTCGTCCGAATGTTCACGTCGGCGGTTAATGGCAGGAGGCTATTCGCCTGTTGTCGAACTTCCGTTGTTAATCAAACTCGGATTCATTTCCAGAAAGCAGGAACGGCAATAAACGGGACGACCCTGCGACGGATAGAACGGCACGGTCGTATAACCCGAACAGCGGGCGCAGTAAACGGCGACTTCGATTCGCTGCTTGACCCCGGAAGTTTGGGCGGCAGCAATTGAGGCGAGCCGTTCATTTTTGGCTTGCTTACATTCTTTACAGCGTTTGGGCGGATTTTTTAATCCTTTATCACGAAAGAACATCTGTTCACCGACCGTCCAAACGAACTCTTTTCCGCAATCAATACACAAAACCCCAACGTCGGCAAAATCAGACTCATCGGCGAAAGTTCTTTCATTGAACTCTTTAAGATTATTAGCTTCAATATTTGACATCACTTTTTCCCTCCCTTTGTATGTTAATTTAACTATAATATTAATAATACCAATTTAGAATTGAGATTTTTGGATTGAACGAAGAGTACTTGGAGGATAAATTAATAATTATCAAGTAGATTCAAGCGCGAAAGTCAATCGTTTACACAGTAAAAATTAAAATAAGTCCATTTTTGAAGTTATAACGATCTGCTTTATGTGTCAAGTTTTGGTCTAAACATATCCATTTGTGAACCAATCTTCAACCGCTGTGTGACAAGAATCAATTGAAGTGAGAAAAACTTCTTCAAAGTTAATTTAGGTGCCTGACGAATCCGGTTTGTTAGTAAAAATTATCGTCTAAGTTTCACGCTTATTTTCTCAATCGCTGTTTCGATCAGCAAACTTATGATTTTTTTGTTCATATTATTTCTTCCACAAAATATTTGCACTCCGAGTGTTTGATCAAAATTCCGAGTCAATATCAGTCCGTGCGCGACGCGCCACGCCCGAAGCGTAAGCGGCTTCTTCGACTTTGGCGGCGACGGCTTCGCCGACCCGTTTGTCGAAAACCGACGGGATAATATAGTCAGGGTGCAGTTCGTTGTCTGAGATTATTTCGGCAATCGCGTTGGCAGCAGCGAGTTTCATTTCTTCGTTGATACGCGAGGCGCGGCAGTTTAGTGCGCCTCGAAAGATGCCGGGGAAGCAGAGAACATTATTGATTTGGTTCGGATAATCCGAGCGTCCGGTCGCCATCACGGCGGCATGACCGGCGGCATCTTCCGGCATAATTTCGGGAACCGGGTTTGCCATCGCAAAGACAATCGGGTCTTTCGCCATATTTTCGAGATCGTTTTCGTCAATCACTCCGGGTGCGCTCAAACCGAAAAAAACGTCCGCGCCTTTGATGACATCGTGAACCGTGCCTTTTTCCATATTCGAATTGGTGTTGCGGGCGTACCAATCTTTGACCCAGTTCATATTTTCCGTGCGTCCGGCGTAAAGTGCGCCGGTTTGGTCGCAGCCGATGATGTTTTTGACACCCGCCGCCATGACGATTTTGGAACACGCCACGCCCGCCGCGCCGACTCCGTTGACGACGAGTTTGATGTCTTCCATCTTTTTGCCGACGATTTTCAGCGCGTTAATCAGCGCGGCGAGAACGACGACCGCCGTGCCGTGCTGATCGTCGTGAAAAACGGGAATGTCGAGTTCTTCCTTCAATCGCTCTTCGATTTCAAAACAGCGCGGGGCGGAAATGTCTTCGAGATTAATGCCGCCGAAACCGGGAGCGATATTTTTAATCGTTTCGATAATTTCGTGCGAATCTTTTGTGTTCAGACAAAT
The DNA here is from genome assembly GCA_038235165.1 of Pyrinomonadales bacterium. GTDB lineage: Bacteria > Acidobacteriota > Blastocatellia > Pyrinomonadales > Pyrinomonadaceae. The sequence goes on from JBBSUG010000001.1 coordinate 70,990, forward strand.
CGGGAATGCGTCAACGTCACCGAATTCTTTGAAAAGCTGGCATTTGCCTTCCATCACCGGCATCGCGGCGGCAGGTCCGATGTCGCCCAAACCGAGAACTGCCGTGCCGTCCGAAATGACGGCAACCGTGTTTTTTTTGATCGTCAGCGTATATGCTTTTTCCGGGTCTTTGGCAATCGCTTCACACACCCGCGCCACGCCGGGAGTGTATGCCATTGATAAATCGGAGCGCGTTTTGAGCTGCATTTTCGAAGTCACCTCGATTTTGCCGCCGAGGTGCATCAGAAATGTGCGGTCGGAAATATTGACGACTTCCACGCCGTCAATATTTTGCAGCGACTGGACGATTTCTTCGTCGTGTTTTTCCGACGCGGCGTTGACCGTGATGTCGCGGATCAGAAAATCCTTGCCGACGCTGACAATATCAATGCCTTCGATGTCGCCGCCCGCCGCGCCGATGGCGGTCGTAATCGCGCCGAGTTTTCCCGGCAAATTTTGAATTTTAACGCGCAGAGTTACGCTGTAACTCGCATTTGGTGTTGGTTTGTTTGACATAAAAACTTGGTGCTAAGTGCTAAGTGCCGAGTGCTGAGTTTCTTCTTTTCTCAGCACTCAGCACTTAATGACAGCTTACCTTTTTAATTTAGCGGACGCAAAATTCCGCGCAAAATACCCTGCACGGCAATTTTGTCCGCCGGCAACACAATCGAAACAAAATGCGGGTTGGCGGGACGTAGTTCGATATTCGCGCCCTGCCGAAAAAACTTTTTCAGCACGACTCTTTTGTTCGGTGTGATGGCGACGACGACATCGCCGTCGCGGGCAAACGATTTTTTTTGAATCAGCGCGATGTCGCCCTCGCAAATGTGTTCTCCGACCATCGCGTCGTTCGGTACGGCAAACGCCCGCAAATCTCCCGGCGATTGATAGCCGAGCAGAAATTTAGGCACGAACAGCGGCGGATTTTCGTTTTTTTCAAGCGAAGACGCACCGTTTTGCACATCGAGCCATTCGATTTCGCAAACGTATTCGGCGAGCAGACTTTTCGCCGGTAAATCCAGATTAAAACTCCCTTTCCCGCGCCGCCGCGCAATCAAACCCTGCTTTTCGAGAGCTTCAATGTGCTTGGCAACGCCGCTTTTGGAAGCGATGCCGAGATAACGGGCAATTTGCTGATACGAAGGTTCGTAACCGTGATTTTCGATAAATCGGGTCACATAATCCAACACATCTTTCTGTCTTTTCGTGCGCGGCTGCATCGTTCGATTGTAAAGGAAAGATTATAGATTCCAAATTCCAAATTCTAAAACGTCAATAAGTCCTGGTACTTGATTTTCTTCGCAACTTTTTATTCGACACGGCGAATGCCATCGCGTTTCTCTGCCGGTTCTCTAAACTCATTTAGCACGTATTTCACTCATTCAAACCCATAATTTGCTTTACAACTTTCAACTGATTCGATATTATCTGAATGTCTATCTAAAATTCAGTTTTGGAGCCTCAAAAAGTCAAAACCGGCGCATTTTATTTTCTCATTTTACAAAAGATCATAAAACAATTTTGAACTTCCGGCTGAGTACTACGGATTATTTGGTTTTTAGGGAAATTTCATCCCTGAAGCCGGATTTCCCACCAAATCTCGTGTACATTAGGAGAAAAAATGATTAGAAGTAACAAATTCCCAAAATCCGAAAAGAGTAACGAAAACCAATTTGGAACGGGCACATATCTGACAAAAGGAAAAATAGCCGCATTACTGGCTGTTATCGCATTTGGAATAATCTTGTTTTATCCGGGAGCGGTCAAAGTCACAAAAGCCGATTCAAACATCGGAAATGTTCTGGCGGGGACAGGTCCTGTTGCAGTGGCGACCAATCCGGTCACCAATAAAATTTATGTTGCTAATTATAGCAGCAAAAACGTGACGGTGATTGACGGGACGAATAACTCGACCGCCACTGTCGCGGTAGGATCACGTCCTTTTGCTGTGGCTGTCAATCCGGTCACTAATAAGATTTACGTTGCTAATGTTAGCAACAACAACGTGACGGTCATTGACGGAGCGAACAACTCGACCGCGACCGTCACAGTGGGGTCAGGTCCTGTCGCCCTAGCGATCAATCCGGTCACTAATAAAATTTATGTCGCGAACACCAATAGCGATACAGTGACGGTGATCGACGGCACGGACAACTCACACTTAACCATTGCGGGAGCGACAACTCCTCTTGCCGTAGCTGTCAATCCGGTGACCAACAAGATTTACGTAGTGAGCAATAGTAATAAGATGATGGTGATTGACGGAACAAATAATTCGACTACGACCGTCACAACGGGAACAACCTCTGCTGCCGTAGTGGTCAATTCAGTAACTAACAAGATTTACGTTGCTAATCAAGACAGTAACAGTGTAACGGTGATTGACGGAACAAATAATTCGACTACGACCGTCGCAACGGGGACAACCCCTACTGCCGTAGTGGTCAATCCAGTGACTAACAAGATCTATATTCCCAACTATCAAAGCAGTAGTGTGACGGTGATTGACGGAACAAATAATTCGACTACGACCGTCGCAACGGGATCAACTCCTCATGCTGTGGCGGTCAATCTGATCACCAATAAGATTTACGTCGCCAATTTTGACAGCAGCAGTATTACAGTGATTGACGGCACGAATAACTCGACTAAGACCGTCACGGCGGAGGCACTTCCCCAAGCCGTGACGGTCAATCCGGTGACGAATAAGGTTTACGTCGCTAACAATGGCAATAATGTCACGGTGATTGACGGAGATGATAATGTCACTCAAACCGTCGCGGCGGGGTTAAATCCTTTTGCCGTGGCGGTCAATCCGGTGACGAACAAAATTTATGTCGCTAATCAGAACAGTAACAATGTGACGGTGATTGACGGCACGAATGACACGACTGCGACTGTCGCGGTGGGGTTAGAGCCTCATGCTGTTGTGGTTAATCCGATCATGAATAAGATTTATATTGCTAATCAACGCAGTGCTAATGTTACGGTAATTGACGGCAGCGATAACTCAACAACTACTGTTACAGCGGGGTCATTTCCTGTTGCCGGGGCGGTCAATCCAGTCACGAATAAGATTTATATCCTTAATCAACGTAGTGCTAATGTCACGGTGATTGATGGCACAAACAACACGACCGCGACCGTTGCGGCGGGGTCATCTCCTCGTGCCGTGGCGGTCAATCCGGTCACGAATAAGATTTACGTCGCCAATTATAACAGTGGAAATGTCACAGTGATTGATGGTGCAAACAACTCGACCATCACTTTAGCGGCGGGAACAAATCCTTCTGACATCGCGGTTAATCCGGTCACCAACAAGATTTACGTTGTTAATTTTGGTAGTAATAATGTAACGGTAATTAACGGCGGCGATAATTCAACTACCACTGTGATGGCGGGAACAAATCCTGTTGCCGTCTCAAGCAATTCGATTACGAATAAAATTTATGTTGCTAATCAAAATAGTGCTGATGTCACCGTGATTAACGGAGATGATAGTGTAACTCAAACTGTTGCAGTGGGGACAGCTCCTATCGCTGTGGCGGTCAATCAGGTCAATAATAAGATTTATGTCGCTAATGTTAGTAGTTACAATGTCACGGTGATTGACGGGACAAACAACTCGACAACCACTGTCACAGCAGGGGTGTTTCCCCGTGCCGTGGCGGTCAATCCGATCACGAATAATGTCTATGTCGCCAATGTTTACAGTTCTAATATCACGGCAATCACGCCTGTGACCACAAGCGCGATTCCGCTCAATACGACGGTTGCTCAGTTTCTAAACAACACCGCGTCGAGTCCGACTCCGACTTTTAATTTTACCGCCGTTTCCACTTATTCGCCAAACACGCCGCCGCCGACCAATATCTATTTTCAGATTGATACGAAGATCGGTGCTTGGACAAAAGCGACAAATACGGCAATGACGGCGACAACGCTTTCGGCAGCGGGAACGTCAACGCCGCTGACGGCGGGCATTCACATCGTTTATTTCTATGCGACGGACGGTTCGGATGCGACTTCGATTAATCCGCGTCCGCAAGGCGACGATGCGAGGTTCGAGATATTGAAAACAAACAACGGTGGATTCAGCAGTAAAGGCAAAGGACTTTTTGCGCCGGAAGCCCCGGAATCGTCTCCGGTCATCGGCGGCATTAATGCGATGTTGTTTTTAGTTCCGGCGACCGCACCGACCGCCGCATCTGCAAGCGTCAGCGGCAGAATTACGACCGGCACGGGACGCGGCATCGGCAGAGTTTATGTGACGCTGACCAAGCAGAACGGCGAAACGGTGACGGCAACGACTAATCCGTTCGGCTATTTCACCTTTACGGAAGTCGCAGCGGGCGAAACATACATCATCAGCGCACGACATAAAAGTTATCAATTCGCTCCTGCTTCGCAAGTAATCAATGTGGTCGAAAATGTGACAGATGTACAGTTTACAGGTTATCAAACTTTGCGTTAGCGGAAAGCGGCTGACCGGAGAACCCTTTGCGCTCCGGTCAACCGCTTTTATCTTTCAAAAACCGAATATGATATAATAAACTCATTGCAAAACAGCATTCGGAGGTATTATTTATCAGCACCGTTCACGGCTTTACGCAAGGATTAAAACACAACCAATTAAAACGCATCGAAAGACTTTCCACGCGGCGCGTTACTCCCGAACAAATCATCTCGCCCGAACTCGCCCGACAATTATCCGAAATATCTTTTGAAACAGGCAGACAAATCGGCGTTCTTCTCAACCGCAAGGGACAGGTCGAATATGTGATGGTCGGCACGGCGAAACGAATCGAAATGCCGGATTTCGGTCGTGCGCGTGTGTCGCAAGAGCGTTTTCGAGGGCTTCGCTGTATTCACACGCAGTTATTAAATGAAAAATTGACGCAGGACGATTTGACGGATTTGGCACTGTTGCGGCTTGATTTGATGTCGGTGATTCAAGTTGATTCAGAGACAGGGCTACCGAACAATGTTTATTCGGCGCATCTCTTGCCGACGACTGCCGACGAACTCACGTCTGCCAGCGCAGCCGTCCCGTATGAATTTTTAGAGCCGAATATCCCGTCGCAGCTTGATACAAATTTTATCCAGTTGATAAATTCGCTCGAAAACGAGATGGCGCGAAACCGTCTGACGGCGCGTTCGCGGCAGACCAATCGTGACCGTGTGATTTTGGTCAGCGTTCCGACCGGGCATCTGTCCGAAGCGGAAGAATCAATGGACGAACTCGAAGAACTCGCACTGTCGGCGGATGTCGTCGTGCTTGATAAAATCATTCAGCGGCGGCAGAAAATTGATCCGAAAACCGTTCTCGGTCGCGGCAAACTGGAAGAGTTATTAATTCGCGCAATGCGTCTCGGTGCGGATTTGATCGTGTTTGATGCGGAACTTTCGCCCGCACAGGTGCGTTCGCTGTCGGAAGCGACGGAACTGAAAGTAATTGACCGCCCGCAGCTTATTCTCGACATTTTCGCCCAACGCGCTCAATCGCGGGAAGGGAAATTGCAGGTCGAACTCGCGCAGCTGAAATATCTGCTGCCGCGACTTGCCCAAGGTCAAAACGTCGCGCTTTCTCGTTTGGCGGGCGGCATCGGCGGACGCGGACCTGGCGAGTCGAAACTGGAAACCGACCGCCGCCGCGCCCGCGACAAAATTTCACAGCTCGAAAAACAAGTTGACAATCTGAGTCGTCAGCGGCAGGAACGCCGCAAAAGCCGTCTCAGCCGCAACGTACCGATAATTTCGCTGGTCGGTTATACGAACGCCGGTAAATCAACGCTGCTCAATACTTTGACGAACAGCAAGGTGTACGTGGAAAAGAAAATGTTTGCGACGCTCGACCCGACTTCGCGCCGTTTGCGGCTGCCGATTGAGCAGGAAATTATTATCAACGATACGGTCGGCTTTATCCGCGATCTGCCGGAAACGCTGGTTGCCGCGTTTCGCGCCACGCTCGAAGAAATCAGCGACAGCGATCTGCTCGTTCACGTCGTTGACGCTTCCAACCCACAAGCCGCACAGCAAATCGAATCGGTTGATAAGATTCTGCTTGACCTCGAACTCAATAATATTCCGCGTTTAATCGTTTTGAATAAAGCCGATCTGGTTGATGAAATTTCGTTAAATGCGTTGGAACGCGGTATTTTAGTTGACAAGGACAGTCAAAGTGTGGCAGTTTCAGCTATCCACCCCAAAAGTTTATCGCCGCTGATTGATAAAATCGGCGAAGCCGTGGCAAAAGATTTAACAAAATTTGCCGCGCATTCCGTTTGAACCCGACGACTCAGAGCAGATTGACGATATATTTTTGAGCAATCCAAAATCGGCAATCTAAAATCTAAAATAAGTAATGAGCAAGCGCATCCAAGATTTAGCAACACCCTTGACGAAATTTCGCAAAACGGCGATCAGTTACGTTTCGCGTCCTTTTGAAAAGATGACCGGCAGCCAAAAGTTTTGGATTGGTTTCGCGCTGCTCTGCATTTTAACGACGTTTTTAATCAACAACCCGTTCTGGCGTTCGACCGCTGAACAGTATAAAGAAGGCGATGTTTCGCGGCAGAGCATTATCTCGCCCGCCGACATCACCGTCACCGATACCGACGCGACCGAAAAAATCAAAAAAGACGCACTCGACAGCATTTTCCCGATTTTTACCTATGAACCGAACCGTGCCGACGAAGCAGTGCAGAGTTTCCGTTCGGCGTGGGAAAATCTAGCGCGAAAATCGGAAAGTGCGAACGCGAACGCTAATGCGAAGGCGAATACTAATGCAAAAATAAATTCGGGTACCAAAGCGGACGTGCAGTGGACGGGCGCGGGCGGCGCGGAACTCGGCGGCGTGTTTGCGGCGCGGCGGTTCACCAGTAACGATCTCGAATCAATCACCAGAGTTCTGCGCGAAAATGCCGAGGGAATGATTTACGGCGACCAGGACAAGCAGTATTTCCGGGACGACATTACCCTTAATGACCGGCTCAAACCGAATCAGCAGTCGGTCGTCAAATTTCCCGAAAGCAGTATGACGGCTTTGTCAGTTGCGCGAAACAATCTCAAAGAAGAATTAAAACTGATTCGCAATTTGTCCGACAAAGAAATCGAAGCGTTTGATTCCGCGCTCACGCCATTGATTCAGCCGAGCGTCGTTTATGACAGCGTGGCGACCAACAACGCCAGGGAGGCGACGGCGAAAAGCGTTCAGCCGATTACGATTTCGCTTAAACGCTCGCAAAAAATCGTTGGCGAAGGCGATATGATTACCGACCGGACGCTGGCGCAAATCGCCGCCATTCGCAGTTATAGCGATTCGAGTCGGCAATTAAACCGTTTCTTCGGCTTATTGGCGTTAGTTTCAGCGTTGTTCTGGGTAGCGTGGAAATTTATTCAGCATCGCGGCAATGTTTCGCGCATCGTTCTGAGCGAAGAAAAGACGTTCGCGCTGTTCGGTTTTATCGTGTTGGCGCAGACGGCATTAATGGCGGTATTTTTCCGGCTCGCCGAATTTACCGCCGCGCAGAATGTTAAAGCTCCGCTTAACGACCCGACGCTGTGGTCATTCGCCATTCCGTTTGCGTTCGGCAGCTTATTGATGACGCTGCTTGCCGACCGGCGCACGGCACTTTTTACCGGACTTTTTCTCGCACTTCTAGCCGGACTGCTCGCGCCGAAAGGCTTGGAATTTGCGATTTTCGCGGCAATCGTTTCGGCGGTCGCGGTGTATGGTATCGGGCATTATCGTTCGCGTCAGTCCGTCACGATTGCCGGAGTTTTAATCGGGTTGGCGAGTGTCGCGGCGGCGATTGCCATTATCGGCTACACGCAGCAGCCGTTTATCTTGAATACAATACTTTTAGCTGTCGGCTGCGGTTTGGCGAGCGGTTTGATTACAGCGGCGATAACGGCGGTGTTTTTGCCGCTGTGCGAAACATTTTTTGGTATTCTGACGGATGTTAAACTGCTCGAATTGTCTAACGCCGATCTGCCTGTTCTCGGACAACTTGCTCTCCGCGCGCCGGGAACAAATCAGCATTCCCACGCGGTCGGACAGTTGGCGGAAGATGCCTGCCGCGTCGTCGGCGCAAATGGACTGCTCGCCCGCATCGGAGCACTTTATCACGACATCGGCAAAACCGCCGCGCCCGAACACTTCGTCGAAAATCAGCACGGCAAAAACCCGCATGACCGTTTGAAACCGACGCAGAGCGCGAAGATTATCATCAGCCATGTGACCTACGGAACAAAATTGGCGAAAGAAATGGGCTTGCCCGCCCGTATCGTTGACTTCATTCCGCAGCATCACGGGACACGCACATTGCATTATTTTCTTAAAAAAGCGCAAGCTGAAGCGCACCACGACGAGCATATTTCTGAAAATGATTTTCGTTATCCGGGACCGAAACCGCAGTTTAAAGAATCGGCGATTATGATGATCTCCGACTCGTGCGAAGCGGCGGCGCGTTCGTTGAGTGAACCGACACCGGAAAACATCCGCTTTATCGTCACAAAAATCATTGATGCAATTGTTGCAGATGACCAATTGGATGAATGTGATCTGACTTTGCGCGAACTGACGCAAATTCGAGAATCAATGATTAAATCACTTGTGGCTATTTATCATTCACGGGTTGATTATCCAGGTTACACGCCGCCGAATTCAATCCAAACATTGATTTCTTCCGACGGAGATAAGTTGCAGGAAAACGGTATTCGCTACGCAAATCCTGCTGACATTCCAATCAGCAAAGGCGGCGAAGTCGAAGACGAAGCGATTGACCGTTCACACCAGCCCGACCGTGCCGAAACTGAAACGATGGTCAATTAACCGTCGAATATCATTAAAATAAATTTTTAAGTTTTTGGTAGGTTGTCGTGAGAGATTCGGGAATGGTTCGCGTTTCGCCAATCGCAGTCATAAAATTTGCGTCGCCGACCCAGCGCGGCAAAATATGAAGATGAAAATGTTCCGCGACTCCGGCACCGGCGGCTTTGCCGAAATTCATTCCCAAATTGAATCCCTGCGGCTGATAGGCTTGGCGGAGAGCCGTTTGACAGTGTTTTGCCAAATCCATCATCTCATCAGTCGTTTTTTTGTCGGCACGGTCTAAATCGGCAAGATGAGCGAAGGGAATGACCATTATGTGTCCGCTGATATACGGATAAACGTTCAGGACAACGAAGTTGTATTCAGCCCGGTGCAGAATAAATTTCTCTTCGTCGCTTGTCGGACTCGCCAAAATACCGCAAAACACACAACTGCTCAGATCGTTCGGTGATTTTTCGGCTTTGATGTAGTCGTATCGCCACGGACTCCACAAAACATCCATAGCTGTTTATTTCCTTATTTTGTGTTGATGAGTTCCTTTAAGTCTTTGCCGGGTTTGAAGTAGGCAACTCGTTTGGCTGGAATACTGACCGCTTCGCCGGTTTTCGGGTTGCGACCTTTGCGGGCGTTGCGGTGACGGACACGAAAACTGCCGAAACCGCGCAATTCAATTTTTTCGCCTTTGTTTAATGTGCTGACAATGCTGTCGAATACAATTTCGACCAATTGCTCGGCATCTTTCTTGGTCATTTCAGCTTCTTTGGCAACACTTTCCACTAAATCTGCTTTTGTCATTTTGTCGTTTCCTCGATCAACTTAATTTTACAACTAAGAATCAACTCCGGGTTGATTTTTCTGCTTCGTTATCCGGTGTTTCGGTGTTTGCAGATTCGCTGTCCTGTGCGCCCTCAGCGGTGGCTTCCGCTTTGTTGTCTTCCGGTGTGGCACTATCAGCAGCAGATGCGGCTTCACCCTCCGTGTCAGTCAACAGCGGTGTTTCTTGCGTGTTTTCAGCAGGTGTTTTCGGGGCGGGCTGCTTTTCATCAGCGGGTATTTCCGGTTCGCTTTCACTCGTCTCAACCGTCGGTGCTGCGTCTTTAGAAGAAGCTGATTCCGACTCGTTTTTCGCTGTTTCGGGACTCTCCGCTTCCGGCGCAGAACTTTCTTCCGTTTTCGGTGTGACTTCGGCAGTCTCGGAAGCGGGAGTTTCTTCCGCCTCTTCACTTCTCATTTCCGGCTCACTTCCGGTTTCGTTTGATTCACCGGTTTCGCCGGAAACTTCGGGCGACGAATCACCCGAAGTTTCTTGTTTGTCTTCCGTTTCCGGCGCAGTTTCGCCGCTATCTTCAACCGTTGTCTCCATCTGTTCAGACCCATGGCTCTCGACTTCGCCCTGTGCTTCACGTTCGGCGCGTTCTTTAGCTTTGATGGCTTTTCTTTCTTTTTTCGAAAGTTTCGGTTCTTCGACAGCGGCTTCTTCATCAGTTGTCACGCCGCGTTTCAAGTTCATCAATTCGCCGAGTGAAGCCATTCCGGTTTTCGCTTCGGTCGAGTAATTTTTCGTGTCAACGGTCGGCTCTTCATTTTTTCCGACAGCACGGTGCGAGAGACCAATTTTTTGATCGTCGTATTCGATTCGCAGAATTTTGAAATCAACTTCCTGCCCGATTGAAACGACATCTTCCGGTTTTTCGACTCTTTCGTCAGCGAGTTCGGAAATATGACACAGACCTTCGAGTCCGTTGCCGAGTTCGACGAACACGCCGAATCCGGCGAACCTCGAAATTTTGCCGCGCACGACATCGCCGGTTTTGTGCGTCTCCACAAACGAATCCCACGCGCTCGGCGTAGTATCTTTGATAGACAGCGACATTCGGTGACCTTCGGTGTCAATGCTCGTAATAACGGCTTCGACCTCCTGATCTTTTTTCAGAACGTCTTTCGGGTGTTTAATCTTCTTGGAATGTGAAATGTCCGAAATGTGAACCAGTCCGTCAACGCCTTCTTCGACTTCGACAAACGCGCCGAAATCAGTCAAATTGCGAACTCTGCCGTGAATTGTCTGTCCGATGTGATAGCGGCTGACAATGGTTTCCCACGGGTTGTCCTGTAACTGCTTCATTCCGAGACTAATGCGCCGCTCGTCCGTGTCAACGCCGAGAACCTGAACTTCGACATCCTCGCCGTTGTTGAGGAGTTTGCGCGGACTTTTCGAACGTTTCGACCACGACATTTCCGAAACGTGAACTAAACCTTCGACACCCGGTTCGAGTTCAATAAATGCGCCGTAATCGGTTAAACTGGAAACTTTTCCGTTGATTTTCGCGCCGACCGGATACACTTCGATGACGGTTGACCACGGATCGGCAAGCAGTTGTTTATAACCGAGCGAAACTTTTTCTCGCTTACGATCAAGTTTCAGAACTTTGACCTGAATGTGATCGTTGACCTTGAACATTTCGTTCGGGTTTTGCAGCCTGCCCCACGACATATCCGTAACGTGCAGAAGTCCGTCAATGCCGCCGATATCAACAAATGCACCATATTCGGTCAGATTTCTGATCACTCCTTCAACCACGTAACCTTCTTCAATCTGACCCAAAGTTTCGGCTTTCCGGGCATTTTCAACTTCATCGGTCAACGCTTTGCGCGAAACGACGATGTTGTTTCGCTTGCGGCTGAATTTGATGATCTTGACTTCAATTTCCTGACCTTTAAATGAATCGAGATTACGAATCGGGCGCGAATCAACCTGCGAACCCGGCAGAAACGCTTCAACGCCTTCGATGTCCACGCGCAGACCACCCTTCGTTTTTTCAACGACCAGGACATTAATCGGTTTTTCTTCGTTGAAGGCTTTTTCGATTTTGTCCCACGATTTGCGGTTAACTGCATCAATGCGTGAAAGTATCGGCGGCGAATCGCCGGAGTGCATTTTCCTGATAACGACTTCTACATCGTCACCTTTTTTGACCATCAAATCGCCTTCGGGAGAAGTAAACTCCTCGACCGGAATGATGCCTTCGGATTTATGACCGAAATCCACCAAAATTCCGCGTTCCGAAACGCCGACAACCTTGCCCTCAACCAATTCGCCCGTATGATAAACGGTTTGATCCTGCTCGAATTCTTCGAGAATCGCACCGAAATCCATTTCATTGGAAGCCGGTTTTTCGTCCGAAGAAGCCGGAGCTGCTGCCGTTGCTGAATTAGGAGCCGCATCTGTCGCCGTTGTCTGCGCCGGTTTTGGTTCATCCACTGCTGAAACAGAAGTTTCCGGCGCAGTCGCGCTGTCCGTATTTTCCGTTTTTGTCTCTGTTGTAACTGCCGATCCGGTTTCCGCCGATTCTTCAGTTTCGTTAATAACCTCGTTAATCATTAATTATGTAAATATCCTTTTTAAAAAGTAGCTGCTCAATATTGAAGTGTTTTCCGCTTTCACCCGGTCGGACTTTTTAGTAAATGGCACTGCGGCGTAGCCAAATACAGCCTCAAAACAGAGCGAATTGGAAGAGAAGATTAAAAGTTTTGACAGCTTTTGTGAGAAAACTATTTGAAAAGAGAACAAAGACATCTACTTTTTAGCTTCAACTCCGAAATCGCGTGTTTGACGGATAAACATAGAATTTACACGCCTTTTGACTCAAATGTCAAGACACTAAAGTATTGAAGTGAAAATAACACGGCGATTAAACCGTTATTTTCAAAACCCGAATTAATAAAACTTTTTGTTTTGGTTTATAAACTACGGCAATGTAATTTTCCACCGGTGGGCTTCTTTGGATGTGAAATTTGAAGTGAGACTCTGCAAAAAGCGAGAGGTAGAAAAACATTAGCCAGTCTTCAACAAATACCGGGTAACGACATTGTAAAATTAAAGAATACTCGCGGTTGGATTTGAACCAACGGCTTCTTCCTTCGGAGGGAAGCACTCTATCCGCTGAGCTACGCGAGCATATATTCTACGAAAATAATAAATCGTAAACAGCCAATCGTCAACCGTCATTTGGACTGAATGGTTATCTGTTTAATTTTTACATCATCGAGCGGGCGTTCCGGCATTCTCGGATCGGAGACGCTCGCGCCGGTCGGGACACCGGAAATTGTCCGCACGTTATTCATTCCTTCGATGACTTTGCCGAAAATGGTATAACGGTTGTCAAAACCGGCTTCGCGTTTGAGCATTATGAAAAACTGCGAATTTGCCGAATTGACATCGCCGCCGCGGGCGGCACCGACAAAGCCCGTGTCGAAAGGGATGTCGGAAAATTCCGCCGGGACATTCGGCTTGGTCGAGTTGCCCATCCCGTCGTTGGTCGGGTCATTGTCTTTTGAATTCGGATCGCCGCCTTGAATGACTGATTGGTTGATGCGGTGAAAAGTCACCCCGTTGTAAACACCCTCTTTAGCGAGTTCTTTGAATTGCGCGACCATTTTCGGGGCGATGTTTGAATAAAGTTCGATCTTGACGGTGCCGAATGCCGGCTGTTCCATTTCGATGACGGCTATTTCGTTGTCGGCGACGGGCGCAATGCCTTTTTTAAATTCGACGGCGTTCGTGTTGGCATTTTTCGCGTTTTTATTCGCGGTGGTGTCGCACGACAAAAATATGAACAGCGACAGAAAGATAAATAAAACTGGTAATTTTCTAAACATATTCTCAATTGATTTCCTAAAAAAGTTTTGTACTGTCGAGCAAAATCGTCACCGGACCATCATTGACCAGTTCGACATCCATCATTGCCTGAAAGCGTCCGGTGGCGACTTTTTCCATTTGTTTTTTGGCTTCCGTCACGAAAAACTCGTAAAGTTCATTCGCTTTGGCGGGCGGTGCCGCTTCGATAAATGAAGGACGGCGACCTTTTCGTGTGTCGCCGTAAAGCGTAAACTGGGAAACGACGAGCAGTTCGCCATCGGTGTCGAGCAGCGACAAATTCATTTTCCCGTCCGCATCTTCAAAAATCCGCAAATTAAGCGTTTTCTCTAAAAGATAAATCGCATCTTTCGCTGTATCTTCGACCGACACGCCGAGCAAAACTAAAATTCCGCTCCTGCTTTCGCCGACAATCTCGCCGCCGACCGAAACTTTAGCGCGTGAAACTCTTTGAATGACTGCCCGCATAATTTTAGGGATGACGGATGAATAAGAAAAACCGAGAAACTTGCTTATGAATTTATTAGTCCCGACTTATTGGTTTTATTCATCCCTCATCCCTTATAATTTATCCCTCAATCGTCACTTTCTCCATCACCACCGGCACCAGCGGTTTGTCGTTGGCATTGGTTTCGACTTCGGCGATTTCGTCCACGATGTCCTGCCCTTCCGTTATTTGTCCGAATTTCGTGTAGCTCGGCGGCAGCGGATAATCGTTGTGCATTATGAAAAACTGCGAACCGTTGGTGTTCGGTCCGGCGTTCGCCATCGCTATCGTTCCTTTATTATACGGACCTTGATAAAGCGCAGACGATTTATTGATTTCATCGTTAAATTTGCCGCCCCATGCCGATTCGCCGCCGTAACCTTCGCCGAGCGGGTCGCCGCCCTGCACCATAAAATTTTTGATGACGCGGTGAAAAATCACTCCGTCGTAATATCCTTTTTCCGCAAGCAGCCGAAAGTTTTCCGTCGTCTTCGGCGCGTCCTCTTCCAAAAGTTCAAATTTAATCGTTCCCTTGTTCGTTTCGATCACTGCTGTTCTATTTGCCATTAAAATCTCCTTGTAAAATTATAAAATGAAAGATTATCACATCAGATTAAAATCAATAAATCGGTGGAATTGCTATTTGAATTTTTTATTTACCTATTTTCAAGTTCTCAGAATAAATTTTTCAATCGCCTGTGCTACACCGCTTTCGTCGTTTGACAAAGTTTGACGATATTTCGGGTTTTCCAGTAATTCAGGCGCGGCGTTGCCCATCACGACGGGCGTTCCGGCGTATTCGAGCATTTCGAAATCGTTAAAATTGTCGCCGATGACCATCACATTTTCGGCGGTTAGATTGTTGATCAAAGCGAGTTTTTCGACCCCGATTCCTTTTGACGCGTCGGGCGGCAGAATGTCAATCAAGGTGAAATCGAGCGACGGATAAACGGTCGTCAAAATGTTGACCGAATCCTTTAACGCCGCCTGCAAAACCGTTTCCAATTCAGTCATTTTTGCACACGCGCCGGAAAATGAAATGTGAACCGTTTCGTGATCGGCAGCAGCGGCGGCGAGATTTTCGACGTGGTGAACGGCACTTTCGGCTTCTGCGCCGTGCAGCCGTTTTGACCACGCGATATATTTTTGCAGCGGAATATTCGCGTCGGAAACCGTGTCGTAAAGCAAAATGCCTTTCCCAACCGGATCGGCACTCAAAAGCGCGTCGCCGCCGTGCATTTTCCCAACGCGCAAAATCTCACCGACGGTTTCTTTCGCCAAAATCGAAACAGCGACCGTTTCCAGTGTTTCGGCGTATTTCAGCAGCGCACCGTTATGACAGATGACGGGCGCGTTCAATTTTAACTGATCGGCAACGGGCAGCGCGTCACGAAAACGTCTGCCGGTCGCAATTGTCACCAACACGCCGATTTCTTCGGCTCGGCGAATCGCCTGGATATTTTTTTCGGTGATGTCGCCGCGCGAATTGAGCAGCGTTCCGTCGAGGTCTAATGCGAGAAGTTTTATCATTTACGGCAGTTCCGGTTTCCTTTGCGTATTTTTTATAAGCATACGCAAAAGAATCGAGATTTGCCAAAAGAGAAGAATTGAAATGAAAACAGCGGCTATCCAGTCAAAACTATTTGCTGCTTGATAAACCCGGTGGAAAAAGCCGACTTTCGGTGAAAATTCTTCTCCGCATAAGAAAACTGCATAGAAACTAACAGAAAGATAATTAATAAAAATAAAGGCATAGAAAATTGTCAAAAATGAAGACAATAAAAATCTTTTCGTTTTGAAAAGAGAAATGTAAGATAAAAAAAGTCAAAAGATGAAGTCCAGGAGCAAAAAATGCTCCATCAGTACAGGATTGTCTGGAACTGAATGATCCTTCAGCTTTATTTTTTAATTGTTGTTGATCTTGGGCAACTTCACATTTATAAGTTTTGATAGATTGAGTCGTGAAAACTAACAAAACAAAGATAAATACTGCGAAAGAAAAACTCAGTATTGTTCTGTATTCTTTTTTTGATAATGTAATTAGCAGCTTTCATAATTCTGTAAGAAATTTGGGATTTGAGAAAGTTCTGCCGAAGTTAATTCGTAGGAGAGTTTATCACATCAAAGACAAATTTTAACTTGAAGATTGTATTCCCAAATTTACCGAAAACAGTAGTAGAACGGGAATGTATTAAATTAGCTTGCTATTACGGCGTTTTTATTGCATTCTTATAAAGACATTCCGTCTCTCTTTCATCAACGGTGAGTTCGTCGGCATAAAATAAAATGTGCGATGTGTTTGGATTGAAGGGGATTTGGTTAGATTATTTATTGTCAGAAGCGGTTCATTTTCATTGAACCTTCAAACGCAAGCCTTCTACTGCATACCGTTACACTGAAGCAAACTTTCGTAGGAAACTTCTTTGACTCCTTAAAAATTTAAGGAGCGAAGCATTATTTTGTTTGTCTAAGTTATTAACGACAATTTCCGGCTTCACAATTTCGGCGAAGATTTGAGCAAAATTTTTTCATAAACCGACGCGATCAAATCAGCGGCAAGCGTTGCTGCTGAATATACTCTTGTCTTTTTACAAATCACGCCATCACACTTTTACAAAATGCTCCCGAAAAATTTCGGTCGAGCTGAAAAATATTAATTACAATTTATGAGTTTTAAAGATTTAGGCTTGCAATCTGCTTTGTTAAGCAAATGCGAGTCACTCGGTTATGAACAGCCGACACCGATTCAAGAAAAAGCCATTCCGGTCGTGCTGGAAGGCGGCGATGTAATGGCTTGTGCTGAAACCGGCACGGGCAAAACAGCGGCATTTTTACTGCCGATTCTCCAAAATTTGGATGTTCGCACCAAAGGAACAAAAGTTTTGATTCTCGCGCCGACGCGCGAACTCGCCAATCAAACCGAAGCCGCCTGCCGCGAACTCGCACCGAAGAAAGTTCGCTGCGTGTCAATCATCGGCGGCGCGGGCTACAAAAAACAAGCCGACGCTCTGCGGGGCGGCGCACATATTATCGTCGCTACGCCCGGACGTTTGATGGACTTTATGCAGCAGGGCGCAGTTGATTTTTCGCAACTGACGACGCTCGTTTTGGACGAAGCCGACCGAATGCTCGATATGGGTTTTTTGCCTTCGATCAAAAAGATCGTCGGCGTTATTCCGAAAGAGAGACAAACTCTGTTTTTCTCGGCAACGATGTCGTTTGAAATTGAGAAAATCGCCCGTTCGATAATGAAAGACCCGCAGGTCATCGGCATCAAACAACAGGGCAAACCCGCCGAAACAATTAAACAAACAGCGTATCCGGTGGCATTGGCTTCAAAAACAGGACTGTTGTTAGATTTGCTCGAACGTGAAAAATTTGAGCGTGTGCTGGTTTTTACCCGCACCAAACGCGGTGCCGACCGGCTTTCGCATATTTTGGAAAAGCGTTCGCATTCGGCGACGCGCATTCACGGCGACCGTTCGCAGTCACAGCGCGAAACGGCTCTGAAAAGTTTCAAAAACGGGAAAACCCGTGTTTTAGTGGCGACCGACGTGGCGGCTCGCGGCATAGATGTAGATTTGGTTTCGCATGTGATAAACTATGACGTGCCGGAAGTGCCGGAAGATTACGTTCACCGCATTGGGCGCACGGGACGCGCCGGAAATGAGGGGCGCGCCATCACTCTTTTGACCGCCGCTGACGAACACACGATGCGGGCGATTGAAAAGCTGACCGGACAAAGAGTCGAGCGTGTTTTGCTTCCCGATTTCGGCGGTACTCTGTCGGTCGCGCCGAATCCTGCGAAAAAAATCGAACCGAATAAAAAGAAGACATTTCGTTCTTTTGGTCGGCGACGTTCCAGATAGTTTCAGATTAAAGATTAAGGAGAATTTATGAAAGATATAAAATTTGAACTCGGTCAAACAATGGAAATGCCTTGCTCGGTGTGTGATGCCGAACAAAATCACACGGCGGAATCCGTTACCAAACTAGGCAAACTGACGAAAGCGGTTTGTGATGTGTGCGGAACGGTCAGCGCGTTTCGGCGCGGTAAGAAAGTTTCCATTGACAGCGGCAAAACAAAAGCCGGAACGCCGTACGACCAGTCCCAAAAGTACAAAAAAGGACAGGCGATGATGCACTCGACTTTCGGTCAGGGTGAAGTTACGGCGATTATTGACGCGCAGAAAATTGACGTTTTGTTCGGCGATCAGACGCGCCGCCTGGTTCACGCCCGCGAATCTATCTGAATAACTGACATTTTAGAAAAAGAGGCGATTCAAATGTTTGAATCGCCTCTTTTTATTTTCTGACAAAGCACGTCCGGGACGATTGCTGTAATAGTTTTAGCAATTGCCTGTAAA
Source organism: Pyrinomonadales bacterium (assembly GCA_038235165.1). GTDB lineage: Bacteria > Acidobacteriota > Blastocatellia > Pyrinomonadales > Pyrinomonadaceae. The sequence continues at coordinate 89,373 of JBBSUG010000001.1, forward strand.
GCTCAATCGCATTTCTTCTACTTTTTTCCGCCGCGCAAAAGCAGTCCGATAACCAAACCGGCGGCAGCCGAAATGAGCAGTGCCTGTCCGGGTTTCTGACGGGCGTAATCTTTGGCGTTGTCAACTAATTCCTGCGGGTCTTTGCCCTGCAATTCCTTGAATTTTTCGCCGGCTTGCGAAATTTTATCGTTGGCGTAGTCCTTTGCTTTGACCGCCGCGTCCTGAAACTTTTGCTGATATTCCTGCGCCTGTCCTTTGAAGTCGTCCATATATTCGTTTGCCGTTTTGTCCTCGCCGTTCGGCATCTCTTTTTTTACCAAGCTGTTATCGCTGTTTGTTTCCGTCATATTTAAAATCTCCTTTTCAAATTTGAATTAACCGCTGTTAAACTAAATCATCGGTTTCGGCTTTGATGCGTGTTTAATTCAAAAAGTTTATACGGTTTTTTCCACAAAAAAGTTCCCGTTCGGCGAGCTTGACAAATAATTGCTGACAATGAGAAAGTAAGTAAGCACTTACTTAGCAGGGCGGGGAAGGGAGCGAAAATTGAATAATAAAATAGAAACAACGACGCGAATGGCGGGCGAAGAACGCCGCGATCAGATTTGCGAAATTGCTATGAAATTGTTTTCCATCCGCGGATTCAGCGGCACGACGACACGAGAAATAGCGAACACGGCGGGCGTTTCTGAAGCCACCGTTTTTAAGCATTTTGCTAATAAGGACGAACTTTACGCCGCGATTCTCGATACCAAAGCGTGCAGTCACGCATTTGACAACCCGTTTGCCAAGATTGCCGATAAAATCGAACAAAAAGATGATTACGGAGTGTTTTACGGAATGGCGTTGAACGCACTCAACAAACACGAAAACGACAGCGATTTTTTGCGGTTGATGCTTCATTCGGCACTCGAAGGACACGAATTAGCGCGGTTGTTTTTTGAAAATTTCATCACCCGCATTTATGATTATCTAAGCGAATATATTCTCGAAAGACAAAAAGACGGCGTGTTCCGCCAAATCGAACCGCGTCTTGTCGTCCGCGCCTTTACCGGGATGTATATTCAACACTCACTCAACAATATTTTGTGGGACAAAGATCAAAAATTACTGAAAATTTCCAATGAAGAAGCGGCTCACGAATTTGCCGAGATTTTATTGCGAGGAATTAAAAAGCAGGATAATGAATAAAGTTTACTTGAATAAATTAACCGTTGTTATTTTGATAATAACAGCCGGTTTAATAAATGCCTGCAGCGGTTCGAAAGCTGAAAATGCAGCCAATTCCAACGCCAATGCCGCTCCTGCAATTGTTAATGTGACGACGGCGCAGGCGATTGTACAAGACATTCCGACATATTTTGAAGCGACGGGAACACTGGCGAGCGACGCGCAGACCGACGTTGCGCCGACGGTCGCCGGGAAAATAACGCAGGTCAATTTTGATCTCGGCAGTTATGTTCAGAGAGGTTCTGTTTTAGTGCGGCTTGATGACCGCGACTCGCAGATTAAACTTAATCAGGCGAACGATCAGGTGCAGCAGGCGCAGTCGAATGTCAATCAGGTGAGATCGCAAGTCGAACAGGCGCGGGCAAATGTGCGGCAGGTGCAGTCGCAGCTCGGACTTCAGGACGGCGGAACTTTTGAAATCAATCAAGTAGCGGAAGTGAAAACAGCGAAAGCTGCGCTCGAATTGGCGGAAAAAGAATTGACGCGCAGCGAACGACTTTTAGAAACCGGCGACATCGCCAAAACGATTTACGATCAGCGAAAATCACAGCGCGATCAGGCGGCGGCGCAGTATCAGGCAGCTTTAAACGGCGCGAATCAAAGATTTGCAGCGATTCGCGTCGCGCAGTCGCAGGTTGACGCGGCACAGGCAGCAGTCAAAACGGCACAGTTGGCGGCAGATGCGGCGGCAACCCAGGTGCAGGCGGCGAAAAAAGCAATTGCGGACACGAATATTCTTGCGCCGATCAGCGGCTATGTGGCGGAACGGGTCGCCGATGTCGGCGAATTTGCGGCGACGAACACAAAAATAGCAACGATTGTGCGTACTTCCGTTCTGCGTTTGAAGATTGATGTTCCCGAACAATCAATCGGCAAAGTCGGTGCCGGTCAGAGCGTTTCGATTCAAACGAGCGCGTATCCCGACCGAAATTTTGCCGGCACGGTGGCGCGGATTTCGCCGGGTATCAACACGACTTCGCGCGTTTTGACCGTCGAAGCCGACGTTGATAACCCGAACGGACTGCTCAAACCCGGACAATTTGCCACCGTCCGCATCACGCAGCCGAAACCGGAATCGGCGGTAATGATTCCCGCCACAGCGGTGAAAAGCGACAACGACATTAACAAAGTTTTTATTGTCAAAGACGGTGTTGCTCAAGAGAGACAGGTTTTGGTAGGTCTGCTCGAAAACGATTTGATCGAAATCAAGCAGGGTATTCAGGAAGGCGAAACGGTGGCAACCGACAATCTGGATAAATTGAAGGACGGTGTGATCGTTAAACAATAGTTTTTGGTTTTCAGTGTTCTATTCGTGAAAAACGAATAGTTGAAAGAGAAATACCAAAGACTAAAAACTAAGAATTATGCAATGGTTAGCAGAAATTTGTGTTAAGCGTCCCGTGTTTGCGACGATGTTGATTTTGTCGCTGGTGACGGTCGGTGCGTTTTCTTTCTTTTCACTCGGCGTTGATCTGTTTCCGAAGATTGACTTTCCGACGATTACGATCACGGTTGCCAATCCGGGCGCGTCGCCGCAGGAAGTCGAAACGGAAGTTACCGATAAAGTTGAAGAAGCCGTTAATAATATCAGCGGTATTGATGAATTGCGTTCGACTTCAATCGAAGGTCTTTCGCAGGTTTTCATTCAATTCGTTCTCGAAAAGGATGTCAATGTCGCCGCGCAGGAAGCCGAAAACCGGGTTCAGACGGTGATTCCGAATTTGCCTGATACCGCCGAACAGCCGACTGTTCAGAAACTCGACACGGATGCCGCCCCGGTGCTGCGAATCGTCGTTTCCGCTCCTGACAGTTTGCGGGAAGTGACCGATACTGCCGATAAAAAAATCAAGCGGCGGCTCGAATCGGTTAATGGTGTCGGGCAGATCACGATTGTCGGCGGACGCGACCGACAGATTAATGTCTGGATTGATCCCGACAAAATGCGCTCTTACAATGTCACCGCAAGCGAAGTGTCGAATGCTTTGAAAATTCAAAACATCGAATTTCCGAGCGGAAGATTAAATGAAGGGCAAACGGAAGCGAGTGTACGTACGCTCGGCAAAATCAGGAAACCGGCGGAATTTGCCGATGTCGTCGTCGCCACGCGCGGAACTTATTCGGTCAAAGTAAAAGACATCGGTTATGTCGAAGATGGCGCGGAAGAAATTCGTACGCAGGCACTGCTCAATGGGCAGCCCGCCGTGACGCTGATCGTCTCGAAACAGTCGGGGCAGAACACGGTGGCGGTGGCGCAGGAAATTAAAAGCCGCATCGCCGAAATTCAGCCGACGCTTCCGCCGAATTATAAAATCGAAGTCATCGGCGACAACTCGATTTTTATTGAAAACAGTCTCCACTCCATCGAAGAACATTTGATCGTCGGCGGTATTTTGGCGGCAATCGTCGTGTTTCTGTTTTTGTGGAACATTCGCACGACATTTATCGCCGCGCTCGCCATTCCGACCTCGATTATTTCAACATTTGCGCTGATGTATGCGATGGGCTACACGCTTAATTCGATTACGATGCTGTCGCTGACTTTGATGGTCGGCATCGTTATTGATGACGCGATTGTCGTGCTGGAAAACATCTACCGCTACGTCGAAGAAAAGGGAATGAACCCGTATCAGGCGGCGATTGAAGGAACGCGCGAGATTGGTTTGGCGGTGCTGGCGACGACGCTTTCGCTGATGGCAGTGTTCGTTCCGATTGGCTTTATGCAGGGCATCGTCGGGCGTTTTATGTCGTCGTTCGGTCTGACCGCTTCGTTCGCCGTCGCTGTGTCGCTGATCGTTTCGTTCACGCTGACACCAATGCTGGCGGCGCGGCTGATTAAGAGTCCGAAGCCGAAAGTCCAAAAACCGGAGCCTGATGAACCCGAAATTCACGGCGACGGTATGTTGATGACGGATGAAGAAGTTGCCGAAAACAAAGGACGAAAGGTAAAAGAAAAAGGTGAAAGCAGCAAAGATTCTTGGTTTTACGCAAGGATTGACAGTGTTTATACCTGGCTGCTGCGGTTTTCGATGGCGCACCGCTGGGTCATCGTCGTGCTTTGCGCGTTGGTGTTTATCAGTATCGTTCCGCTGTTTATGTTTGTCGGTAAAAATTTCCTGCCTGACGACGATCAATCGCAGTTCGAGATTGCGGTTCGCACATCGGAAGGCAGTTCACTGCAAGCCTCAACCGTTTTGATGGAGCGGATCGCCACCGACGTTCGCAAAATGGCGGGTGTCACCGACACGCTGATTACAATCGGCGGCGGCGGCGGTCAGCAGCAGGTCGTCAATAACGGTTCGATTTATGTTAAATTATCGGACATCGGCGACCGCGCCAAATCGCAGCAGCAAATGATGAGCGATGCCCGCAATCTTTTGCAAAAGCCGGAATTTCACCCGGAACAGTTGCGGACGGCGGTGCAGCCTGTCGCGGCTTTCTCCGGCGGCGGACAGCGCAACGCCAACGTCCAGTTTTTAGTTTCGGGACCTGATTTGAAGATTTTGGAAGAATTATCCGCCAAAATTCTCGAAAAGATGAAAACCATTCCCGATGCGGTTGACGTTGATTCGACCTTAATCGCCGGTAAACCCGAAGTGCAGCTTCAAATTGACCGTGATACGGCGGCTGATTTAGGCGTTCGCATCGGTGATGTTTCGCAGGCATTAAATATTCTGGTCGCCGGACAGGAAGCGACAACTTACAACGAAGGCACCGATCAATACAAAGTTCGCGTTCGTGCGATCAACAATTTCCGCACCGATGTGGAAGGCTTAACACGGCTGAGTGTTCCGTCGTCGAAACTCGGAATCGTCTCGCTCGACCGGCTCGTCAAAGTCAAAACGGGAACGGGTCCGAGTTCGGTTGATCGGCTCAACCGGCAGCGGCAGGTAACATTGGTCGCCAATACCAGACCGGGCGGTTCGGCGACTTCGATCACGTCGGAACTCGACGCTTATGTTAAAACTTTGGATTTGCCGCCGGGTTACAAAACCGGTTATGTCGGACAGTCGAAAGAACTCGGCAAATCGTTGTTTTACTTCGCGCTGGCGATTTCACTGTCGTTTATTTTTATGTATATCGTGCTGGCGGCACAGTTTGAATCGTTCTTGCATCCGGTGACGATTCTGCTCACCCTGCCGCTCTCGATTCCGTTCGGCATCGTCAGTTTGCTGGCGACCGGGCAAACCGTCAATATCTTTTCGGGTTTGGGTTTATTGCTGTTGTTCGGCGTGGTTAAGAAGAACGCAATTTTGCAGATTGACCATACAAACCAACTCCGTGAACGCGGAATGTCGCGCTATGACGCGATTATTCAGGCGAACCGCGACCGTCTGCGTCCAATTTTGATGACGACCATCGCTCTCGTCGCCGGGATGCTGCCGCTCGTTATTTCGAGCGGCGCGGGTGCCGGGACAAACCGTTCCATCGGCGTGCTGGTTGTCGGCGGACAAAGTTTGTGTCTGCTTTTAACTTTGCTCGCCGTGCCGGTTTTTTACTCGCTGTTCGACGACGTGACGCGGTGGAAACCTTTCAGCCGCATCAACGATTTATCGTCGCGCACCTTCGGCGGTTTGCGGCGCAAATTTACGACGGCGACGAGTTCACTGTTCAGTAAACAATAGACTGGCGGTCGGTAGATTGGTTAAGTCTTGTTAGGTAAAATGCTTTCTACCTGACAAGATTTTTCTTTTGAACCTTTTCTAATTATGAGCTGTTTTTTGGCACTTTTCTCAAGCATCATCAAATTTCCTTTGACCGCTGTGAAAGTTACAGGAGAGAAGTGAGTGGGGAAAGATTCAAATATTACCCATAATGATTTTGGACGCGCCGAGCGGGATGTTCGCGCTATCAAGCAACGGATTTTCAAAACCGGACGCGAAAATTTTTACAAGCGTGTTTGACTTGAATGTTCAAAAATGAGATAAAAGTATGAGGTAAGTAAGCACTTACTTATGGCTTTCCGGAAAGGGTTTATGAGCAAACAATTTTCTATTAAATATAATCTTATATTGACGATTGGCAGTCTGTTTTTATTTATTTTTCTGAGTTTTAATCGAGTTTCGGCACAGGCTGAAACGCCGACTCCAACGCCGTCGCCGACCGTCTCGCCGACACCGGCAGCAGACGATACGCAAAATGTACAGCCTGAGGATTTGCGGGCGGTGCCGCCCATTGCGCCGAACTATCAATCGGACGACAAATCGTTGCCAGATTTAGGGTTAGTCGGCGTTGATCTGATGAATCAGCAGCCGCTTTCATTAAAAGAAGCGATCACGATGGCACTGGAAAACAATAAGGACATCGAGGTTTCGCGGCAGAATGTGCGGATCGCCGAGTTCGATTTGCGTTCGGCGAACGGTTTTTACGACCCGAAATTTACGGGGCAAACTTATTACGAACGGGCGACTGTTCCGAACGTCAGTGTTTTCAGTAGTGTTAATTCTTTCACGACCAGTTCGATTGTCGGAAACGCCGGTTTTCAAGGTTATCTCAAAAAGTACGGGACTATTTTCAGCGCGACGGCGAATAATCAGCAGGTTTCGTCAGGCAATCCGCTGTCGGTTTTGAGTCCGCAGTATAATTCGAGTCTCATTTTCAGCGTCACACAGCCGCTTTTTCGCGGGCGGCGGTTTGATCAGCCGCGCCGCATTGTCGAAATTGCCAAACGTAATCTTTCGTTGACCGACACGCAGTTTCGGCAGCGTTCGATTGATACAATTACTAATGTTCAGCGAGCTTACTGGGATTTGACGTATAGTTTGCGAAATTTGCAGGTGCAGCGCGATTCGGTCAGGGATGCAAAAGATCAACTGACGCACAATCAGCGGCTAGTCGAAGAGGGACAGCTCGCGCCGATTGATATTGTCGCGGCGGAAACGCAAGTGGCAAATTTCGAGCAGAATGTTTATGCGGCTCTCGATGATGTCAACCGCGCCGAAAATACGCTCAAAAATCTGATCGCCGAAAATCAGACCGCGCCGATTTGGAACGCTTCGATTGTCCCGACCGATTCGGTTGATCTGGACGCGCCGAACACAACTCTGACGGAAGCCCTCGATTTGGCGTTGAAAAATCGTCCTGAAATCGAAATCAACAATGTGCAGAAAGACATCAACGAACTTGACCGCCGTTATTATAAAGATCAGGCGAAACCGCAGATTGATTTGATTGCCAGCTACACGACTTCGGGCATTGCGGGAACGGCGAACCCGAATGCAATCAGCATTTTTTCAAATAATTCGACGGCGACGACGCTCAATCAAATCATTCCGCTGGTCAACGCCAATAATCCGACGCAGCCGCCGATCAGTTTGATAAATATTCCGCCGCCCCAAACCGTTTCGAGCAATTTGACGGGCAGCAATTTCAGTTCGTTCACCGATATTTTTGCAAATCGGTACCCGACCTTTCGCGCCGGTGTCCAGTTTAATCTGCCGCTGCACAACGAAATCGCCAAAGCCGGACTCGGCAAAGCGTTGGTGCAGGGCGAACAGCTTCAGACGCAGCGCGAACAAATCGCGCAAAACATTCAGGTTGACGTGCGAAACGCTTTGCAGTCGGTCAGAACCGCCGAAGCGCGTTTGCGAACAGCGGCGATTTTACGCGAAAACAGCCGGAAACAATACGAATCCGAACAGCGCAAACTCGACGCGGGACAGTCGAACATTTATATGGTTTTAGACCGCCAAACCGCGCTGACGACTGCCAAAAGTGCCGAACTTCGCGCCCAAACCGAACTCAACAAAGCGATTGCCGATTTGCAGAAAGCGACCGGAAATTCGTTGAAAGCGAATAATGTCGAGGCGCGGCTGAGAAAGTAAAAAGGTAAAAGGTAATAAGGTAAAAGTGAAAGGTGATAAGTGAATGTTTTTACTTGTCACCTTTCACTTTTTACAATGACCGGAGCGCAAGCGTCTCGCTTGCCATTTATTTGAGCGGAGCAAGAATTAACGTGCGCCGCATACGCATTGAAGCTGCATTTTGGTTTGAGCGACATTATCTCGTTCTCTGCTGTGCCGGAACGGGGAAGCGAAACGCTTGCGGAATTTTTGTCGAGATTCTATCTTTTTAGTCAACAACCTTTTGCGCTTTCCCCTGAAAACCGACATAATAACAATTTGTTTGAAGCAGCAAATTATTATGAAATTTATTTCTGATTTTCGGCTTTTGTTGGTCGGTTTGTGGCTCGGCGCGGCGGTTTTTTTTATTGCAGTCGCGCAGAGTTCGTTTGCCGTTCTGCCGTCGCGGGAACTCGCCGGTTCGGTCGTTTCGCGCACACTTTTGATAATCAATGTGGGCGGCTTAGTCATCGGTCTTATTTTGCTGGCGACTTCGTTTCTCAAACAGTTGAACATTAAACCGCTGTGGCTGTGGACGGAACGCATTTTATTGGTGATTCTGACTGCCGCCTGCGCCGTCGGGCAATTTGCCATCGGTTTGTGGCTGTCGTGGATCAAAACACAAATCGGTCGTCCGATTGATGAAGTTGCGATTGACGATCCGCTGAGAATTCAGTTTAATAATCTGCATCAATATTCGCAATGGGTTTTGATGGCGGCGATGATCGCGGCACTTGTCGTGTTTTTTATGATCGCCCGCAAATCTTTCGCAGTTCCCGTCGCGAAGAACAATCAATTCGGAATTGATCCCGAATTATTCAAAACTCCTTAACCATAAAAATGTTAAATTCAATCAGAGAAAATATCGAACGCCGGTTGGGAATTGCCAGTCGCCCCGTCCCGGCGCAAAATGACAAAATTGTTGAAAGTCTGACCGACTTTTCGGGACGTTTCAAAAATTGGCGGGCAAACGACAATCTCGACAGCTATCCGTTCGTCGAAAATACCAATGCGCCGTTCACGCCGATGCGCCGTGCGCTGCCGATGCTGAATCTGGCTTTAATTTCGTCGGCGGGCGCGTATATTGACGGCACTGAACCGTTCGACATCACTTCGCGTGACGGCGATGCGTCGTTTAAGGAAATTCCGATTGAAGTTGAAGCGGAAGATCTGCTTTTTGCGGCTCGCGGCTACGATCCGGCGGCGATTTTGCAGGACATAAACTGTCAGATTCCGGTCGAAAGACTGCTCGAATACGAAGCCAACGGTGTGATCGGCAGATTGAACCACGTTTGGTGGAGTTTGAGCAGCCATATTCCGAACGCGAGGTTGGTCGCCGAACAGCTTGCGCCGCAGATTGCCGAACGCATCGCCCGTTACGAAGTCCAAGCTGCACTGTTAGTTCCGGCTTCGCGGCTGTGTCATCAAACGCTCGGCATCGTCGCCCGCGAACTCGAAGGAAAAGGAATTCCGACGATTATGCTGGCGGTTGACCGCGCGATGACCGATAGAGTTCGCCCGCCGCGCACAGCATATTACGCCGGAGATTTCGGCGCGGTCGTCGGCAAACCAAACTGGAAACAATATCAACTGCGCGTGTTAGACGAAACACTGCGCTGGATCGAAACCTTCGACCAACCCGGTGCAAAGCGTCTCGTCGTCAATTTGGAAACCGAAGTCGAACAGGAACGCGGCGAAAGATAAAAAGCGAAGAAAAAATTAAAAATCAGAAAGGCAAAAGTGAAATGTTTACTTTTGCCTTAACTTTTTAAAACTATGAGTAAATCGAATGTTTTAGTCGTTGAAGACGAAGAATTGATGCGCTCGATTCTGCGGCAGTTGATTGAAGGCGAGGGCTGCCGCGTGTTCACCGCCGACAGTGCGGAGAATGCGTTGGAGATTTTTTCAAACAATGAAATCGCCGTCACGCTGACTGATATAAAAATGTCGGGAATGGACGGTATCGAACTGCTCGACCAGTTGAAAACTATTGACAGCGAAGCGATTGTGATTATTATGACGGCGTATTCGTCGGTTGATTCGGCAATCGCCGCGCTTCGCAAAGGTGCTTACGATTACGTCACCAAACCGTTTGTCAACGAAGATTTACTGCAAACGATAAGAAATGCCATTCGCACGAAAGAGTTATTCAGCGAAAATCGTGCGCTGCGCCGCGAATTAAATCAAAAATACGGTTTCCCTGAAATTATCGGTAAAAGCGAAGCACTGCAAGATGTTTTTCGACTCGTTGAGAAAGTTGCCGCCACCAACGCGGGAATTTTGATTCAGGGCGAGAGCGGAACGGGCAAAGAATTGATTGCCCGCGCCATTCATTTTAACAGCGGACGCGCCGCCAAATTTTTTCTCGCCGTCAACTGCGGCGCACTGCCGGAATCACTGCTCGAAAGCGAGCTTTTCGGACACACCAAGGGCGCGTTCACCGGCGCAGCGGCTGACAAAAAAGGACTTTTCCGCTCTGCCGACGGCGGAACTTTATTACTCGACGAAATCGGCGAAATGCCGCTGAATTTGCAGGTCAAACTGCTTCGCGCTTTGCAGGAGCAGGAAGTTACGCCGGTCGGCTCCAGCGTCGCCGTTAAATTCGACACGCGCATCATCGCCGCGACGAACAAAAATCTCGAAACGGAAGTGGCGGAAAATCGTTTCCGCGAGGACTTGTTTTATCGTTTGAACGTCATCGAAATAAATCTGCCGCCGCTGCGGGAGAGGCGCGAAGATATTCCGCTGCTCGTCAAACATTTCACCGCCGAAACCGCGCGGAAACAAAACGCGCCGGAAAAACCGATCAGCCGCGAAGCGATGTCCGCGTTGGTCAATTACAACTGGCAGGGCAACATCCGCGAACTGCAAAACGCGCTCGAACGCGCCGTAATTTTGTCGGGCGATGAAATTGATCTCGGAAGTCTGCCGCCGAAAATCAGAAACAGCGAAAGCGGCAATTTTGAAATGCGCGACCCAGAAGGTCTGCGTCCGCCGCTCGAAGAAATGGAACGCCGCTATATTTTGGAAATTCTAAAATCGGCGAATGACGACAAAACCACCGCCGCCGAAATTTTAGGTATAGATTTGTCAACGCTGTATCGCAAACTGAAACGGTTTGAAGATACAGGACGGTAAAAGCCGTCGTGCGGAAGGTTTGTCCGCCAACGCAGCGCAGCATTCGGTGAGACATTTGTTTTTATTACAAGACATTTTTTAACGCGGAAAAGTTGCTCGCCTGCGCTCGACACGCAGACAGGCTGTCCGCGCTCCGCCTGAATTACTCTTCGCTGCCGTTGACGGGCTGAACGCCGCGCATATTCTCCAGTAGATTTTTATCAATAATTTTGACGTTCAAATCGCGCTGCGGGAACGGGATTTCGATTCCGGCAGCGCGTAGTGCCGCTTCCATCGCCACAGCGAGATCGCTTTGAACGACGACCCACTGCGAAGTTTTGCTCGTCCACGCCCGCGCCTGAAAATCAAGCGAATTGTCGCCGAAACCGAGAAACAGACAGCCCGGAGCCGGGTCTTTCAAAATGTCCGGGTGACTCGAAACAGCGTTGGTCAAAATCTTGATAACCTCTGCCGGATCGTTGCCGTAGGCGACTCCGACGTTTATTTCGAGCCGCCGCTGCTGATCGGAAAACGTCCAGTTAATCACTTTCTCAGAAATAAGCTGACCGTTCGGGACGATGACTTCCGAGCCTTGCAGCGTGCGAACGACGCTCGCCCGCAAACCGATGCGTTTGAGATTGCCCTGATGTTCGCCGAGTTGAACGACATCGCCGACTTTGACCGGACGCTCGAATAATAAAATCAAACCGGACACGAAGTTGTTGACAATATTTTGCAGACCGAATCCCAAACCAACACCGAACGCGCCGGCGAGAATCGTAAATTTCGTCAAATCAACGCCGAACGCCGCGATTGCCAGGAAAAAGCCGACAATCAAAATCACATAACGGCTCATCGTCGTAATCGCGTAGGGAATGCCTCCCGCTAAATTGACGCGCGGATAAACGTCTTCCTGTAAAACGAACCGCACCAGGCGGGCGAGCAGAAATGACAGCCAAACCGTTACAGCAAAAGAAATTACGTCACCGAGCGAAACGTGGAACGAAGCGTAACCGGCTTGTGCCGTCAGAATATCGGTGAAAAACGCGAAAACCGGTTCGCGGACGGAAAATGCGTTGAGCGTTAACACGACCCACGCGATAATCGCCATCCAGCGCAGACCGCGCAAAATCTTGTCCTGCAGCATTCGGCGGTGTGTTTTGACCATTCCGAGGGTGGAAAAAGGGCGCACCCGAACGGCGAAAATCAGCAGACTTTCGGCGATTCGCAATGCCGTGTAAAAAATCAGGGCGATATACGCGCTGCTTAGAATGCCGCTGCCGATGATTCGCGCCAGATTGACAAAGCCGAGGGCATTGGCGACAAACGAAACGGTGAAGATTCCCAGCGCAAACGGAATTATTTTTCTGATTGTCGTAAAAATGCGCTGATGTTTGACCTCGATTTTGTCGGTCAGATGTTTCGAGCGCAAAACCCAAACGAGAAAAACAATCGCTCCCAGCATTTCCGCCAGAAACAGAAGACGCGAAATCATCGGCAGCGCGGCGGTTACTTCACGCAGACGGTCAACGAAATAAAAAATGACCAGCGCATTGAGAATCGGAAACAATGATTTTTCGATTAAATTACGAAGAATAACAATGCCCGGAATCAGCGCGGCAGCCCCGAGCAGGGAACTTAAAATGCGCGGTGCCTGCGGGTACAGCCACCCGCTGACCAGAATTGTCAAAATTAAAGCCGTTGAAACCGGATATTCAAAAACGACGGTCGCCTGTTTGAGTTTCGGTTCTTCCAAAACTTTCGGTCGCACGTTGCGCCGCGCCCAAAACAATCCGCCGATCAAGAAAATCAGTAGAATTGCGTGCAGAAAAAATCGGTCGCCGTGCCGGTAAGCGTATTCATTTAATGCTTTCGCCTGTGTGACGAACGAATCTTTCGTCTGTCGAATCAAACCGTTTGCCGAATCCGCGCCGCTCTGCACATTCCAAATGGCGGGACTGTCCCTGACAAAAAGATGCGACAATGCTTCTTCACGCACCTGAACGATGAGGGCGAGCATTTGGATGATCCGCGATTCCTGTGCGCTGAGGCGGGTTTGCAGCGTCAGCAGTTTGGCGCGCTGTTCCTGAACTTGTTTTTGAGTTTGCTGAATTGCCTCAATCGTCGTCTGAATTTTCTGCAAAACCTCCGGCGGAATATTAGTGCCGCCTTCGGTCGGCACTGCTGAATTTGCATTTGCCGAGTCCGTCGTGTTCGCATCGGGCGCGGCGACGGGTGAAACATTTAGTGACTCTAAAGTTTGCACCCACAGCGTATTCCGGTTTTTAAGATCGTTCGCCTGTTTGTCGAGCAGATTAATCTGCGTTTTCAAATCATCCTTCCACGCCGGAAACTTGTCCGCGAGCGACTTCCATTCCTGTTCGGTTTTGCGAAGCGTCTCCAATGAAGGTTTGGTTGTCAGCAGTTGGTTGGTTTCCGGTTCGTTTAGATCGAGTTCTTTCGTAGTCTGCGGTAACTCCTGTTCGACGAGGACAACGCCCGGATTACCGCCAAGTCCCGACTGCGTATCTTTCAAACTTTTTGTAGTCGTTTCCGCCTGCGAAATTATATCGGCGAGCGGAATCGGAGTTGGCTCGGGTGTTGGTGTCGGGCTTGGAGAAGCGGTTTTATTGGAGTTCGCGGAATTTTCTTCCTGAGCGAAGGCGGGCAGAGTAAGTAGATTTGACACGAGTCCCGATAATAAAAAAAATGCGGCGAATAGATGCCGAACATACTGTCTTTTCATAAAATTTCCTTCCTCGTAAAAGTCAAACGCCGTCCTAAAAGACAGCGTTTTGAGTTACGTGAAGTTCCGGTGATAATTAGTGTTGGAGTGTTTTTGCCGGCGATAAGTTGTTTACCGAATCTAAACGTCGTCCGGCACGAGGGCGGCGCGAAAACCCAAATACGTCCAGTCCGACGCGGTTTCAATCTCGCTGATGTATGAAAAATCATTCGGCGCGTTTGAACCGACAGCGTAACATTTCGCGTTGCCGTGGTCGTCGCGGTAAAAGCCGAGTTCGAGCGATTCGGTCAAACTCCATTCCGGGTGAAAAATTGTCCCGATCAAATTGAAGATAACGGGCGGACAAATCGTAAATCGAAATCCCTTTGGCATTATTTGACGCGCCTGCCAATCTTCATTGACAATATTGACAAATTCGCGCAGCGCTTGATATGTGTGTCCGTAACGATTGCCGGTTGTAAATCCGGCTTTTTCCATATAAATCGCCAGCGGATCAGCTTGCGATTCAAATCCATACGGCGTTCCATAAGACTGTCTGTTTTCCGGCAAGTACTTCGGCTTTGCCGTTGTTTCGATCCCGATGATGCGCCCCTGATGGCGGCGATGTCCGTTGGTGATAGCGCGGTAAGAAGTCGTCGTTTTATATTCAGCCGAATCAAATTCACGTTTGAGCATCGGATACAGTAGTTTTCGATAATTCTCATCTTCAACCGGAATTGCTGATTCCGCCGGAATGATGTGCCATTCGATGTTGAAAAATTTCAGCTTTTCGTCAATCCTTTCCGACACATCAAATGATTCCAAACTTTCGCTCGCAGCAATTTCAGTGTTGGGCGCGATCTTAAAAAACTCACGCAGTTTTTGTTCCCGGTCTCTCATCCAATCGTTCATCAGTGTTTTAACCTCGACTTAATTCATTACAAAGTTTTTATCGGTTCTCATTGAACAACACTTATTATTTCAAATCAAGAACGGCGGACATCTGACGATTAAGAAAAACAAAAACTCCGCCAATTAATTGACGAAGTTTCTGTTTTTATTTGTTGTTTAAGAGTTTTTCGCGCAAAAACTATCTATAAATGTTTTCGCCGCGACTGTTGCGCCATTCGTTCTCGAAATAATCGGCATCTTCAGCATTACGCGGCTGAACTCCGACCACGATACCGCCATCGTTGATACCTGATTCATACTGTTTCGCAGTTTCTTCAGGAATTCCCGAGCCGACCAGCGCGCCAACCAATCCGCCTGTCAAACCACCGGCTCCGGCTCCGGCTAGAGCTGCTGCCAAAGGTCCCGCAACAAGTAATCCCAAACCCGGAATCAATACGCTTGTTCCGATTGCCGCAATACCGGCAATAACTGCGCCGAGTGTTCCGCCGATTGCTGAACCGACACCTGCGCCTTCCAATGCTTTGCTGCCCAATTCGGTATCTGCACCATCAGCAAACTGAGTGTCTCGCGTTTTATCGGACATCAAAAGATTGACATCATCTTTATGATAGCCGCGGCTCGTGACGGAATTGTAAGCTCTTTCCGCATCTTCGCGGCTTCTGAACATTCCTGTAACCATACCGCTTCCTGATGCTGATCTCGTAGCTCCGGTGTTTGAACCGAGTACGTCGTTGTTTTCTTGTCTCGCGTTGCCAAGGTTGTTTTGTGCCGCACCTTCATTCTCAAGACTTCGGTTTCCCGTAACCGCACCCGTTGCCTCTTTTACGTCACCGACAACTCTATCCTTGAATCCGCCCATTTCTTCTTTGACCGTTCCATCATTCATAATTTTGTATCTCCTTGTTTGAATTGATAAATTCTAGCTTACTAGCTTGTAATCCAGGTTTGCAAATGATGTGCCAATAGAATTAAATAGTTGTGAAATAAGAGTATAAAGGAGTTTGGATCGTTGAAGTAGGAATGTTTTTGACAGACAAAAATAAAATGTGTCTCGAATCGAAACACATTTCTATCGCTAAAATATAATGAGTCGAGAAGCTGACCTTATTTCTTCAACTAAAAAATCAACCAATAAATGAAATCATAACTTTTGCAGCTTTTTGTATTGAGTTAAACTTTTAACGTAAAAAAAAAACGAATATTATGTCTAAAACAGTCTTAGCTTTATTTTTTATTATTTTGATGAGTAACTTGATAGCCGCGCAAATTTCAGAGAGCAGTTCCCGAATTTACGACGCGCAGGGAAATCCGGCGACGATGGAGCAGATTATCAACGCTGCCGGAAACTCGGATGTGATATTTCTCGGCGAAAATCACGACGACGCAACAGCGCATTACCTTCAGTTGGAAATTTTCAGAAAAAATTTTGAAAAATACGGTAAAACCAGAAAAATCGCGCTTTCGATGGAAATGTTCGAGCGCGATGTGCAAACCGTTTTGAACGAGTATTTGAAGGATTTAATCACGGAAAAGAAATTTACGGACGACAGCCGCCCATGGAACAATTATAAAACCGACTATCGCCCGCTTGTCGAATACGCTAAACAAAATCAACTCGACGTGATCGCCGCCAATGCGCCGCGCCGTTACGTCAATATGGTTTCGCGCAACGGACGCGACGCACTCGGTCTGCTTTCGCCCGAAGCAAAGAAATGGCTCGCGCCGCTGCCTTACGCGCAATCTTCAGACGCTTACACCAAGAAATTTACCGCTCTGATGGGCGGAATGCCAAGCAATACGCAGAGCGTCTCGAAAATTCTCGAATCGCAAACGCTGTGGGACGCGACGATGGCTTTTTCGATGGCGGAATATTTGAAAAATAATAAAAACGCTTTGATCGTTCAATTAAACGGCAGTTTTCACAGCGAAAACCGGCTCGGCACGGTGGAACAACTTTTGAAACTCAACCCGAAATTGAAAGTGACGGTCGTGACGATGCGCTATGAAGATGATTTCAACAAATTTGACAAAACGAAGCACGAAAACCTCGGTGATTTTGTGATTTTGACCGACGCGAAAGTCCCGCGCAGTTTCAAATAAGTCAGAACTCTTTGCGGTGGCGAATCGTTAAAGCCAAACAGCTAAACACTTTATAAACAAATAAAACAATTGAATCAACGCAAATTAAACCGTCCGCTGACGCAGACGGTTTCTGATAGGAAAAATCTTAATCGTGATACATAGTTTTGAAAAAGTCGTCGAATTGTTGAATCTCGAAGCGCAGGCAATTGAGCAGGCGGCGGCGCGTTTGGAAAAAAAGACAGTCAAGCGAACGATTGAGATTTTGGAAGAATGCCGCGGCAAAATCGTCGTCATCGGGGTCGGCAAATCCGGCATCATCGCGCAGAAAATCGCGCAGACGCTGACCAGCACGGGAACGGTGGCGGTTTTTCTGCACCCGTCGGACGCACTGCACGGCGGTCTCGGCGTAATAACGAATGGCGATGTCGTCATCGCGCTTTCAAATTCGGGCGAAACAGATGAAATTTTGCTGCTGCTGCCGACACTTAAAATGCGCCGTATCTGTATTATTTCCATCGTCGGCAATGTTGATTCGACGCTGGCGCGGCAGTCCGATGTAATTTTGGACGCATCGGTTGACAAAGAAGCGTGTCCGCTCAATCTCGCGCCGACGACTTCGACGACCGTCGCGCTCGCGCTCGGCGACGCGTTGGCGATGACGCTGATGCAGTCGAAGGGGAAAACCGCCGAAGATTTCGCCGCCAATCATCCGGCGGGTCGGTTGGGCAAACGATTGACGCTGAAAGTTTCCAATTTGATGCACGACAGCCCGAACGTCGCGCCTGCCGCTTCGTGGCTTGAAGTCGTCAAAGAAATTTCCAAGCATTCGCTCGGCGCGGTCAACATCACGGATAAAGATAAAAAACTCATCGGCATCGTCACCGACGGTGATTTGCGGCGCACCATCGAAAAAACCGCCGCCAACAATCTGGAAAACTTAAAAGCCGAACAGATGATGACTGCTAATCCGACAACGACGATGCCGGAAATGCTTGCTTTTGACGCTTTGCAGTTGATGGAAAATCGCCCGATGCAAATTTCCGTGCTGCCGGTAGTTGACGAAAAAGGCTGCTGTGTCGGGCTGCTTCGCGTTCACGATATTGTCAGAAGCGGGTTGTAATTCCAGATTCCAGTTTCAAATTCCACATTTCAAATTGCAGACTATAAGTTTATGATTTTGCAATTATTTACAATTAGGGGTTAGAATTTGAAATTCGGATATTAGAAAATCTTGAATTTTGAACCCGAAACCTTTAATCAAATGGATAAAAGAATACACCGTGAAGTCATCGGCGGGCATCTGCTCATCATCGGCGGCGCGGAAGATAAATATAATGAACGACGCATTTTGCGAAAATTTCTTTCGCTCGCGGGCGGCGACGAAGCGGAAATTTTGATCGTGCCGGTCGCCTCTGACTTTCCCGAATTTGCGGCGGACGTTTATGTGCAGGCGTTTCGCAACCTCGGCGTGGCAAATCCGCGCGTTTTGCGGGCAACTTCGCGGCAGGACGTTTTCACGGCGGATGCCGACGTTTTGCTCGATGGCGTGACCGGCGTTTTCATCACCGGCGGCGATCAAATGCGGCTCGTTTCGATTTTGGGCGGGACAAATTTCTCGCAGAAATTGCGGCAGATGATTACTGAAACCAACATCGTCGTCGCCGGCACGAGTGCAGGCGCGGCAGGAATGAGTTCGGCGATGATTGTGCGCGGCGAATCAACGCCGCATCCGCACAAAAATTCAGTCAGACTTTCGCCCGGACTCGGTTTTCTCAAAAACATCATTATTGACCAACATTTTACCGAGCGCGGGCGCATCAGCCGTCTGATTACGGCGGTTTCGTATAATCCGTATAATCTGGGCATCGGAATTGACGAAAACACGGCAATTATTTTAGACAACGAAGGCATTTTGGAAGTTTTCGGTGACGGCGCGGTGACAATCGTTGACGGTTCACAAATCACATACAACGAAATCGCCGAAGTTGACGATTTCCAATCTTTCAGCGTCTGCGGCGTACAATTACATATTCTCGGCGACGGTCTGATCTATGATTATTTCGCCAGAACGCCGCTCCAACCTCCGAACGAATTTTTACTGCCCGATATTGAATAATTCCAAATTCCAAATTCCAGATTTCAGATTTGTAATTTTCAAGTTAAAGGTTAAATTTGAAACTCAAGCATGAAAATTTGAAATTTGGGTTCTGGAATCTAAAATTATTTAAAGAATAATGTCAAAAATTGAGAAATTTGAAGATTTAGAAGTGTGGAAACTTGCTTTTGATTGTGCAAATTTGGTTTATGACATTACATCGGTTGGGAAGTTAAATCAGGATTATGGTTTGCGCGACCAAATCAGAAGCGCTGCCGTCTCAATATTTTCAAATATCGCGGAAGGTTTTGAAAGAGACGGGAATAAAGAATTTGCCAATTTTTTAACCATTGCCAAAGGCTCTTGCGGCGAGGTTCGCGCTCAAGCCAAATTTGCTCTTCATCGAAATTACATTTTGGAAGACGAATACAAAATTTTGTCTGAAAAACTTTTACAAACAAGTCGTCAAATTTCCGGTTTCAGAAGCTATATTCGTCAATCGGAAATGAAGGGAAGGAAATAATTGCAGATTCCAAATCTAAGATGCGAGATTTATCTCCGGTCTGGAATTTGAAATTTGGAATCTGGAATCTGGAATTTGAAA
Organism: Pyrinomonadales bacterium; assembly: GCA_038235165.1. Lineage (GTDB taxonomy): Bacteria > Acidobacteriota > Blastocatellia > Pyrinomonadales > Pyrinomonadaceae. The sequence goes on from JBBSUG010000001.1 coordinate 108,977, forward strand.
TGAATATATTAGAAATCAGAACACTGCGCGGACCGAACTATTGGAGCGGTTATTGGAAAAAGTTGATCATAATGCGGCTCGATATCGAGGATTACGAGCAGAAGCCGACCAATAAACTGAAAGGTTTTTTCGGGCGGATGAAGCAGGTGATGCCGAGTATGCAATCGCACGGGTGCAGCTACAAAGAAGAAGGCGGCTTTCTCAAGCGCGTCAAAGAAGGGACGTGGGCGGGTCACGTCATCGAACATTTCGCGCTCGAACTGCAAACGCTCGCCGGAATGGACATTGGTTACGGCAGAACGCGGGAAACAGGCGAAGCGGGAATTTACAATGTTGTTTTCGCTTACCACGAAGAAGAAGTCGGGCGTTATGCGGCGCGGGCGGCGGTGCGGCTTTTTCTCGAATTGGCGGAAGGCAAGCCGGTTGACGAGATCAAACAGACGCTCGCCGATGAAGTTCAGGAAATGCGCGAAATTCGTGAACGGGTGCGTTTTGGACCCAGCACCGGCTCGATTGTCGAAGAAGCCGAATCGCGCGACATTCCCTTTATTCGGCTCAATGACCAATCGCTCGTTCAACTTGGTTACGGCGTTCATCAGCAGCGGATTCAAGCGACGACGACGGCAAAAACGAATATGATTTCGGTGGACATCGCCGGAAATAAGGATGCGACAAAAAAACTTTTGGGTGAAATGGGCGTTCCCGTCCCGAAAGGCTATAAAATCCGCGAAGAAGACGAACTTGAAGGAGCAGTTAAATCGCTCGGTTTTCCGCTTGTCGTCAAACCGCTCGATGGGAATCACGGCAAGGGCGCGACAGTCGGACTTGAAAATATAGAAGAAGTCATCACGGCATTTCACAAAGCCAAAAGCTATTCGAGAAACGTTATCATCGAAAAAATGCTGACTGGTGCGGATTTTCGCGCCCTCGTCGTTAATAATCAAATTGTCGCGATTGCCGAAAGAACGCCGGCACACATCATCGGCGACGGAACGCAGACGATTCAGCAATTGATTGATGAAATTAACGAAGACCCGCGCCGCGGTTTCGGACACGAAAACGTGCTGACGCAGATTGACGTTGACGCGCAGACCGAGCGAATTTTAAAGGGAAGAGATTACACGCTCGAGACGGTTTTGCCTGAGAATGAAATTCTGCATTTGAAAACGACGGCGAATATTTCGACCGGCGGGACGGCGATTGATCGAACGGACGAAGCGCACCCGGAAAATATATTTCTGTTTGAACGCATCGCCAAAATTATCGGTTTAGACATCGCCGGTGTTGATATTATTGCGCCGAACATCACCGAACCGCTGCACAAAAACGGCGGCGGCATCATTGAAGTCAACGCCGCGCCCGGATTTCGGATGCACCTCGCACCGTCCGAAGGCATCGGCAGAAACGTCGCCGAATACGTTCTCAATATGTTATTCCCGCCCGGAACCCCGGCGCGAATCCCGATTTTCGCCGTCACCGGCACAAATGGCAAAACGACGACGACGCGGCTCATCGCCCATATTTTAAAGGGCAGCGGCTGTGCCGTCGGCTTTACGACGACTGACGGAACATACATTCAAAACAATCAAATTGTCGCGGGCGACAACACCGGACCCGTTTCCGCACAGCTTGTTTTGAAAGACCCGTCCGTGCAGATCGCCGTCTTGGAAACGGCACGCGGCGGCATTATTCGTTCCGGTTTGGGTTACGATCACTGTGACGTGGCGGTCGTCACGAATGTCGCTGCCGATCATCTCGGACTCAAAGATATTAATACGCTAGAGGATTTAGCGCGGGTTAAATCCGTCGTTCCGCGTTCGGTTTCATCGAAAGGTTTCGCCGTTTTGAATGCGGAAGACGAAAACGTGTACCGGATGCGAAAATTGGTTGACGGCACTTCGGTTTTCTTTTCGATGGACGAAAACAACGAAAACATCCAGCGTAATGCGCGACGCGGCGGCATTTCCTGTATTTACGAAAACGGCTATATCACGATTTTGAAAGGTAAATGGAAAGTGCGCGTCGAAAAAGCGATTGAAGTTCCGCTGACTTACGGCGGACGCGCCGACTTTATGATTCAAAATGTGCTGGCGGCGACGCTCGCCTGTTTCGTTCACGGCGTATCCTTGGAAGACATTCGCGGCGGATTGACGACTTTTACGCCTTCGACCGCGCAAACGCCAGGACGAATCAACTTTATCGAAATGGGTAATTTTACGGTGCTGATGGATTTCGCGCACAATCCCGCCGGACTGATCGGTTTGAGCAATTTTATCAATAAACTTTCCTACGAAAAAAGAACCGCTGTTTTAACCGGAGTCGGTGACCGGCGCGACGAAGATTTGCGTGAAGTCGGCAGATTGTGCGCGGAAGCGTTCGATAAAATCATTATCCGGCGCGGCGATTATCTGCGCGGGCGTTCCCAAGAAGAAGTGTTCGAGCTTTTGCAGGAAGGCATTGCGGAAAGCGATAAAAAACCGTCCGTCGAAGTAATTGCCGAATCGAAAAAAGCAATTTTCAACGCTTTCGATACCGCCGTCAAGGACGAATTGGTCGTTGTTTTAGCCGACACAGTTAGCAAAGACATAGATATAGTCAACGAATACCGGGACAAAACGCAATAGTCGGAGCGCGGAAGTCTCGTCCGCCCAACGACAGCGAGAGCGAGGCGTTGGAAGCGTTTCTGTATGTGAAATTTGCTGACAATGCTTGCAACTTCGCTATTGATTTGTTGATTGAGGGAGATTCTCACGTCCCGGCAGTGAAGCGAAGCGTTGAATACGTATTCTTTATCTTTAATTTGTTGACAACGATGACAGCCTCGCTTCGCTGGCTGGCGGACGAGACTTCCGCGCTCCGACCGATTGATTTTTCGTAAAAAATAAACGAAACTTAATAAAATTTGTTTTCAATTTTGCGCCGTATTATCAACGCGCACAATTTCCACAAAAAATTAAAAAATTCAGGAGAAAAAAATGTCTTTGCGTCAACTGTCCGCAATTATTGTCCTTTTGTTAAGCGTCGGCTTCGTGTTCGGTCAATCGAGATCGAATCCGAGCGATAAATTTCGTCAACTGGAAGAAATTCTGCCGACCCCGAACGAACAGCGCACGGCGAGCGGTGCGCCGGGAAATAAATACTGGCAGCAGCGTGCCGATTACGCGATTGATGTCGAACTCGACGACATAAATCAGCGCATTATCGGCAAGGAGACGATTACCTACAAAAATGTTTCGCCCGATACTTTGACTTACGTCTGGTTGCAAATTGACCAGAATATTCACGCCAAAGATTCCGATACGGTCAAAACGCAAACCGCGCCGTCATTCGATAAAGGCGTGCCGCTTAATCAATTGGAACAGCAGGCGACGCGAACTTACGACGGCAGAGTCAACATTACTTCGGTGCGCGATGCGAAAGGCAATCCGCTGAAGAACACGCTCAACAACACGATGCTGCGCGTTGATTTGCCGACTCCGCTCGTCTCCGGCGGGACTTTTGTTTTTTCGCTCGACTGGAATTACGCGATCAATAACCAACGAATTTTCGGCGGCAGATCGGGCTACGAATACTTTCCGCGCGACAAAAATTACATTTATGAAATCGCCCAGTGGTTTCCGCGAATGGCGGCGTATTACGACGTTTACGGCTGGCAGCACAAACAGTTTTTGGGAAGCGGTGAATTTACGCTCGAATTCGGTGATTATCTCGTCAAAATTACCGCTCCGAACGATCACGTTATTTCCGGTACAGGTGTATTGCAGAATTCAAAAGATGTTTTAACCAAAGCGCAGATTGATCGTTTGAAAGCGGCGGAGACGGCGAAAGAGCCGCTGAAAATTGTCACCGCCGATGAAGCCAAAACAAATGAATCGAACCAACCGACCGGCAAAAAGACGTGGATTTTCAAAGCCGATAACGTGCGCGATTTCGCCTTTGCTTCGTCGCGCAAATTCATCTGGGACGCACAAGGTCATAATGTCGGCGGGAACAAAGTGATGGCGATGTCATTTTATCCGAACGAAGGCAATCCGCTGTGGGAAAAATATTCGACACAGGCGATTATTCACACGCTCAATGTTTATTCGCGCTATTCGTTCGACTATCCGTATCCGGTCGCGCAGAGCGTCAACGGTCCGGTCGGCGGAATGGAATATCCGATGATCTGCTTTAACGGTCCGCGCCCGAATGCCGACGGAACGTATTCGGCAGGGACAAAATACGGTTTGATTTCGGTCGTTATTCACGAAGTCGGACACAATTATTTTCCGATGATTGTTAACTCTGATGAACGCCAGTGGACGTGGATGGATGAAGGATTAAATTCGTTTTTACAGTTTTTAGCCGAGCAGGAATGGCAGAAAGATTATCCGTCACGACGCGGCGAACCGCAGAATATCGCCGATTATATGTTGAGCGAAGACCAGGTTCCGATTATGACGAATTCAGATTCGGTGCTGCAATTCGGCAATAACGCCTATGGCAAACCGGCGACCGCGCTCAATGTTTTGCGCGAAACCGTAATGGGCAGAGACTTATTTGATTTCGCCTTTAAAACATACTCCGAACGCTGGAAATTCAAGCGTCCGACCCCGGCTGATTTTTTCCGAACGATGGAAGACGCTTCGGGTGTTGATCTCGATTGGTTCTGGCGCGGCTGGTTCTATACGACCGACCACGTTGATATTTCCATCGAAAACGTGCGGCTTTATCAGGTAAACACGCAGAATCCGGCGGTCGAAAAAGAAATTCTTCGTCAGCAGTCGAACGCCAAGCCGAAAACACTGTCACAGCAGCGTAATGAAAATTTACCGAAACGCCTTGACCAATATCCGAGTCTGCGCGATTTTTACAATGATTACGATCAATATAAAGTCAGCGATTTGGAACAGCAAAGTTATAAAGATTTCTTGGGAACGCTTGACGAGACGGAAAAATCCATCATTAACGCGGGCTATTATTTCTACGTCGTGGATTTGAAAAACGTCGGCGGACTCGTGATGCCGGTGATTCTCAAAGTCGAATATATGGACGGCACGAGCGAAGAAATTCGCATTCCGGCGGAAATTTGGCGGTACAATAATTTCAATGTGTCGAAACTGATCGTGACGAAAAAAGAGGCGAAAGCGATTGTTTTAGACCCGAATCTCGAAACGGCGGATGCTGATATGAGTAACAACTATTTTCCGCGCCGCTTTGTTCCGACCCGCTTTCAGGTTTTCAAAGCCGGACGGCGCGGAAACGTCCAGCCTGTCGCCAATCAGCCGCAAGCTCCCGTTTCTTCGACAAACCCCAACGCGAGTTTAACCGGAAAATGGAATATTGCCGTTGACGCGGGCGGACAAACACTCGCTTTCGTGCTGAATTTGACGCAGGTTGAAAATACTGTCACCGGAACGCTCGTGTCGCCGCAGGGAACGCTGCAAATTTCGAGCGGCAGTTACAAAGACGGCGTTTTGACACTTAAAACAACGTCACCGCTTGAATTGTCCATCGTCGGAGAAGTCAGCGGCAATGCAATGAGCGGCAATTTTACCGCGCCGCAGGGAACGACGACTTTCAGCGGCTCGAAAACCCCTTGATGAAGTTTCGGATTCAATGTTTCAGGTTTCATGTTTGATCGGGAGAGTGCAGAGCGAGGAGTGATGAAAGTAGTTTTAGGTAATTTTGGTCACAAAATTAGATTGCGCTTGGAAAAGACGCTTGTTTATGTCGCTTTGCTCTGCACTCTACACTTTGCGCTTTGTGCTATTCCGCTTTCGATTGAGGCGGCGCACACTTATCACACTTCCCTGACGCGGATTGATTACGATGAAAAGGAAAAACTTGCCGAAATTTCCATTCAGCTTTTTACGCACGATGTCGTTCCCGTACTCGAAAAATACTCGAAAAAAAATGTTAATCTCGAAAAAACGACTGACGTTGATAAGATTATTCTCGATTATCTGAGTGAAAATTTCGTTCTGCGAAACACGATAGGGCAGATCAAAAAGCTGAACTGGGTTGGTAAGGAAGTTAAAACCGATACGATTTTCGTTTATCTCGAAATTCCTTTGGAGACGGACTTTGACGGTTTTGAATTGCAAAACACGATCTTTTTCGAGAGTTTCCCGGAGCAGACCAACTTGGTAATCGCCCGGTTTAACGGCAAGAAAGCCGATCTGGTTTACAAAGCCGGGGATAAATCCAAGGCGATTAGAGAATCAAATTCAGCCGAAGGAAAAAATTAGAGATAAGTTAATAAGGGGATTAACTTATCTCTAATTTAGCGGGGTGAAAGTGTGGTAAGTTTTGACCGTTTCTCAATTTTCGTTCAGCGACCGACAACGCTAAAATGAATGACTAACTTATCAATTAAGAAGGGTCTTCACTTATATATGGTAAAAATCGCCGAAATATTACAAGATTTTTTCGTTTTTATTTTCAATTTATCGTCATTTACCGATGTGTTCTGCTGCAAACTCTTTAATTAAAATAACTTACGAGTACAAATATAATTTATATTTTTTATATTTAAGACTCTCCGTGTTACAATTTTCACAAAATTTATATAGAAATCTGGAGCAATAAATGAAAATAGCTTTAAACGGTGCGACGACGATGCACGCCGATTTGGAAACTGATGTTAAAGCCGCGAGCGCAGCCGGTTATGAACTGATCGAAATTTGGGCGGCGAAATTGTACAAATACCTGAAATCGCACACGCCCGCTGATTTGAAAAAACTTTTAGTCGAAAACAATCTCGAACCTTATTCGATCAACTCAATCGAACATATAACGTTTCGCAGTGATGAAGATTACGCGAAAATCAAAGCCGAAACGGAAACACTGTCAAAAATTGCGAGCGAAATCGGCTGTCCGTACGTCGTCGTCGTGCCGGGAAAATTGCCTGAAAATGCGTCGAAAGAAGAAATTACCGAAGAATCGGTGCGCGTCTTGAACGAACTCGGCGACATCGCTGAAAAATATAATGTTTCGTTGGCTTTCGAGTTTCTCGGACAACCTGACTGTTCGGTGCAAACACTCGATTTCTGTAACGAAATAGTCGAAAAAGTGAACCGCGCCAACATCGGAAACGTCATTGATACATTTCATTTCTATGCCGGAAACTCGACTTTTGAAGCGATTGAAAAGATGAATCCCGAAAAACTTTTCATTTTTCACATTAACGACGCGGAAGATTTGCCAAAAGAGAATTTAACCGACGCGCACCGTCTTTATCCGGGCGAAGGGATTTTGCCGATTGTTGAAATTAAAAAAAGATTTGACCAAATCGGCTATGACCGGATGGTTTCAATTGAGATTTTTCGTCCCGAATACTGGGGCGAAGACCCATTTGAAGTGGCGAAAAGAGCAAAAGCAGCGACGGAAAAAGTTTTAGGATTGACACCGAAAAGTTATGGAAAAAGTTAAAATCGGCATTATCGGCACTGGTTATATCGGCAATGTTCACGCGCAGATTTATGCGCGTGACGAGCGCGCGGAAGTTGCCGCGCTTTACGATATTGCGCCGGAAAAAGCAGAAAGAACCGCTAAATCAGTCGGCGGCAGAGTTTGTGGTTCGCGTGGAGAACTTTTTGAAAATTGTGATGCGGTGTTGGTCTGCACACCGAACAAAACGCATACGGAAATTGCTTCGGATGCGGTTAAAAACGGGAAGCACGTTTTTTGCGAAAAGCCGTTTTCCATCGGACTGCCGGACGCAAAAAAATTACTGGATATTGCCAATGGCAGTGATAAAGTTTTTCAAGTCGGACACAATCGCCGTTTCGCGCCGGTTTATGCGAAACTCAAAGAATTGCTGATTGGCGATAAAGCACATTCGGCACATATTAAAATGAATCGCGGCGAACTGCTCAACCCGGTTTGGACGGGCGACGTTAATGTGACGGGCGGCTTTTTATATGAAACGACGATTCATTTGTTCGATATGATGCGGTTTCAGTTCGGCGAAATTGCCGAACTCGTCGCTTACGGTTCACAGCACGAATACCCGGAACTCGACGAATTTTCGATTATTTTCAAATTCAAAAGCGGTTTTCACTGCACATTTGCGTCTTCGTCCGATGCAAGCTGGCATTTTCCATTTGAACGCATCGAAATTTTTTGCCATCACCGTACGCTGATAACGCAGGAAATGGAGCATTTAATTGATTCAAAAGGTTGCGACGCGAATTTTGAAACCTTGTCGTGGGCGATGACGGAAAAAGAAGAGCGGTGGGGTTATGTGCAAGAAGATAAAGCATTTACCAGCGCGATAATTGATAATACAAAACCGCCCGTTACTGCTCTCGACGGTTTCAAGTCGGTCGAACTCGTTGAATCGGTTTATCAAGCGATCAAAACGGATGGAAAAATCAAATTTGAATGAGAAAATTAATTTCCTGTTACCGAAAAGAGAACTTTTTCTGATATGATTCGTTAAAACAGCGTGAAATAGTTCTCATTCACTTTTGCGAGGCGTTTATGATTCAATGTCAAAATTGCGGACAGGTAAATACTGAAACAAGTAATTTTTGCCGTTTTTGCGGCACGAAATTTTTGCAGACTCAAATGTCTAACGGTAACAGCTACGAGTTTTCGCCGCCGCGCCCGTACTCGTGGAAAACCGACGAATTTCAAGTTGCTGAAAACAAAGTACGTAAATCGCCGCAGATCAATCAAGTTCAGCCGCTCGTCAATCAAACGCTTCAACCGCCGCAGCCACAGCGACCGCAGCCGCTCGTGCAGCAGCAACAGTATCAGCAGCCGAACTATATGACTCACGGCTCGCATTGTCCGCGCTGCTCGGCACAGCTTTTTCCGCGTTACGAAAGAAAAATATCAACGGCGGGCTGGATTGTTTTTGCGGTTTTATTAGTCGTTTTCTTCCCGCTTTTCTGGATCGGATTACTTATTAAAGAAGATGTTAGAGTATGTCCGGTCTGCAATTTGAGAATCGGTTAAAATTTACGAATATCAATTAATAAAATCTCGCTCAGTTTCAAGTTCACTTTCATTTCCAAAATCAATTTTTCAATCAGCCATCGGTCAAAATGAACAAATTATCTGTTCATTCTGACCGATGATATTCAATTTTAAAGTAAAGCTAAATTATCGTTCTTACTTAACATTTAGTCTTTACAACAGGTTACGGGAGTTTTCTGCCGTGGCACGAAAGTTGGTAAATAGAGAGCGGGAAATGATCCCGACATCAAAATAGTTTAGGGGAAAATATGAAAGGGGAAAAATTAACAACAATCACTATTACATTTGCAATGTTGCTGCAAATGCTGGCTTCAGTCGTCTTCGGACAAAGTGTTTCAACAAATCAACTTGCATCAAGTGCGTCGAAGGGCAACGAAAGCAAAATCTCTTCAAAATATATTCAAGATATTGCCCAACTCGTCAGAGAAGGTAAATTAAACTTGGCGGATAATTTAGAGCCGGAAATAAAAAAGGTTGAGGCTGCATTAGCCGTCGCCGGTCGCAAAGGCGTGATTGTTTCCGACCGCTATAATGTCAAAAGTGTTCCGGTGGTTGAAAATTTAGCCGTCCGGCTGGACTCGGAAACCGGAGCGCAAAATCTGCGCGGAAAAAGAATCTTTAAACTGAATACGGGCGTTTTGATAGCCGATTCGATGAACGTACAGCAAGTCGGTTTACGGCTGCAAACTGTTCTGAAACAAATCGAAAGTGTCAAAGAAAATGTGATTTTGTATGTTGAAGATATCTCAACCTTCTCGAAAACCAATCCTATTTACGGTGCCGAAATCGCCGGAACATTGCGCCGGACAATTGCGGACGGCAAAATTCAAGTCATCAGCACAGCGACTGCGGACGGTTACGGCACGGAGATAGCGACCGATGTGCAGCTCAAAGACCGCTTCAGAAAAGTTGATTTGAGCGGTGCCGACGATTCCTCAGACGATTCGTTTGTCGGCGACAAAATCTCGCCTGATTTGCGCGAAATAATGGCGAGTGCCGAACCGAATCAAAAAGTAAAAGTTATTTTGCAGTCCGATGATATCAACAATCCCGAATTGGCGGCGGTCCTTAAAAATAACAGCGTGAAAATAGAAAATCGCGTGGAAGGGTTAAATATTCTGGTTATTGAACTACCCCTTGTCGCCGCTGAACAAATCGCGGCGGTGAGCGGCGCGAAACATCTTTCACTCGATAGAAAAACCGTTTCGCTCGGACACATCGAAACAACGACCGGCGCGGCTCAGGTTCGTAACCTGTCAAATGACACGCAACTCGACGGCACAGGGATCGGCATCGCCATCGTTGATTCGAGCGTGCGCGACGACCACCGTGCATTCACTAACAGCAGAGGCGACAAACGAATCAGTTACAAAATTGATTTTTCGGGCGACGACAATTTGTCGGATGATAAATTCGGACACGGGACGCATGTCGCTTCGATTGCTGCTGGAAGCGACGGAAAAGACGGCGATGATAAAGACACACAGTATTTAAGCAGTTATCAAGGTATTGCGCCGAATGCAAATATCATCAATGTCCGCGTTTTGGACAACAAAGGAGTCGGAACAACCGCTCGTCTTTTGAGCGCACTCAATTGGATTTATAACAACCGAACGCAACAAAATATCCGCGTTGTCAATATGAGTTTGGGAACTCCGGCAATCGAATCATACCGCAACGACCCGTTGTGTCGCGCCGCCAGAAAATTGGTTGATGCCGGAATCATCGTTGTCGCCGCCGCCGGAAACAGTGGTAAAAACGCCGCCGGACAAAAAATATACGGTGCGATTCATTCGCCGGGCAATGAGCCGTCAGTCATCACCGTTGGCGCAACAAACACCTTCGGAACGGACAACAGAAATGATGACGGAATCGCAACTTATAGTTCACGCGGTCCGACGCGCTCGTTTTATACCGATCTTTTGGGAGTCAAAAAATACGATCACATCAGTAAGCCTGATCTCGTCGCTCCGGGAAACAAAATTATCGCGGCATATTCCGATAAAAACGAGATCGTCAAAGATAACAGCCAATTAAAAAATGAAAACGGCGCGGACGGCAAAAGAAAAACGATGTATTTATCGGGAACTTCGATGGCAACGCCGGTCATCAGCGGCGCAGCAGCTTTGATGTTGCAGGCAAATCCGAAACTTACGCCGAATATGGTCAAAATGATTCTCCAATATACGGCACAGAGAATCAACGGATTTAATACGCTTGAACAAGGCGCGGGCGAGGTAAATATCGAAGGTGCGGTTAGACTTGCAAAACTGGTTCGCCAGAATTTGACGGCTTCAACTCCGCTCAACAGTCCGATGTTGACAACCAATACGCTGCCGACTCCGACTTCAACCATTGCTGGTCAAGCAGTCGGCTGGTCACAGGGAATTCTTTTCGACAAAGGTTATGGTCAGAGTACAAAACTTATCACCAACTATCAAAAAGTATATGGGTTGGGAATGTTGTTGAGCGACGGAATGTTGTTAAGCGACGGAATGTTGTTAAGCGACGGAATGTTGTTAAGCGACGGAATGTTGTTAAGCGACGGAATGTTGTTAAGCGACGGAATGTTGTTAAGCGACGGCGTATTATTTACGAGTTATGGTTCGACGTTTGGTAGCGGAATGCTTTTGAGCGATGGAATGTTGCTAAGCGACGGAATGCTTTTGAGCGATTCTATCTTTAGCAGTAGTTCTCCGTTAATTGCCGGAGATAATACTTCAGCAATGCAATAAATAAAGATTAAAAACTTATTTCATATTAATTACATCCGTGAAGTTGGAAAACTTTCGCGGATGTAATTTTTTTTCTGGCAATTTAACATTGTTTGTTTTATAATAACTTTGACCAACGCTTCTGATGTTGTGGTCATTTCTAAACTCCAACCGATTCAAGCCTCATAAAAATAATTCTTTCAATAAATAAAATGACAAATTGGGAAACAAAAAATAATTTTTATAAAAACCTTTATCTGTGCGTTTTATCACTCATCGCAATAATAGGTTTTTCATTTTCGATATCTAATCTTCCAAAGGAAAATTTCAACGCACAGTTTTTTGTTCTGGCATTTGTTACTATTTTTTTTAGTTCCTACATCCGAATTCAACTGCCGCGCACCAAAATTCATTTATCATTCTCAGAAGTAGTCGTCATTTACATTCTTCTTACTCACGGAAGCGGGGGCGCAGTTATAATTGCCGCTTGCGAAGCCTTAATTACAAGCTATAATCTTCGGCGCAAAGGAATTACGATCAAGAATAAGACTGTTCTGTTTAATTTCTTAACCGGATCAAACTCAATCTTTTTGACGGCTTTGGTAATAAATGCGTTTTTTTTCCAATCGGCAATTACTGTTACGGAAAAATTAACAGGCGAGTTTATAATCATACTGTTAACAACCGGAGTAATTTTATTTCTCTGTAATTCAATTTTTGTTTCGATCTTTAGCGCATTAAAAACGGAAAAAGCGGCGCGTACGTTTTGGGAACTCTGGTTTAATTATTGTGTTAATGCTTTAGTTATTTACATTGCTTCCGCACTTCTCGCCGGTTTAGCGGTCAAAGCTCAGGATCAAGTCAACACACCTTTATTTTTGTTGGCGGTAGCCGTTTCAGGCGTTGTTTATTTTACATATCGGCGGTACGTTGACGACGTTAGGGTAACTTCCGCCAAGGCTGAAGAAGCCGAGCGCGAACGTGCCGAACAAGCGGAAAAGCACGTCGGAGAATTGCAGCATTACATTCTCGAACAAGACCGTATCAGCGTGGCACTGCGCGAGAGCAAAGAAAAATTTCGCCACGCCGCTTTTCACGATAAACTAACGGATTTGCCTAATCGCAATCTGTTTGTAGAAACGCTTCATTTTGCGCTCGAAAAATCCAGACACAAATCTGGATTTAAATTTGCCGTATTATTTCTCGACATCAATCGTTTCAAAACTATTAATGACAGTCTCGGTCATTCGATAGGCGACAAACTTATTTTGAATGTTGCTAAAAGACTAGTGACATCAGTTCGGGAAAACGATTTGGTAGCGCGATTCGGCGGCGACGAATTTGCTTTTATATTGAATAACATCTCCAATATTCAAGATGCAATTAATTTTGCGGAGCGCATCAAAGATAAAATATCTTCCCCGTTCACCTTGAATGGCAGACAGGTATTTGTAAGTTTCAGCATCGGAATAGCAATGGGCGGATCGGAGTATGAAGCGGCTGAAGATGTACTACGCGATGCAGATATTGCGATGTATCACGCCAAGGAAACAAAACAGGATTATGTCGTTTTCGATCATAATATGCACGCGCGCGCCGTCACGCTGCTGCAGCTCGAAACCGATTTAAGGGTCGCTCTTGAACGTGAGGAACTGACGATGTTTTACCAGCCGATTATTAATATTCACTCGATGAAACTGTTCGGTTTCGAATCGCTGGTTCGTTGGAATCACCCGCAGCGCGGACTTGTTCCGCCCGGAGAATTTATTCCGGTCAGCGAAGATACCGGTTTGATTATCCCGATGACACTGTGGATTTTGCGAACATCGTGCCTTCAGATGGTTGAATGGCAAAATAGTTCGCCGGATAACAAAAACTTGGTAATCAGCGTGAATATTTCCGGCAAGCATTTTGCCGAGAAAAATTTGGTCGAGCAAATAAAAAAGATTTTGGTGGAGACAAAAATAAATCCGGCTTGTTTGAAACTGGAATTGACCGAAAGTGCCGTGATGGAAAACGCCGAAAATGTCATTGAGATGTTATCTCAAATCAGAAGTTTGGGCATCAAACTCAGCATTGACGATTTCGGCACCGGTTATTCTTCGCTCAGTTATCTGCATCGTTTCCCGATCAACACTTTGAAAGTTGACCGCTCGTTTGTCAGCACAATGGCGGACGGCACCGAGAACGGCGAAATCGTCCGCACGGTCATCGCATTGGCTAAAACTTTGAAACTGGACGTGATCGCCGAAGGAATTGAAACTATTCACCAACTGCATCAGCTTCGCATTTTAGGATGTGAATACGGACAGGGTTATCTTTTTTCACGTCCCGTTTCAGCCGCAGATGCCGGAAAAATTGTCACTGATCAACTTCGTTGGGAAAACATTATTCCGAAAAGCAGCTTTGTTCCGGCGATGCAGCATCCTGAATTTACACATCTTCGATTAGCTAAATAGAACGGTTGCAAATCACAAATTTCTGATTGAAATTTTTTTACGCTGCGAATATGTCCGGTTTCTTGCCGAGCGGAAATTCGGTTTCATAAACATTTGCCAAATTCAATAACATATCTTCCGACCAATTTTTTCCGACCAATTGCAGACCAATCGGCAAGTTCTGCGAAGATACGCCGCACGGAACGGAAATGCCGGGGATGCCTGCCAAATTTGCCGAAGCCGTATAAACATCGCTCAGATACATCGCCAGCGGATCGTCGGATTTTTCGCCGATTTTAAAGGCTGTCGTCGGGGAAGTCGGCGTTAAAATCGCGTTACATTTTTCAAACGCATTGTGAAAATCCTGTTTTAGAAGTGTTCTCACTTTTTGTGCTTTTGAGTAATAAGCGTCGTAATAACCGCTCGAAAGCACATAAGTTCCAAGCATAATCCGGCGTTTGACTTCCGCGCCGAAACCTTCTTCGCGGGTTTTTTGATACATTTCGCGTAGGTTTTGTGCGTTCTCGGCTCGAAATCCGTAACGCACCCCGTCAAACCGGGCGAGATTCGACGACGCTTCAGCGGTGGCGAGAATGTAATAAACCGCGATTGAATATTTCGAGTTCGGCAGTTCGATGTCAACGATTTCCGCACCTAAACTTCGATAATTTTCAATCGAAGTTTCCACCGCATTTCTCACTTCATCGTCCAGACCTTCACCGAACAGTGCACGCGGAACGCCGATTTTTCTGCCTTTTATCTCATTTTCCAAAACTGCCGCATAATTCGGAACTTCAACGTCAGCCGTTGTCGAATCATTTTTATCGCGTCCGGCGATTACGCCCAAAACATCCGCCACATCCCTCGATGTTTGCCCGAAGATGCCGATTTGGTCGAGCGACGAAGCGAACGCGACGAGACCGAACCGCGAAATTCTGCCGTAAGTCGGCTTTAGACCGACAATCCCGCAGAACGAAGCCGGCTGGCGCACCGAACCGCCGGTTTCCGAACCGAGTGCGGCACGAACCACGCCGGAGGCGACTGCCACCGCCGAACCGCCCGAACTTCCGCCCGGAACGCGGGTCGTGTCCCACGGATTTTTGACCGCGCCGAAAGCCGAATTTTCGTTGGAAGAACCCATCGCAAATTCGTCCATATTCGTTTTGCCGACAATCACCGCCCCTGCATCAATAAGTTTCTCGACCGCCGCCGCATTATACTGCGGTTTATAATTTCCCAAAATGCGCGAACCGCACGAAGTCTGCGTCCAACTGGTGCAGATATTATCTTTAACGGCGATTGCAAAACCGTGCAGAGACTGATTTTCGACCGAATTATTTTCTAATTCTTCTGCGCGCTTGATCGCATATTCACGTTCAATCGTTAGGAAGGAATTCAGTGTTCCGTTGAGTTTTTCCGCGCTTTCGACAGTTTTTTCGATTCTTGATTTTATTTCGCTCATTGTTTCATTTCTACTTTGTTGACGAGCCAGTTATCATTTTGTTTGACGACTTCGACGCGAACTTCTTTTTGTTCACTTCGTGTCTCCGATTTCCAAAAAAGCACGACCTGTATGTTAACTTTTTTACCCGGTTCAACGGTTTCACAGTCGCCGAGACGAAAAGCCTTCGGGTAATCGTCGGTCGCGGTAAAATAATCAATTGCGCTCTCCGGCTGGCTTTCCAACTGTTGTTTTAATTCATTGGTCAGATATTTTTCGCGCTGTTTTAAGTTCACTTTCGTAAATTTCATGTCGTTGCCAAAATGATACGAATAAAGTTCCTTAGCCGTATTTTGCGCCTCGATACATTCGGGCGACTGCAAATTTGGAACGCTGCAATTCATTTGACACAAGAATATGAGCAGCATAAAGCCGAAAATCACACTTTGCAGCTTTGAAGTATTAAATTTTAGATTTGAACTCATAATACTTTCGGAACGCGAAAATGTCCGTCGGAAGTCGCCGGTGCCTGATCGAGCGCGAGTTTTTGTCCGAGTGATTGGTGCGGAACGTCTTCGCGCAGTGTGTCGGTCGCTTCGCCTTCGAGCGTTAAACCGCCGATTGCCGGGTCGATATTCTCCGTGTCGAGTTCGTTCAACTGCTCGACGTATTCGACGATGCTCGCCATTTGCGGCGCGTACAGCGCAACTTCTTCATTGGTAATTTCGAGATGCGCCAACGCTGCTATTTTTCTTATATCCATTACTATTTCAATCCTTCGAACAATCCTTTATTCCGACCGTTTCTTCAGCCTTTCTTTTCGCGCCAAACAACTTCCCGCCGCCAGTAAAAATTGATAGCGCAAATTATCGTCTTTGATGGCATCTGCCGAATGCCGGAGTTTCGGTGTAACTTTCTCGAGCGCAATTTCCGCTAATTGTTCATTGGTAAATTTCGAGTTTCGCTTGTCGTCATTTTCCCGCACAACTGTTTCCTCATCAATTCTGAATTCGATAAACGTGACGATTGCCTGACCGAGAACGGAGTTAATTTTAAAGATCATCTGTCCGCTCAACAATTCGAGATGCCGCTTCCACATATTATCTCTAACGGCGACGATCAAATGTTTGTTGAACAGGCGAAACGGAACGGCGTGTTTTAGCAGAGATTGTCCGGCGATTTTGCGCCACGCCGCCAGCGTGACGCTTTCGCGCAATTCTTCGTTGTCATCAAACTCCTTCAGCAATTTTGGCAGTGTGCGAAATAAGTCGTCCATAAAACAATAAGCAGCAGGCTTTAAATTACCGTCATTCTACTATAAATTTAACATCAAACTTATGAACTTAAAACTTCCAAAACTGATATTGGCTTCAGGCAGCCCGCGACGGTCGGAAATTTTAACGGCAGTCGGCTGGGAATTTGAAAAACAAGTCGCCGATATTGACGAATCCGAACTCCCGAACGAAAAACCGGACGCTTACGTGCAGAGACTGGCGCGCGAAAAAGCCGAAGCGGTCGCTGTCAATTACAGTGACGCGCTTGTTTTGGGTGCGGATACGATTGTCGTCATTGACGATAAAATTATCGGCAAACCGAAGGATTTCGACGACGCGAAAAGAATGCTCGAAATGCTGTCGGATAAATGGCACGCAGTTCTGACCGGCATCGCCGTCGTTAAAATATCCGAAAACGACCGGCAGATAAAAAGCGGTCTGCAAAAAACGCGGGTGAAATTCGCCAAACTCTCCGGCGCGGAAGTCGAATATTTGGTTGAAAACGGCGAACCGCTCGACAAAGCCGGCGCGTATGCGGTGCAGGCGCAAGCCGCGCTGTTTATTGAAGAAATTGAAGGCGATTACTGGAACGTCGTCGGTCTGCCCGTTAATTTAGTTTATCAGACAGTCATTTCCTTCAAGTAAAAAGCGGCGTGACGTTTTAATCCGTCGCGCCGCTTTTTAATAAATTTCCTGAAAAATTTACAAAATCTTATCAACTTCCTGTGAAATTCTGGCGGAAATATCATTTTTCGGGTCAGCATCAATACCGCCGAAAGTGCTTGCCACTTTGCCGGTTCTGTCCAACACTACAAATGATGGCAGCTGATCAATATTAAATTTTTTCAACGAAACCGCGCCGTCCGAGTCGCGCAGAATCGAAACGGTTAATTTGTTGGTGTCGGCAAATTTGCGAAGGTCTTCGTCGCTCGCATAATTTTTGGATTTCGGTGAAGAAGAATCAGCGGAGATAAAATAAAACATCACATCTTTTCCGGCGTATTTTTTGGACAATTTATTGATGTAGATCGCCTGCTGATTGGAAAGCGGCAGCCATTGTGCGCCGATTGCCAGCACGACGATTTTGCCTTTTTGCGCTTCCAAATCAATTTTTTGCCCGTCAATTGATGTAAAGCTGATGCTTTGCGCCGAAGCCATCACCGAGAACGCGAAAACAAAAGTTAGTGTCGCTAAAAATAGTTTGATGTTTTTCATAATTTTTCCTTGCCGAAATTTGGCAATTCAATAATTTAGATGCAATTTTGAGAACAATTTACTGTCTGAAATTGAGAACCGCGTTATCAATCAGCCGAACTTTCCCGAACTGAACGGCGACCGCAATCAAAACGGGATTTTCGCCGACTTTTTCAATCGGTGCAAGCGTTTCATTATCAACGACGGCAATGTAATCAATCTGCGCGAGCGGTTCGCTCTGAATCGTTTGGCGCACATTTTCAACGATCCGCGCAGCATTTCGTTCGCCGCTGCCGACCAGCAGTTTGGCTTCGCGCAGGGCTTTGTAAATGATTGAGGCTTTTTGTCTTCCTTCGTCGCTCAAAAGGACGTTGCGCGACGACATCGCCAATCCCGATTCTTCGCGGACAATCGGTACGGTGATAACTTCCGTGTCAAAACCCAAATCCCGCGTCAGTCGTTTGATGACGGCGACCTGCTGCGCGTCTTTCTGACCGAAGAACGCGAAGTCCGGGCGAATCGTGTTAAAAAAAATCGTCACGACCGTCGCCACGCCGCGAAAATGTCCGGGACGCGACGCGCCTTCCAACGATTCGGTCAATCCTTCAATGTAAACGTAAGTCGAAAATCTGGCACCGTAAATTTCCGACGAGTCGGGAGCGAAAATATAATCAACCTGATATTGACTGAGCAGCGCGGCATCGGCGGTCAAATCGCGCGGATATTTATTAAAATCATTCTGTTCGTTAAACTGCGCCGGATTGACAAAGATTGAAACGATCACGATGTCGGACATCTGCCGCGCCTGATTGACGAGCGCGAGATGTCCTTCGTGAAGTGCGCCCATCGTCGGCACAAATCCGATTGTTTTATTTTCGCGCCGCAGTTTTCGCGCCAGCGACGACATTCTTTGACGGCGATTAATTATTTCCATTATTGTTTAAATTTCGGGTTTTTCAAGCTCTTTCATATCAAAATCCTTCGGCAAACCGTAGGATTCTTGATCGCTCGGATAATTGTCGTTTTTCACGTCTTCCATCCAACTGGTAATCGCTTCGGTCATCACTTCGCGGATATTGGCGTAAGGGCGAACGAATCGCGGCAGTCTGCCGAAACTCATCCCGATCATATCGTGCGTCACGAGAACCTGGATGTCGCAGTCGGTTCCCGCGCCGATGCCGACGGTCGGAATTGATAAACTTTCGGTGACGATTTTGGCGATTTCGCGCGGGACGAGTTCCAGCACAATCGCAAATGCGCCCGCTTCTTCCAATCGCCGCGCATCTTCAATCAACCGCCGCGCATCTTCGGTAGTTTTGCCCTGCACTGCGTAGCCGCCGAGTTTATGAACCGATTGCGGCGTTAAACCGATGTGTCCCATCACCGGAATTTCTTCGTCAACCAATCTTTTGACGAGTTCGACACGGCTGCGTCCGCCTTCTAGTTTAACGGCTTCCGCGCCGCCCTCTTTCATCAATTTGAGAGCGTTTCGTACACTTTCGTCGGCATTGATATGGTATGTTCCGTAGGGCATATCAGCAACTAACAATGCGCGGCTGGCACCGCGTTTGACTGCTTTTAAGGCTGACAGAATTTCATCTAAAGTGACGGGAATCGTATTTCCGTAACCGTGAATGACGTTGCCGATGCTGTCGCCGACCAAAATAATATCCACGCCCGCTTCATCAACTATTCGCGCAGTCGGATAATCATACGCGGTTAAACAAACGAGTTTTTCGCCTTTTTCCTTTGCCGCCTTCAACGCGGGAACGTAAACTTTTTCGGGTTTATCGGGTTTTAAGTATGCCATATTTTTAGTCTGAGAAGTCTGGGAAGTCTGGGAAGTCTAGGAAGTCTAGGAAGTCTGGGAAGTATGTTTTCCGCTCAATCTTTCTTCGCGACTTTCCAGACTTTCCAAATTTCCTAGATTCGGACTCCATCGTTCTACTTTCGATTTGTCGTCAACTTTTTCCAATAATTCCTGTATCGTCGTTGCCGTAGCCGGGTGGACGAGATGCGGGGCGATCTCAGCCAGCGGCGCGAGAACGAAACGACGTTCGTGCAGACGCGGGTGCGGAATCGTCAAAAATTCCGTTTTGTATTCGACATCTCCGAACAGCAGCAAATCGAGATCAACCGTCCGCGGTTTTTTCAAATTTTTATCACGCCGCCCGAGCAGGTATTCGATCCGCAGCATTCGCGCCATCATCTGGGACGGGGAAACGCCGGACACACGAATTTCGGCGACCATATTCAAATACGGCGCGTGGTCTTCGACTTCGACTGCTTCGGTTTCGTAAACGGCGGACAGTTTGAAAACGAGAAAACTCGCTTCGAGCAAGCCCCGCACGGCGAGCAAAAGATTGCCCGCTCTGTCGCCCAAATTCGAGCCGAGACCGATATATGCTGTGATGACTTCGGTTTCCACTTATTAAAATTTTGATAGATTAAACGAAATAAGTTTGCGAAAAAAAACGTCAAAGCGCAAACCTGATTTGGTATTTTACACTTTCTTTTACTTTTGTGCAGTGAAATGTTGTAATAGAAGTGTTTGAAATTCCAGTAATGAGTTTTACATAAAACCCATTCGGGCGGAATAATGCGTGTTCCGTCCTGACAAAAATCACACGCCGAAACGGATGCCACGAAGAAAATTTCGCAACAGCCAGCGGTTTGAATCACCCAATGATCGTTCTTTTCAGGAATATATTACCAACCAGCCCGCGCCTCAAAGTTCGCGGTCGGAACTTCTGCGGTTGATTCGCGGCGGCGAAGACACTTATCTCGAACTCAAAGTAAAACTTTCCAATTCCGATAAAATAGCCAAAGGAATAGTCGCGCTCGCCAATACGGACGGCGGCACGATGATTTTCGGCGTGACCGACCAACTGCGAATCGAAGGGGTCAGAGATGCGGATAATGTGCAGGCGGAACTGGCGCGAATTTGCCGCGAGGAAATCTATCCGCCGGTTCTGCCGCTGCTCGACTGTATTTCCTTCGACAACGGCAGGCGTATCGTCGCGCTCGACATCGAAGGCAAACGCCGCCCGTACCGCACGCGCGACGGCAGATTTTACCTGCGTTTCGGCTCGGAAAAAAGGGAAGTCGCCCGCGAGGAATTATCAATTTGGCTCAATGAAATTCGTCCGCTCGTCTATGAAAACATTCCTTTGCAGGATGTCCGCGAAGATGATTTTGACGACGCTCTGTTGTGGAGTTTCGCCAGCGCGTTCGAAGATGAAGCAGTCAACAAAAATCTTTATCAAACCGGCGATTTTTTGAAAAAAGATTTGTTGCTCGCGGTCGGCAACGCTGAAGAATTTATGCCGACGGTCGCCGCCGTTCTGCTGTTCGGAAAAAACGAAAAGGTGGCGGAAGTTCTGCCGCAGTCAAAGTTAACGGTCGCCCGTTACAGCGGCGAAAACGGCAACGCGCAAATCGTCGAAAAAATCGAACTCGGCGGGAATTTGTTGTCGCTGTACGAATCTTCGCTCAAATTTATTAAACGCTATTGCGATTTGTCGCGCGAAAAGCTGAAAAAGTCACCATCCAACAAAAATGCGCCGGTGCAGGCGCGGCGCAGCTATCACATTTTTTCCGTGTTGGAAGCAGTAGCAAACGCTTTGATTCACCGCGATTTGGCACTGCGCGATGTTCCGACGCGCATTTTGATTTACGATAACGCCATCGAAATAATCAATCCGCGCCGCACCAACGGTTTCGTGCCGCCCGCTTCAAAAGCGATTCGCTACGGCATCACGCAGCGGCTCAACCCGCAACTTGCCGCCGTTTTTACAAAACGCGAATACGGTACCAATGTTCCGAAAGGCGGTTTGCCGATGCTGCTCCGCCAATCGCGTCTTTTTTCCGGTCAGCGAGTCGAACTTTATACTTCAAATGACGAATTTAAGTTGAAAATTTACGGAATTTGATGGCATAACAGTTTAAAAGTGAAAAAGGCGGCTTGAACCTGTTCAGCCGCCCTTTTCACTTTTAAACCGTTACGCTTTTTACTTTTTATCTTCCTTCGGAGTCATATAAAAAGGACGATGCTGAACGACGTATTGTTTATCGTCGTACACGCCGTCACCGTTGACATCAACTTTGACTTCGATTTTGTTCTTTTTACCGGGTTCGCGCTTTTCGCCGGCATCGTAGGCGAGACTGTATTGATTACGCAAAAGAGCGTTGATAGATTGGAGATAACCCGGCAATTCTCCCTCAAAAGTCATCGGGTAGTGCATTCCGCCGGATTCTTTGGCGAAGGTGTTCATCGCGTTTTGCGCCTGTAAAAACGTCAATCTTCCCGGCATTCCGTTGATCCCGTCGGTGGCGGAAAGCTGGCTTTCGTATTTTTTGAAAAATAGGTTTCCGGTGCTGATAATATAAATCGGGATGCCGGAGTTTTGAATGACTTTTCGCACTTCGTCATAGTTGGTTCTACTGAAAGTGTCAATGCCGGACGCGACTAGAATAATGGCGCGGCGTTTCGCCTGCACGTTGACCATTCCGCCGTATTGAGCGGATGATTCTTTGGAATCTTCCAAAACAACCGAGTCGCCTTTCCCGCCGACGAGCGCGAATTTGATCGCATCGAACAAATTATTTTCCCGGAAAGCCGGACTGTTGCGAAGCAGAATATCCACAGTTTGGCGCAGACGATTCGGGTCGTTGGTAAAATCCGTAATCGGTGTCGGGCGAATATCAAAAGCGATGACCGAGGCGTAATCATCGGGAGCTTTAATAAATTTGGAAAGAAAATAAGCGACCGGGCGGACGACTTCGAGTTTTCCCGCGCTAAATCCGCCGTCATAACCGAAAAGTTCCGACCATTTGCTGTATTCGACGACCAGCGTCACCGTGATCGGTGCTTCAGGCGTGGCGAAATTTGTTACTTCCTGTTTCACACCGTTTTCAAAGATCGCAAAATTTTCTTTTTTCAGTCCGGTAATGATTTGTCCTGACTTTTTGTTATAAACGACCGCATCAACATTGACGACGTTGGTTTTGATTTTAACAACTTCATCGCTGATGACAGCATTTTTTTCTTCTTCCTTCTGCCTTTCGATTTCCTTTTCTCTTTCCTGTTCCTTCTTTAACTCTTCCTCGGTTTTCGGAATAGGACGATCATTCTTTTTTTGATTGCCTGCGGGCGTGACCGGTTTTTGCGGACGCGACTGTGCCGATACAAAAATGTTGAATGCGAGAAAAAACACGATGGCGAGAGCTAATACTGCCGGAAAACGAAATGATCGAACGGTTTTCATAAATTTGCCTCTTTAGAAATTATTTGAACTTTAGATACAAATTGTCAGCTTTAAGTTGGAATAAATCAAGAGGAAAGTGAAAAGGTAAAAGGGAAAACATTAGGCGTAGAAAGAGGAAAGTTCTCTATTATTGCCGGAGAACTTCCCTCTTTTTTGTTTTGTCTTTTGGAGTTTTGCCTTTTTTTAATTACCGATTTCGGGGAAAACTTCGATTTTGACATCGAACGCGCCGGAGTTATCGTCGAGATTTCCTTCATTGATGCCGAGAAATAATGCGCCGTCGCGCGAGGCGACGAATTCGACCGAATCGCCGACGAAGATAAATTCGTTGTTGTCGTCGCCGACAACAGCGATTAGTCCGCCGGTCGGCTGATTCTTAACTAATTTGTTAGCATCGGGAAGCGAAGCAACGCCGCCGGGAGTTGTAAAACGTCCGCTGCCGAGTGACACACGACCACCGCCGAAAATTTTGATGCGCTGTCCCTGCCGCACCACCCAGCCTGAATTTGTCCAGCCGTTGGAAGTGTTATCCGCCAAAACCTTGACGTTGATCGCAATCGGTTTGGGCGCAATCGGAGAAGGACTCTGCACGGAGTTTGTCGGATTTGCTCGCGGCGAAGACGTTTGCGGAATCGAAGTTTTGCTCGTCTGACCGACGGTAATTATCGTGCTGTTGTTGGGGTTGCCGGTATTATTCAAATTCTCCTTAGAAGTTTGAGCGGATGTTTTAACATTGCCGGACGGCATCGCGCCGGAATCAAACACGATTGATTCGACTTCGCCGGCAGAATATGTCATTTGCCGCTGGCGGGTGCCATCATCAAACATTACGGTAAAATTTCCGCCGTCGAAACTGATGATTTTACCTTTGACGACTCTTCCGTCTTTCAACCGAATCGTGTCGGCAAAAGCCAGCACTGAAAAAGAAGCGATTAAACTGATGACGCACAATACTTTGAAAAATTTGGATATAAACAGCATATTTTTTCTCCACCAACCAATTGAAATTTCGGGATTATTTGCTAAATTAAAACAGATTCGACACCAAATCGTTTTGAGAGAGTCAATATTCGCAGCTACAACGTAGATGCGCGGTTATCATAAAAAGATTGCAGAAATTTGCAAGCTAAAGATACGAACCGAATTATACACAAATTATTTAAAGTTGTGAATTAAGTTTTCGTATTTAAAGTTCGCTTGGATTTAACTTTAAGGCGAATTTGTGATTGGTGAAAAGTAAAAGAGCGAAATCTATCGAAGACTTCCGCCCTTTTGTTGTGTTCTCGTTCTTAATTTTTAGATGTCTTACAGTTTCAGCAAATACTGAAAACTGTAAATTCCCGTGCCGTGACCGTCTGAAAATTGAAAAGTAAGCGCGTAGTTTCCGACCATCGCAACGGATGAAAAAGTTATATCGTCAGCGACATTTTCGTCTTTCAAAACTTTTTCGCCCGTCCATTCATTAACGCACGAAGCGCACGGACACGCCTTTCTGAGCTGCGCGGCACTGTAAAAAGTTTTTTTCTCGTCCGACCAGCTGATTGCAAGTTCGCGGTCGCTCTCTTCAAGAATTTGGGTTGGTCTAATCATTATTTGCTCAGACTTTTCTCGACATCGGCGGCGGTTACGTCGTAATGCGAAGCGTGATAAACGGGTTTGCCGTCTTTAATAACGATTGCCTGCGGCGACTCGTGACGAACGCCGGTTTTTTCGGCTAATTCCGTCGAAACATTTTTTGAATGCTGCATAATGATTATATTTATATCGGCATCCGCGTTGGAGATTTCTTGGTAAACGCCCGAACTGATCGGGCAGGTCAAACTGTGTTTGAAAAGCGCGACCGGCTTTTCGTTCGATTGTTTAAAGAGTTCGTTGAGTTCTTCGGTTGAGTTTATTTCGTTGAATCTGGCTTTCATAATGTTTAGTTTTCGGTTCTCGGTTTTTGATTCCCGATCTTTCGGGTAAATGATTCTTTTAAATGCTTGATTTTAACAGCAATGACTGAAAACCAAAAACTCCTCTATCTATAATTTCCTGCTCCGCCGAAAGCATTCGGCGGCGGCGGTTGGTTGCGAAACTGATTGGCTGCCGCCGGGAAAATTTTGCGGTAGGCGACCATAAATCCGGCGAAGACAATCGGAATGACAAAGTAAGCACCGATGCCGCAGGTAATAATCCCCGGGATCAGCATCAAGATATAACTTACGCCGACCAAACCCGCGATCCCGGCTAGATTTTGCCAAACGGCACGCGCACTTAATTTTATTGATTCCAGTGCCGACATTTGGCGATCAATAATCAGCGGAAAAGCAAATATCAAAAGTGTATGCAGACATACCATAATGACGGCGACAACAAGGTCAAATATCGCCGCGCTCACAAATAAACCCATTACTTCGTCGGGACTGAGATTTGGTCTTGTCACTAACGCCAAAATTATCGGAACGTAAATTATTCCGAAAACTATAAACATCGGAACGACGATTGAAAGTGTAACGATAAAGCTGGGCAAAATAACCGAAAACCCTTTCCAAAGATCGTCGAACGAAACTTTTCCGGTGTCGATTTTCCGCAAGAAACAGTAATAAATTCCGCACAGCATCGCGCCAAGCAAAATATACATACTGAATCCGCCGAGCAGCATTCCGACCAGAGAAATAGCGAAAAGCGTCCAATAATCGCTTTTTATCAATTGCCAGCCTTCTTGAAAACATTCGACGGGGCGAATTACTCCGGTTTGAAATTCAGGGTTGTACATCCGACGCGACCTCTCTAATTATAAATTTTTTCGATATAATCCTTGACCATTCTATCACTTGAGAACTGCGGTGTCAGTGTAATCAGCGCACTTTTCATTCGCCGAATCCATTCGCCGTGTAATCCGTTCTCGTCTTTGGCGTAATATGCCGGAATTACTTCCTTTTCTAAAACACGATACAGCGATTCGGCATCTTCCGCGTCAATCGTTTCCTGAGATTTTTCAGCATCATCCTGCAAAACACCGATGGAAAAACCGTTGTCGCCGTTGTCGCCTTCGATCCACCAACCGTCGAGAATCGAAAGATTCAGTCCGCCGTTCATCGCCACTTTCTGCCCGCTCGTCCCGCTCGCTTCCATCGGGCGGCGCGGAACATTCATCCAAACGTCAACGCCCTGCACGAGATAATGCGCCACTTCCTGATCATAATCTTCAATAAACACGGCGCGATTCTGCCACTGCGAATTTTCATCCAAACTCAATAAATTCTGCAAAAGTTCCTTCGCCCCGCGATCCTGCGGATGAGCTTTTCCGGCGAAAACGAACTGGACGGGTTTTTCGGTGCTGTTAATTATTTTCAGAAGCCTTTCCATATCCGATAAAATCAAGTTCCAACGTTTGTAGGCGGCAATCCGCCGTGCAAAACCGATAGTCAAAACATCCGGCGAGAAAAGTTTGTTCGTATTTTCGTGTTCGTTGATCGTGTCGTGTAATCCGGTTTCGTTCGAAAATGTTTTCAGACGAATAAATGAAATCAGCAATTGTTTGATTAAACGATGGACTGACCAAATTTCAGCATCCGGGATTTTTTCGACTGCCGTTCGCCACGCCGCCGCGTCGTGCAAAATTTCCGCCCAATTGCTGCCGATGTGTTTTTCATAAAGCGATTGAAAACCCGGCGCGACCCACGTCGGCGCGTGAACTCCGTTGGTAACGTAGGTGATCGGCACATCAGCGGCTTGTGTTTCTTCGGGAAACATCTTTAACCACAATTCACGCGAAACTTCGCCGTGTTTTTCGCTCACGCCGTTTGCCGAGCGCGTCATCCGAATCGCCAGCGGTGTCATCCCGAACCATTCCTCCGCGTCATTCGGATTTGTGCGACCGAGCGCGAAAAGTTCTTCTTCGCTGATTTTAAGTGATTTGATAAATCCAGTGTCAAAACAGCTTTTGATTTGTTCGGGCGGAAATGTATCATTGCCCGCCGCGACCGGCGTGTGCGTTGTAAAAACGCATTTTTCTTTGACGGCGGCAACCGCGTCGGTAAAACTCGCGTTTTCATTTGATTCGAGAAACTCCCGAGCTAATTCCAACGTCAAAAATGCCGAATGTCCTTCGTTCAAATGATAGACGGCGGGTTCAACGCCGAGTTTTCTAAGCAATCGAACGCCGCCGATGCCGAGAATTTTTTCCTGGACGATGCGCGTTTCCGTGTCGCCGCCGTAGAGATGTCCGGTAATCAGCCGGTCAATTTCATCGTTTTCGGCAACATTCGTATCAAGCAGATAAAGCGAAACTCGACCGATTTGAGCGAGCCACGCCTGCGCGAAAACTTCGCGTCCGCGAATGTGAATCATCACCAGAACACGTTCACCGTTCTCATTTAAAACAGGTTGAAGTGCCAGTTCGCTTGCAAAAGAATCTAAATAATTTTCTTTCTGCCAGCCGTCGTGTGCGATTTTCTGCCGAAAATAACCGTAACGATAAAAAAGTCCGACGGCGACTAACGGAACATTCATATCGCTCGCTGATTTCAAATGGTCGCCCGCCAAAATGCCGAGACCGCCCGAATAAATCGGCAGCGAATTGTGAACGCCGTATTCGGCGCAAAAATAAGCGACCGGATTTTCCGGCGTGATTTTGCCGAAACTGTTCAGCGGTTGGGCATTGTAGTTTTCAAATTCTTCGACGAAATTACGCAGCTTGGCGATGTAATCGGCATCGTTAGCTTTTTGCCAAAGCTGTAAGCCTTTGACTTTTTTCAGCATAACACGCGGGTTTTGTTCGCATTTTTCCCAGAGTGCCGGGTCAATTTCGCGGAAAAGTTTCGCGCCGTTCGGTTTCCAAGACCAGAAAAAATTCCACGAGAGCGTTTCCAAAAATCGAAGATTTTCGGGAAGTTCGCGGTTGAAGTAAAAAGTTTTTCTATAAGTTTGTTCGGGTTCTATACCCAAGGCTGGCTGCATATCTGTAAATGTTTCCGATGAAATTTCTTTCATATCAAATGAATTCGTAAAATTTTGTTTTGGTTTCGTCTGATTATTTGGATGAAGTAAATCATTCCAAAAGGAAAGTCCACCTAATTATCCATAATTTGAATGAAATTAGCAATTATTTGACTTTTTAATTCAAAAATCTTGATGTTTAGCAAACTTCTCAGCATCGGCGGAAGAAAAGAAAATGAGATTCACTTGTTTAATATTTTTAACACTTTCAAGAAAAAATTTAATCGCGTGAGAAGCGATTGGGGCAGCTTCGTGTCGCGGATAACCAAATGCGCCGGTCGAAATTGACGGGAAGGAAATTGTTGTTAAATTACTCTCAACTGCAAGTTTAAGTGAATTGACATAGCAATTTGTCAACAGTTCCGCGTCTTTATTTTGATTCATTCCATAAATTGGACCGACGGTGTGAATGACAAATTTCGCCGCTAAGTTTCCTCCCGAAGTAATGACGGCTTCGCCCGTCGGTAAACCGTTCGGAAAAGTTTCCCGGCGAATTTCCCGACATTCTTCTAAAATTCGTTTTCCGCCCGCATCGTGAATTGCGCCGTCAACGCCGCCGCCGCCGAGCAATGTCGAATTTGCCGCGTTAACAATCGCGTCCGTTGTTTCTTTCGTGATGTCGCCGACTTTGACTATCACAAGACCGTTTAGAAATTCTTTCATTTTGTCAGAACCGCCTGCGTAAGCGGGCGGTGTAAACCTACAATTATTAAATATCACAAAAACCGCATTCAACCGCCCGCTTACTCAGGCGGTTTTGACTTATTTCTTGACCGTAACCCGCGCACTACCAACATTGCCATTCACATCAAAAACGCGCAGAGCAATGGTGTATTCGCCCGTATTTTTGAGCGGAACCTCAAAAACATAGCGTTCTTTGGGGCTGTCGGAAATCCCGTCGTCGGAGAATACATCCTGCCACTGACCACCGTTGACGCTGTATTCGGCGCGGCTCAAATAACTTGCCGCATCCATTGCTTCAAAAGAAATTCGCGCCCGGTCGCCGCTGACTTGCGGCGTTCCGACAGGAGAAACCGTCGGCGGTGTATTGTCAATATCAACCGGTTCACTGATTCTTTCTCCGCTCAAAGCGAGAGAAACCGGGTTTGAGGGTGCATCTTTTGCCGTCACTTTGAAAATATAACGTCCGTCGGCGAGTGCCGCACCGTCAATCGTGAAAAAATCGTCTTCAAGGTTTTCGCTCAAAACCTTGAAATTGGTTTCGCTCACCTCACGATAATAAACGTCGTACAAAAGTTTGTCGCCGTTGCGGTCTTCCGCCGTCCATTGCAGTGATCGCGCCCCGCGCAGATAAACTTTGCGCGGCGGAACATTCGTCGTCGGCGGAAGCCCGAAATCAACCGGATTTAGTCCTGAAAGTTCGATATTCGGGTCAATTTGTATCGCCGGATTAGCGAGCAAACCGACATTGGTCGGCAAAATTTGAATTGCCAAAACTTCCGGCGCGATATTTCTCGCTAAATACGAAATATTGACTTCATTTAATGATGCAGATGATGCAGAATTTTTTAAAATCGCCCGCCATTGCAGATATTTTGCTTTCGGGCTGGAAATCTGCGTTCCTTTTTGGTCAGTGTAATTCGCGCTCCAACCGCTCCACGTTTCATCAGGTTTGTTCGTGTTCCCGGTGCGCGTCTGCAAGATAACATTTCCGTTTGCACGCCACCAGATTCTGCCCCACGCCGCACTCGCTTTGGCATTCAAAACCGATGATTCGTAACTGCCTTCCGCCTCATTTTCCGTGCCGAAACGATAAAGTTTTCCTTGATTGCTCGAGGTCGCAAAAAATTGATTTCCGCGCATTTTGAGTGTCGAAATTTGTCCTTCGTCAGATTGCAAAAGCAAAGTTTCGCGCCCGTCGTTTGCCGCCGAATAAACTCTGCCTTTGTCAGAAGTGCCGATCAGAACGCCATTTCCGTTTGGATTTGCCGCGATTGAAAACGCCGTCACGGTCGGCGAGTTCCAGATAATATCACTGCCGCCGTCGGGCAAAATGCGGTACACCACCGATTTTGCGGCTGTCAAATCGTAACGACTTTTCGGAGTCGGTTCGGGTGTCGGTGCCGCGTTTGTCTCCGCAGTTTCGTGTGTCGGTGCTGTCGCCGGAGTCGGCGTACTCGAAGCCGAAGCCGCGTCGCTGACGGCTAAAACGTAAACCGAACCGTCCGCGCCGACGGCGATGTCGTGAATTTCGCGTAAACTCGAATCGAGCAGGGCAAACGGTTTGATATCCGGCGTAAATCGCAAAACCAAACCGTTGGAATCAGTTCCGGCGTAGAGATTGCCTTGCTTGTCAGTTGCCATCGAAATTATGTGCGTTTCGCTCGTGTCGAAAAGCAGGGAAGCGTCCGGCATTGCATTCGCGGATTTTACTTTGTAGATTTTGCCGTTTTCGCCAGTGCCGACCGCTAAACTTCCGTCATTTAAAACCCCCAGCGACCAGATGTATTTTTCCTTCGGTTCAAAAAAAACTTCTGCCGCTCCGTTTGGCGAAATGCGGTAAACTTTGCCATCTGGAGAAGTTCCGGCAAAGAGTTCGCCATTTTTGCCAATCGCCAATGCCTGCACATTCAGTTCGTTCGTGTCGTAGAAAAGCGTACTTTTTCCGTCTGTCCCAACTTTGAAAATTTTGCCGTCGCTGCCCGTTCCTAAAAATACGTTTCCTTTGTCGTCAATCGCGCTCGACCAAACAAACGATTGCTCGGTATTGGTAATTTGCGTTAATTTCGGCGCGAGCGTAATAGTGCCGTTTTCATTGATTGAAACGCCTTTTGCATCGCCTTTTAAAACTTCGGCGCGGGTGTTGACCGACCAAATCATCGGTTCGCTTGCCTTTGCCGTGAAAACGCACAAAAGCATTATAAAAACAAAACTGATAAATTTTTTCATTGATTATTTTTCGCCCTAAAATAACAGAGAAATACTAATCCACAGATGAACTCCGATTGAAGATGATTTTCGCAGATTCTATGAAAAACCAATCAATTTAATAGTAGAAAAACATTCGTTTTTATCTTCCTAAATTCGTGTTCATCTGTGGTTAATTCTTTTTCTTATTCCTACTCGAAACTCAGACTAATTTCACAAAAATTCGGGTTATTTTTTCGCGGTTTTTTCTGCGGTCTTTTCACGTTCGACCACCAACTGCTGCATTGATTCCGGCAGTTGGCGCATATTGCTGATGACATTGCTCAATTGTTCGGCATCGCCCGTAATCAGCAGTGCGCTTCGGTATCTGGTGAAATAAGCCCAAAACCATTCGCTCAAAACCCATAATCTGTTGCGGAAACCGATCAGCGAAATAATGTGTACGAACAGCCACATCAGCCACGCGAAATAACCGGAAAATTTCCAGCCGCCGACCTCGACGATCGCTTTGTTGCGCCCGATGGTCGCCATACTTCCTTTGTCGAAATACGTGAAGTTTTCACGCGGTTTGCCCTTCAGATCGCGCAAAATATTCGCCGCCGCATTCTCCGCCATCTGCATTGCGGCGGGCGCAACACCCGGCACGGGATCGCCGTTTTCCTGCTTTAAGAAAGACATATCGCCAATGACGAAAATGTTTTTATGATTTGGAACGGTCAAGTCTTTATTGATAAAAACCCTGCCCGCTTTGTCAGTTTCCGCGCCGAGTGATTTTCCGAGCGGCGACGCGGCAACGCCCGTTGCCCATAGCGCAACGCTTGAATTGATCCATTTTTCGCCGACTTTGATGCGTCCCGGCTCAACATCCGTGACAAAACTGTTCGTGTAAACTTCAACGCCCAAATCGCGTAGTTGCTGTTCGGCTTTGATCGAAAGTTCTTCGGAATAAGTTCCTAAAACGTGCGGCGAACCTTCAAAAAGCATCACGCTCGCTTTGGTCGTATCAATCGCCCTAAAATCGCTCGCCAACGATTGCCGCGCAATGCCGGCAATCGCGCCGGCGAGTTCAACGCCGGTCGGTCCGCCGCCGATCACGACAAAATTCAAAGGATCGTGCGTTCCGGTCAAAACCGCCTGATGTTCGGCGATTTCAAATGCGAGCAGCACACGCCGCCGAATTTCCAGTGCGTCTTCAATGGTTTTCAAACCCGGCGCGAGTTTTTCCCATTCGTCGTGTCCGAAATAAGAATGCCTTGCGCCCGCCGCGATGATTAAGTAATCGTAGGAAATTTCTTCGCTGAAAAGTAATTTGACAATCTGTTTTTCGGTGTCGAAACCAATCGCTTCGCCCAAAACGACTTCGATATTTTTACAACTTTGCAAAATTCGTCGAATCGGCGAAGCGATTTCGCCCGCCGACAAAACCGCCGTCGCCACCTGATAAAGTAGAGGTTGAAAGGTGTGATGATTTTTTTTGTCAATGATCGTAACTCTGACCGGTTTGTTCGCCAGTTCCTTTGCCGCTTCCAAACCGCCGAAGCCGCCGCCGATAATCACAACTCTTGGTTTATTGTTTTTCACTTTTCCTCCGACAAATCAACGCGAAAATGTTTGTGAAAATTATCTCATACACCAATATATTTTGCATAAATTTAACGCGCTGTCGAAATGTCGTCAGTTCCGCGAATTATCATCCGTGAGTCCTTGAAAATGGTTAATTTTTGATCTACAATTTTTCGATGCAATGATTATTCATAATAAATTTCCGAATCGTTTTGCATTTGATTTCGCCTTTCTGTTTTTATAATATTCACAGCTTGCTAATACAAAAACTCTCCGAAAATCTTATTATTTTCCTCATAAATTGATCCATCGTTGAAAACAACTTTTTTAATCATCCCATATACAACTGCAAATTTTGCGTCTTCTGATTTATTTTTGCTGGAAAATAAATTATGTATTTCTTGTGGTAATGGAAAGTTTATTTCATAATTTGTTTCTTGATAATTCTTATACGGTAATATTAAGTCATTCTTTTCATCAGTCCCGATGTCATATATGATTGGTCTTTCGGCAAATACTCGCCATTGTTCAATATTTGTTCGAATCTTAAAGGCAACCACAAATCTTCTAACTGTTTTTGACGAATTATTTTTCAGTTTCCAATTAAGAAAAGGGGTTTTTCCATTTCTTTCGACCACTATATCAATAGCTTCAAACTGAATCGGCGATTTGTTTTGGATTACATTCACAGCCAAACAATAATTTTCAGGTAACTTAAATAAGTCCTCTTCCTTTTTAACATTTTGACCGACAATTGATTCTATCGTCAAAAAAATAATTACAAATGACAACAAATAATTGAATTTTCTTTTCATTTCTTACCTCATCATATTTTCTTTTGAAATTTTAACAAACCATCTATACTCCAATATATTTTGCATAAACGATACGCGCCGTCGAAATGTCATCCGTGCCGCGAATGATTGCGCGTGCATCTTTAAAAACGGTTACTTCGTAATTTTCAACTTTCAGCCGCACCAAATATTCGTTGATTTTTATTTCGCCGACGTTTTTTAGTTTTTCGGCGAGATTTTCCAAATCAATGTATGAAGAACTCAGAGGCATAATCTGCACGGCATCGCGTCCGCATAAAACGGCGGCGAAATCGGCTTTTTCTGCGTCGAGCAGTTCAAAAATTCTTTGTCCGCAAACGGAACAATCAGGATTTGGTTTGCCCAATTTTATTTTGCGCCAATCATTTCGCCAAACGTCGAACTGCATCAGAGATTTGTGCAAATCGTCGGTTTTTCCAATCAGAATTTTTAACGCTTCGGTAACTTGAACGGCAGAAATCGTTGTAATTATCGGCATAATTACGCCCGCCGTGTCGCACGTCGGCGCACTTCCGGCGCTCGGCATTTCCTCGAAAATACAGCGCAGACACGGCGTTTTATTTGGAATTATCGTCATCGTCGTCCCGTAACTCGACACCGCCGCGCCGTAAATCCAAGTTTTATCAAATTTGACGCAGGCTTCGTTAAGCAGATAGCGAATCTGAAAATTGTCCGTGCCGTCAATTATCAAATCAACATCTTTGACGAAACCTTCAACATTTGAATGATTGATGTCGGCGATGATCGCTTCAACTTCGATTTCGGAGTTGATTTCGGCAAGGCGATTTTTCGCCGCAATCGTTTTCGGCAATCTTTCTTTTGCGTCTGATTCAGAATAAAGAGTTTGTCTTTGCAAATTCGTCAATTCGACAAAATCACGATCAACGATTCGCAGAAAACCAACGCCCGCCCGCGCCAACATTTCCGCGTGCGACGCGCCCAACGCGCCTGCGCCGACGAGCAAAATTCTCGAATTTGACAACCCTTTCTGTCCTTCTGCACCGATTTCTTTAAATAAAATTTGGCGGCTGTATCTTTCGTTCATTGTACTTTCAAAACTTTTTCAATTTTTTTCAAAACACTTTCAACATTAACGCTCAAAATACATTTCGGCGCATCAAATTCCTTACAAACGTAACCGGCGCACGGCTGACACGGCAATTTTTCGTAAACGATTTCGTGCGGCGCGTTCGTCCACGGTCGCCAGTGATTGATGTTCGACGAGCCAAAAATAACGACGCTCGGTGTTTGAACTGCGGCAGCGATATGGGCGATTCCCGAATCGTTGCCGATAAAGATTTTTGCGCGGGAAGTCAAAGCCGTTATTTCCGGCAATGTTAAATTGTCATAAGTTGTAATCGGAACTTTAGAATTTTTTTTGAGATTTTCCAAAACTTCACGTTCTTTCGGCGTTGCCACGGCAATCGTCATCAGGTTCTTTTCGCGCAAGTATTCGGCGACTCGCGCAAAATTTTCCGTCGCCCACTGTTTTGTATCAAATGCCGCCGCCGGATGAATTAAGGCGAACTCGGAATCTGGAATCTGGAATCTGGAATCT
Organism: Pyrinomonadales bacterium; assembly: GCA_038235165.1. Lineage (GTDB taxonomy): Bacteria > Acidobacteriota > Blastocatellia > Pyrinomonadales > Pyrinomonadaceae. The sequence continues at coordinate 144,098 of JBBSUG010000001.1, forward strand.
GGAATCTCTCGCACAGACAGACGACTTTTGGGTTTATCTTGGACGGGAATGCCGACGAAACCCAGCAATGCGAGTTGCTGTTCGGCGGAATGAGAGTGTTTTTTCTGCCAGAAATCTGCTGACGAAGAAAGCCGGTGATTGTACAAAAAGCTGTATTGATAACCGGAATATCCGACACGGTGTTTTGCTCCGCTGGCGCGAACGAAAAAGGTCGCCGTCGTTCCGCCGTGCAGATTAAAAGCGACATCGTATTTACGGCGGCGGATTTGCAAAGCCGTTTCAAGGCGGGACTTGACGCTTTTCCGCGAAACGGTCAGCACATTATCAATTTCATCAAACCCGTCCAAAAGCGGCGCGACCCAATCTTCGAGCAGAACATCAATCTGCGCGTCGGGCAAAAATCTTCGCAGCGCAATCAGCGACGGCGTTGCCAAAACCGTATCGCCGATAGAGCGCAACCGCACGACCAACACTCGCTTTACTTTTGTCCAATCTATCATTGTTGGAGAGGTCTTGGAAGTCTCGAAAGTCTCGGCAGTCGGGAAAGTCTGATGAGATTTGATAGTCTAATAATTCAATTCTTTATTGACTTCCGAGACCTTCGAGACTTGCTAGACTTTCCCGGCTTCTTTCTCCACCGCTGCTTCCTCGATGAGCATTACAGGAATTTCGTCGCGGATCGGATAGACGAGAGTGCATTCGGGATTTTCGCATTTTAAGCCGCTTTCATCCGTCTTTATTTTGACTTTTGATTTGCATTTCGGACATCTGAGAATCTCTAACAGTTCGGGACTGATTGCCATAAAATTTGTTTCTCCCAAAAAAAATATTAAAATATGATCGTGAACTTATCTGAAAAAAGATAATTGTTTCAAAAATTGCCAACGTGTCTTTTCGATTTGTCTATCTTAGCGGTTGAAACCAAAATCTAAAAGTTTTGGCGGCGGCTTTTTCCTTTTTATGGTTTTATCTGTATAATTCGGAAGTTTGTAGGTCGGGTTCTATCGCTCAAGGCAACCAAGCCTTTGTTCGCCGAATCAAAGTTCGCGTATTTAACCCAACTTGAAGAAGCCCAATTTTATTTACAAGGATAGTGTTTTTTAGTTTGATTTTTACGGGCGAATTTTTTTATAAGGCTGATAAAAGCCAAACAAATTGCAATAATAAGGAATTGGTTTATGCAAAATTTTCGTGCTTTCGGGCTTGTTTTATTATGTTTCTTTGTTTCAACAGCGACAGTGTTCGCCAAAAACGACGAAAAAGCAAAAGATAATCCGAAAACTGAAACGGCAGTGCGGCAGCAACTGGTAGAATTGGTTGACATTCAGGGAAATCGTCGTCTGCGCGATGAAGACTTGCTTTATTATATCAAAACCCGCGAGGGCAATGTCTATAACGAAGCGGAGGTCCAGCGCGATTTACAGGAACTGTTATCGCTCAACTTTTTTGATAAAGTCGAAACCCGCGTTTTGACCGAACCTGGTGTGCGCGGCGGTGTCAACGTCATTTTTGAAGTCAAAGAATTGCCGATCATCCGTGATCTGCAATTTAAGGGTCTCAAAGCGATTGTCGAATCGGATGTTTTGAAAGCTTTCCGCGAACAGCGTGTCGGCATTTCAAAAGAAGCCGTTTATAATCCGGTTAATTCTCAAAAAGGAATTCGCGTGATCCGTGAACTGCTCGCCACAAAAGGCTACCCGAACGCCAAAGTAACGGTCGGTGATGAAGAAGTTTCGGCGACTTCAACGGCGATTACCTTCGACATTGATCAGGGCAATCGTTCCCGCATCGTTGACATCGAATTTGAGGGCAACAAGGTTTTTTCCAACGGCGAACTCCGCAAACAGCTTCAATTAGTCAAAGAAACCGGCATTATCACGCGCTTTCAGGGACAGGATATTCTCGACGTGCAGAAACTGGAATACGATTTGAACAAAAATGTGCGTTCGTATATGTTCTCGAAAGGGTATTTTCAGGCGCGAATCGGCGACCCTCAGATTGTCGGTCTCGGTTATAAACGCACCGGTCTGCCGCTTTTAAGCGCATTTCCGCTGCCGATTGTCACTTCCAAAGACGACACGCTGAAAATTATCGTTCCGGTGACGGAAGGGCGGCTGTTCCGCGTCGGCGAACTGAAAGTCGAAGGCAATTCGATTTTTTCCGAACAGCAGATTCTCGCCGGACTCGGTTTGAAGAAAGGCGATATTGCTGATGCGAAGCGATTAATCAACGGGGTCAACGAAGATTTGAAAAAGGCGTATGGTTCGCAGGGTTTTGTGCTTTACAATGCCGAGTTCAATCCCGACTTTAAGGATAATCCGGCTAATCCGAACGAAGGAATTGTTGATATTACGATCACGATTGACGAGGGCAAACAGTTTCGTCTGCGCCGCCTTGAATTTGCCGGCAACACTTTCACCCGTGACCGTGTTTTGCGCCGCGAGTTTTTGATAAACGAAGGTGATATTTACAATCAGAATGCGCTCGAAGTTTCGGTCTTGCGCCTTAATCAAACCCAGTATTTCGATCCGCTCGACAAAGATAAGGATGTCGAAATTCGCACCGACGACGAACAGGGCGACGTAGATTTGGTCGTCAAAGTCAGAGAAAAAGGCAGACAGCAAATTTCATTGAACGGCGGCGTCTCAGGTATCGGCGGTTCATTTTTCGGTTTGGAATATTCGACCAACAATCTTTTGGGACGCGGCGAAATTCTTTCGTTCCAATTCGGGTTGGGAAATATTCAACAAAGTCTGCAAGTGACGTTTCAGGAACCTTATTTCCGCGACCGCCCGATTTCGGTCGGGGTGACGCTGCTCGCCAGCCGCTACAAATATTTAGGGCAGGGAACAACTTTGTCAAATAATCAGGATTTACGCAACAGTTTGTTCGACCCGAATGCGGCTTTGACGACCGACAGCCGAAATCTGTTTACCAGCACCACTTACGGCGCGACGGTTTTCGCCACCGCGCCGCTGTCCGAATTTCTGCCGAAAAGAGCATTTTCAAGACTTTCACGTATCGGGCTGACTTATCAATTTACGGCAACCAGCATTTCGGAGCCGGATGTCAATCGCGCAGGCGACCCGACACAGTTTATTCCGCGAATTTTCTCGACCCCGAATATCATTACAAGCCGCATTACGCCGACTTTCGTTTATGACTCGCGGCAGCCCTCGTCAAACGGCATTGACACTTTGAGCGGAACACAGCTTTCGGCTTCGATTGGTTTAGCCGGTTTAGGCGGCGATGTCAGAACTTATCAACCAACGATTTCCTTTACACAATTTATTCCGCTCAGACGAAAAAAATCGAAAAACGCGGAAGTTTTCGGCTATCGTCTGCTCGCCGGAACGGTTGGAAGCTATGCGATTACTGACAAAATCAGAAACGCCAACTCGCTGTCTTATATCGGCGGAGTTCCCTATTACGAGCGATATTCGCTCGGCAGCGAATATGACGTGCGCGGTTACAATTTTCGTTCAATCGGACCGCTCGCCCCGACTTCGACTTACGTGACCAGCCGCAATGTCGTCGTCGCCAGTAATGCTACCGGCGATCCGGTGGTGATTCCAGGTCTGTCGAGCGATGTCACTAACGCCTTGGGGCAACTCGGAACTTTCACCGGCGCGACCGGAACAAACTCCGCATTTGTTAACACGTCTTATCAAATTATTCCGGGCGACACGCAGCTTTTAGGAAATTTTGAGTATCGAATTCCGATTTTCGGTCCCGTTTCGATGGCTGCCTTCGCCGATATCGGCACATCGTTCAATTTGAGAAAAACCGGCACGGAAAATATTAACAGTGATTTTCTGCGTGACGATTTATTTGTCGGTGCCGGAACTCTGAACCGGCTTTTCTTCAATAATAATTTGGGTCTCGAAAGCAGTTTCGGCAGTCCGGTATTGTTCAATGACCGATTGCTGGCGACATCGGAATATATTACTAATTTTTGTCGGGGAAATCGTTTCGGTTGTCCGGTCAGTCTGCCGCAGGGATTTCAAGCGGTCAATCTGCGCGGCGAAGCCCAGTTTAATCAACTTTTGCGAGTCAATGACAGCCTTTTAGACGGCATCGGAGATTATCGTTCGAGCGTCGGTATGGAACTGCGCGTTCAAGTTCCGGTTGTCAATGTGCCGTTTCGCTTGATCTATTTTTATAACCCGAATGCCAAAACGGGAGCAATTGACGGCGCGCCGGGAATTCGGCTGTTTGAAAAAAGAAGCGGTTTCCGGTTCACGGTCGGCAGAACTTTTTAAGGACGTTTAGTTGTCAGTCATCCTTTGTCGTTTAGCGACCGCCAATTGACAATTGTTGACTGATAACCGTTTAATGTTTATTATTTGCGAAAACAAAAGCAACAGTTTTTTAAAAATCAGATTCTAATAAGGCACAAGCCAAAAAGCTACACAGCCTTTTATAAAAGTTTAAGGAGTATTACAAATAAAATGAGAACATTTCGTTTAACTGCCGTCAGTTTGATTCTTGCGGCGATTTTTGCAGTATCGGCTTTTGCCCAGGCACCGGCAGGCAAAGTCGGCTTAGTCAACACGCTCGCCTTTGATGACAAAGACGGGATCACCAAATTCATCAACGCTTTAAACGCGCTTGATAAAGAATTTACCCAGCCGCAGTCGGATTTGAACGCTTTAAGTACGAAGGGACAAGCTCTTCAGAAAGAATTACAGGGCTATCAGGATAATGCCGCCAAAGGCATCAAAGTCCCGATTTCCGATACTGATTTACAGAGGAAAGCGGAAGACCTCGAAAAATTGGGAGTTGATCTTAAACGCAAACAGGAAGATTTGAAAAATCAATACCAACGCCGCTATCAAGTCGTCGTCGGTCCGGTTTACGGAGACATTATGAAGGCACTTCAGGAATTTACCAAACAGAAAGGCTACGCGGTAATTTTTGACGGAGCTAAATTGGAAGAAGCCCAAATTCTGATGGGATTCGATGATAAATACGACGTTACCAAAGAATTTATCACTTTTTATAATACCCGTCCGGCAACTACTGCGACGACTGCCAAGCCTTAATAATCAGGTTAGAATTCAGCAGTAGTCAGGAATCGAAAAAAGAAATTGTTCGATTCCTGACTACTGCATTTTTAGATTGAAAATTTTATGTCTATTCTTGATTCACGCGCCATTCAAGAAATTCTGCCGCACCGCTATCCTTTTCTGCTGGTTGATAAAATTATCGAACTTGAGCCGCGCATAAAAATCGTCGGTATCAAACAGGTAACGATCAACGAATATTTTTTTCAGGGACATTTTCCCGACGCGCCCGTGATGCCGGGAGTTTTGCAGATTGAGGCGTTGGCACAGGTCGGAGCGATTCTTGCGCTTCGTGAATTTGAAGACCGCGCCGGTAAAATCCCGTTTTTCAGCGGCATTGACAAAGCTAAATTTCGCCGTCCGGTCGTTCCGGGCGACACTCTCGTCCTAGAAGTGACGGCGATTAGAATCGGCAGCAAGGTTCAAAAAATGCGGGGTGTTGCCAAAGTTGACGGTAAAATTACCGCCGAAGCCGAAATAATGTGTATCATCGGCGACCGTGAAAAGAAAAGTGAATAATATGTTTTTATTACAAATCGAAATTACGCCGGTTCAAGCAGGTTTGGTACTGGGTGCTATTTTGGGTTTTCTACTGGGTTTAATTCCGCTGATTTTGGGAATAATGAAGAAGAAAACAACCTTGGGAATTGTTGGTTTGATCGGTGCGATTATCGGCAACACTATTTTGGGACTCATTTTATCAATTCCGATCATCGGTATTTGTATCTATTTAATTTTGAAAAGCTCGCCTGCTAAAGTCGGTTTCGAGCCGAAAATGTCCGACCGCGATTCGGATATTTCTTGAACCATAATAAACTATTTTCAGATTTGTTGGAGTTGATGAAACTTTCATCAAGCCTTTTTATATTGGTTGTGATTTCTTGAATTTTACATTTTAACTTTCATTTTTCATTTGTTTTTTTCGCCTTCCTTTATGTCTTCTTTCATCCACGAAAGCGCACTTGTCAGTCCAAAAGCGCAAATCGGCGAAAATTGCCGCATCGGAGCATTTTCGGTTCTTGGTGACGAAGTTGTTTTGGGCGATAATGTCCATCTCGAATCGCACGTCGTCATTGACGGTAAAACTTCAATCGGCGACGAAACGCGGATTTTCCCGTTTGTTTCCATTGGACTTGCTCCGCAAGATTTGAAATATGCGGGCGAACCGACCGCCACCGAAATCGGCAAACGCAACCACATCCGCGAATTCGTGACGATTCATCGCGGAACGGAAGGCGGCGGCGGTATGACGCGCATCGGCAATGACAATTTGCTGATGGCGCAGGCGCACGTCGCGCACGACTGCCAACTCGGAAACGAAATTATAATGGCGAACGCGGCGACACTCGCCGGTCACGTCGAAATCGCCGACCGCGCCAACATCGGCGCGTATTCGGGTGTTCATCAATTTTGTAGAATTGGTTTGGAAGCCTTCGTCGGCGGTTATTCGGTCGTTGTCAAAGACGCACTGCCATTCGCGACGATTCAAGGTAACCACGCTAAATGTTTCGGTCTGAACCGCGTCGGAATGAAGCGGCGCGGCTATTCGAAGGATACAATATCCAAACTTCACCACGCTTTTCATTTGCTGCTTTCCTCAAAACTCAACACGCAGCAAGCAGTCGAGAAAATCAAAGAAGAAATCGAAAATTGCGCCGAAGTTAATTTACTGCTTAATTTTATCGAGACATCAAAACGCGGCGTGGTGAAGTAATGGAGCGCGGACGGCTCGTCCGCTTCAACGCCAGCGAGAGCGAGGCGTTGAATACGTTCTCTGTTCGAAATTAACCGATAACCCAAGATGCAGCTAGATGTTGCAAGCGTTCGTCTGTGTGGAATTTGTTGACAACGCTTCCAACACCTCGCTGCGCTGGTGTTGGGCGGACGAGACTTCCGCGCTCCGTTATTTTGATTTAAAAAGTTTCATTAATGCCGTTTCCTCCGGCTCGAATTCGGCGTTGGTTTTTGTGATTTTGCGTTGTCTTTTCCGTTTAAATTTGTCAATCGTCACGCCGCTTTCATACGACGAGATTACTTTCGGATGAATATAAGAAGCGCGGCAGACGGTCGGCGTGTTGCCGAGTTGTTCGGCGACGTTTTTAATTGCCTTACAGATGTTTTTTTTCAAAACTTTTTCTTCGTCCGCCTTGCCGATTTCCGCCAATTCCTGCGCCGCCAGCAATGTTCCGCCCCACGTTCGAAAATCTTTGGCGGAAAATTCCGGTGCGGTCACTTCCTTCAAATACTTATTGATGTCGCCCGCTTTAACCGGATGCGGTTTGCCCGCGTCGTCCAGATAATTAAACAATTTGTGTGCGCCGCCGATTGATTTTAATTCCCTCATTATGGCGGCGAATTCTTTGTCAACAAAAATTTTCCGGTGCTTAATGTGATGCTTGCCGACGAAACTGAAAACCAGTTTGCCGCCGCGTTTTATTTCGAGATGGCGATTTTGCAGCGTCGTAATGCCGTAGGTTTTATATCGCTTGACACTTTTCGGCGAGCCGACGCGAATATACAGAGAATTTATCAGCCGCGTCATCAACGCCAGAACCCGGTCGCGCGGAAAACCTTTGAGTTCGAGGTGTTCGTTGGTAACTTTTCTCAATTTAGGCAAATGCTCGCCGAATTTTTCGATCTTTTTGAATTTTTTCTCTTCCTGTGTTTTCCTGAATTTATCGTGGTAAAGATACTGTACGCGCCCCGATGTGTCCATTCCGATTGCCTGTAATTTGCTGCTCTGCGCTGGGGCAATTCGCACATATTTCCACGCCGGAGGAATTACCAGCGACTTTATACGCTCCAGATGTATTTCGTCGGTAATTCGGTTTCCCGCCGCATCAACATATCGAAAACCGCTTTTCTTTCCGCCTTTTCTCTCCAACCATTTGGCGCGTCTGCCTTTGATAATGCTTTCCCTGACCTTTTTTGCGTCGTAATCCTGCTTGTTTTTTGTCATTTGATTTAACCCTTTTTTCGTTCTATATCAAAAATATAACTTCTGATTTTTAAACACAAGCAAATTTTCGACAGGCTTTTGTAAACCATTGCAAACACAAGAGTTAATTGTTATAAATAATCTTTTTCGAGTGATAAAAAAAGCAACTTGTTTCATTGATGAAACATCTTAACAAGTGTAAAATAATGATGTGGGAGAAAACCAAAATTATGAACGAAACTTTATTTGAAATGGAAGAACGGGAAACGATACGAAGCAAAAAAGATATGATTTTGTCGCTGTTTAACTCCGGCACGAAAGAGATTGAGACGATCTCGGCAATTTCCGGCGCGAAGCCGAGTTATGTCGGTTCGGTGCTGCAAAAGGAAGGTCTGATTGACAATTACTTTGATCTTTACACTTCGACGGCGCATCCGATGAATATTTATTCAAAACATTTCCGAGGTAAGCTCGGCTTCAAAAATGTTTTCACGGCGCGTCAAAGCGTGCGAAATCTGGAAGAATCTTATCATTATTTTGCCGACAATCAAGATCGCGCCGGACAGCATCATACGCTCGAAATGGGGTTGACGATGCTCGACCGCGCACGTTGGACGGGCAAGCTCGAAGAAGCCGAAGTTTACCGGCGTTGGCTGGTCAATAAACTTTCCGCGCCGTTGGTTAAAGTCGCTAATTCTCAGCAACTAAAAGCAGTCGAAAAAGAAAATAAAAAAGAAGCTGAACCGGAACAGACAAAATTAAAACTCGCAGCATAAATTTTTTTGGTAAGCGTGTTTCACACTTGAAACACGCTTTCGTAAATAGTAAAATACAATTACAATATAAAACAAAAAGAGGGAATTAATGGCATTAGAATTAGTGGAAAGTCCTGTGCGGCAAAACGGTTTGATCGTCGGGCAGGCAACTATCGAAGACGTTTCGGCAGAGCAGACTCTGCGTCCGCAGCGGCTGACAGAGTATATCGGACAGACGAAAATCGTCAACAACTTAAAGATATTTTTGAAGGCGGCACTGCGGCGCGGTGAAGCATTGGATCACGTTTTATTGTTCGGACCTCCGGGACTCGGCAAAACGAGTTTGGCGGTGATCGTCGCTAACGAACTCGGCGCGAATTTGAAAACCGTTCACGCGCCGTCGGTCGAAAAATCAGGCGATTTAGCGGCGATTTTGACAAATCTCGAAGAGGGCGATGTGCTTTTTATTGATGAAATTCATCGTCTCAAGCCGCAAATCGAAGAAATTCTCTACCCGGCGATGGAAGATTATAGTTTGGATTTGATGATCGGCGAAGGAACGGCGGCGCGTTCGATTAAAATCGAACTTCCTAAATTTACATTGGTCGGGGCGACGACCCGCGCCGGAATGATTTCCGCACCGTTGCGCGGACGTTTCGGCATTGTCAATCATCTGGATTTTTATTCGAAAAAGGATTTGGAAATCATCATTCACCGTTCGGCGGAGATTTTGAAAGTCGAAATCGAAGCGACCGGCGCGGACGAACTCGCCCGCCGTGCGCGGGGAACGCCGCGCATCGCCAACAGATTATTGAGGCGCGTCAGAGATTACGCCGAGATTCTCGGTGACGGACGAATCACCGGAAAACTCGCCCAACGCGCATTAGATGAAATGGAAGTTGACCAATTCGGCTTAGATGAAGTTGATCGTAAATTGCTGCTTTCAATCATCGAAAAATTCGACGGCGGTCCGGTCGGAGTCGGTACAATCGCTGCTTCGATCAGCGAAGACCGCGAATCAATCGAAGAAGTGATCGAACCCTATCTCATTCAGGTCGGCTTTCTCAACCGCACCCCGCGCGGCAGAGTCGTCACCGATGCGGCTTACAGACATTTCGGTTTTGAACCGCCGTTTGTCGAGCAACTCGCAATGGCGAGTTGAGATTTCAAATAATAGATAGCCGCAAAAAGTACAAAAGACACAAAAATTTAAATTATTTTTTGCGTCTTTTGCGCTTTTTGTGGCTATTGATTTACTGCTTTAGTTCGTTACCTTCTGCGTCCAAGTAAACAATCGAATCGCCTAAACCTTTGATTTCCTTCAATTTCGGTTCAATCACTTTTTTATCACCAACAATCAAAATCGCCATTTTATCGGGCGTTAAATATTTGTTGGCAACGCGATTGATGTCATCGAGCGTCACGGAATTGATGCGCGTGATGTAATCGTTGAAATATGTGTCAGGCAAATCGTAGATGACGACGTTTCCGAGCTGCGAAGCGATTTGGTCAACCGTTTCAAAACCGGACGGGAAACGACGAATCAGACTTTGTTTGTTGTAGTCTAATTCAGTTTGCGTCACCGGAAGTTCGCCGCGCACACCGTTGATCTCCTTCAAAAACTCAATCACCGATTCAGCGGTAACGGCGGTTTGCACCGGCGCACTGGCGGTAAACGGTCCCGCGCCGCGTCGAAACGCGAAGCCGGAACGCGCCCCGTAAGTGTATCCCTTATCTTCACGCAAATTCATATTGATGCGCGACGTGAATTGTCCGCCGAGCAATGAATTCATTATTTGAAGCGGAAAATAATCCGGCGAATCGCGCGAAACGCCGATTTGTCCGATGTTGATGATTGACTGCGCCGCGCCGGGTTTGTCAACGACGTAAATCAGAGCTTTTTCCTGCATCGGCGCGTCGGGCAATGTCATTTGCGAAACATCTCCGGCTTTCCAATCTTTGAAAGAGCTTTCGAGTTTCGGTTTCAAAGTTTTTAAGTCCGCATCGCCGACAATGATTAAAACTGCGTTGTTCGGGCGGTAAAATGTATCGCGGAATTTCATCAGTTGTTCGCGGTTAATCGCTTTCGCCGATTTTTCGCTGAGAGTTACGCCGTAAGGATGTTCCGCGCCGTAAAGAATTTTGTTGTAAACGAGATTGGCAATCGCGTTCGGATTATCGCGCCGCTGCAAAAGACCGACAAGAACCCGCTTGCGATAAGTGTCAACTTCCTTTTCGGGAAATTCGGCGTTTAAGTTCACGTCCGTATAAATATCCAACGCTTTGTCGAAATTCTTGGTCAGCGTCGCCATTCTGACAGTTGAAGCGTCGTCGTTGCCGCCGGCGAAAAGTTGTGCGCCGATGGATTGCACTTCGTTGGCGATTTCCTCAGCCGAGCGTTTTTTCGTGCCTTCGTCGAGCAGTCCGGCGGTAAAATCGCTGAGTCCGCTTAAATTCTGCGGGTCATTCGTCGAGCCGGTTTTGAAAACCATATTCATCGAAACAATCGGCAGCTCGCTTTGTTTGACGAGCCATACTTCCAAACCGTTTGAAAGTTTGGTTTTTTCGATATTCGGCAGATTAAATTTTGGATCTGCTTTCGGCGCGGGCTGTTTATACAGCGGATCGTTTTGCGCCATTTTGTCGGTGTTCATCGCATCCGACTTATCCATTTTATCCGAAGCCGGCTTGGATGTTGGCTTGTTTGACGGATCAGCAATCACCGATTTCGCGCCTTTTGAACGCGGCGTAATCGTCATCACGAGTTTTTTATCGGTCAAATACTGCTTCGCCACACGCTGAACATCGGCGGGCGTAACTTTGCGATAACGGTCGAGATCAGCTTGAAAATAATCGGGTTTGTTTAAGAACGTCGCGTAGCTGTTTAATTGATTAGCTTTGCCGAGAACGGTTTGCAAGCCGAAAATTGACTGCGCTTCGATGCCGTTCAATGCGCGGTTCATTTCATCGGCGGTCGGCGATTCGTTTTTGAGTTTTTCAATTTGTGCGACGATTTCTTTTTCGATTTCATCAGTCGTTTTACCGGGTTTGGCGATTGACGAAATTTGAAATTGTCCGGCGATTTCGCGCGTCGAATTAAACGCGCCGACGTTTTGCACTAACTGTTTGTCATAAACCAGACTGCTTTGCAGACGCGAACCTCTGCCCGAAGACAAAATGCGTCCGAGCATATCGAGCGCGGGTTCGTCCGGCGTATATTGCGGAACGCTGTTCCAGACCATATAGAGTGCCGGAAGCTGGACGGAATCTTCCATCGAATAACGGATTTCTTTGTCCAGTTTCGGCTGCGGCGGAGTCGGACGTTTGATGTCCGCGCCTTTGGCAAGCGGCTCAAAATACTTTTTCACCAACGCTTCGGCTTCCTTCGGATCAAAATCTCCCGCAATCGTCAGCGAAGTGTTGTTCGGCACATAATAAGTGCGGAAAAACGCTTTCACGTCGTCCATCGAAGCGGCAGATAAATCTTCGAGCGAACCAATCGTCGTCCAGTGATACGGATGACCTTTGGGATACATCAGTTCGGCAATTTTCTCGCCCGCCGTGCCGTAAGGAACATTGTCATAACGCTGACGACGTTCGTTTTTAACGACATCGCGCTGATTATTCAATTTGTCCATCGTCATCGCGTCGGGCAGATAACCCATTCTGTCGGATTCGAGCCAGAGCGCGAGTTCTAAAAAAATCGACGGCACGACTTCATAATAATTCGTGCGGTCGGAATTGGTCGAACCGTTGATGTTCGCACCCGCCTCTTGAAGCGGTCCGAAATAATCTTTGTCGTAATGTTTCGAGCCTTGAAACATCATATGTTCAAATAAATGTGCAAATCCGGTTTTTCCTTCGACTTCGTTTTTTGAACCGACGTGATACCAGAGATTAACCGCGACAATCGGCGTTGATTTATCAACGTGCATAATCACGCGCAAACCGTTTTTCAATATTATCTCTTTATATTTGATCGGCGGCAGTTTTTCGCTCATCTGAGCGGAAACAATGGATGTCATAATTATAACAATGACGAACAGAAAAGCTGATGTTCTCTTAAAATTCATCGCTAACTCCTTTTTATTTAATATTTTGAATTACAATTTTCGTTTGGCAGATATCTAATTGTAGATTTTGTTATCAAGCAAAGCAAACTCGCACATTTTTAGGTTTCAATAAACACAAGGCTAGATTATTTAAAAATCAAAACCGTCAATGATGAGCGCAAAAATTCATAAACTGCTTGAATTTTTTTGCACTCGTCGTTGACGGTTTTGATAAAGTCATTCATCAATCGCCTAACTGCCGACGATTGAACTGACGAGATGGGAATATCACTTTATTTCCATCGGTTTTCCTTGATATATTTTACCAGCGCGAATAATCGCCGCCACCGCTGCCGCCGCGATTACCGCTGCCGCCACTGTAACCGCCGCCGCCGCCACTGCGATTACCACTGCCGCCGCCACTGCGATTACCGCCTCCGCCGCCGTAGCCGCCACGCCCGCCGCTGCCGCGATTCCCGCCGCCGCCGCCTTCCTCACGCGGACGTGCTTCGTTGACTACCAAGCTGCGACCGTCCATATCCTGTCCGTTAAATTGATCAATCGCCGCCCCCGCTTCATCTGCCGATGACATCTCGACAAAACCGAAACCGCGTGAGCGTCCCGTGTCGCGGTCTTCGACGACCTTCGCCGATTCAACCGTTCCCGCCTGAGCGAAATGCTCTTGCAAATCATCACTTGTCACGCCGAACGACAAGTTCCCCACATAAAGTTTAGTACTCATTTGTTTTTCTATATCTTATTTCTAACCGAAATGAAGCAACGCAGGCTGGAAAATTTAACGGACAGGAAAATTTCTGTAATGCTCTCTTTTCTACCCGAATGCGACGCGCCTAACTTTTCACGATCAACCCGAAATGCTTCTGAAACTTCAAAACCGAACTCTCTAACCGAACCGAAACCGCCGCTTGTCTAATCTTGAACGGGCGCATCTACCAGAGACACCTGAGAGTAAAACTTTTGTAAGTATGCCTATCTTTTAAATTTTAGGCAAGAGAAAATTGCGCCGCTTTGCAGCGGGCAAATTATCTTCGGTTTTTAGGTGTTTCAATCATCGAAAATGCTTATTTTATCAACTACTCAGCCAGCCTGCAATTTTTTCAGATGTCTGTGATAAAATCCCTCAATGCACAATACTTTACTGTTCTGGCATCAATTCATCGAAACGCAGAACGTCGAAATTTTACGCGGAATTTTGGCGGATGATGTCAAATTTCATTCGCCTTTTGTTTGGAAACCGAAGGACGGAAAAGAGATGACGGCGAAGATTTTAACGACCGTTTCGCAGGTTTTTCAAAACTTTCGATACGTCCGCGAAATCATCAGCGACAAACAAATTTGTCTCGAATTTGAAGCTGAAATCGGCGAATTAACACTGCGCGGCGTTGATTTAATCGCGCTTGACGACGACGGGGCGATTATTGATTTTGAAGTGATGGTGCGTCCCGCCAACGCTCTGCAAATGCTCGGTATGGAGATGGGCAAACGTCTCCAAATGGAAGAAACCCGTGCGTAAGCAAGAGTGTCCGACTTTGACTTCACCCTTGCTCACACGCGGGTTTCTGTTTAGTTTTCGCGCAAAATGTTCAAAATCTTATCGTGAATTCCGCCGAAGCCGCCGTTCGACATAATTGCCACGACATCGCCGTCTTTTAATTCCGGCGCGAGATGTTCGACAATCGCGTCGGCATCGGGGAGACTCATCGCCGGTTTGCCCTGCAATTTGATGTCTTCGACCAGTTCACCGACATCCAAAACCTTGCCGAGTTCGCTCGCTTTCGAGGTGTTGTAAACTCCGGCGATAATAACGTAATCGGCGTAAGTAAAGGCTTTTTCGTATTTTTCCTGAAACACCGCCAGCCGCGAAGACCACGAACGCGGCTCGAATACGGCGATTAGACGTTTGCCGTCATATTTCGTTTTTAACGCTTTCAGTGTTTCTTCAACCGCCGTCGGATGATGCGCGAAATCGTCAATCACGGTTACGCCGCGTTCCACACCGCGAATCTCGACGCGCCGTTTGACCGATTTGAATGTCGAAAATGCTTCCTGCATTTTTTCCTTCGGAATTCCCCACGCATCCGCCGCGATAATGACGGCTAAACAGTTGCGAACATTGAATTCGCCGATCAAATTCGTTTCAAATTCGCCCCACGAATGCGAATCCTTAAAAACCGTAAAGCGCGTCGTGTCACCCGAAAAATCAATATACCGCGCCTGCCATTTCGCGTCGTCCGAGGTGCCGAAAGTTTCGATATTCGTGTGCAGTTTGCCGCTCATTTCGTCCAAAACTTCGCGCACGACCGGCGAATCAATTCCGCAAATCAACGAACCATTTGACGGCACGAGATTCATCAGCCGCGAAAATTCAAATTTAATATCGTCTAAATCGTCATAAATATCGGCGTGGTCAAATTCGATGTTGTTGATAATCGCAATTTCAGGCAGATAGTGCATAAACTTCGGCTTTTTATCAAAATAAGCTGTGTCGTATTCGTCGCCTTCAATAATAAAATGTTCGCTGTCCGCCACGCGAAAACTCGCACCGAAATTCTGCACGATGCCGCCGACCAGAAACGACGGATCAAGTCCGCCGCACTCGGCAACCCACGTCGCAATACTCGTCGTAGTCGTCTTGCCGTGCGTCCCCGCAATCACCAAACTGCGGCGACCGCGAATAAATTCTTCCTTCACGATCTCGGCTTGTGAACGATACAAAAGTTTGCGGTTCAAAACTTCTTCAAGCTCCGCATTCCCGCGCGAAACCGCATTCCCGACAATCGTGCAGTCCGCGCCGACATCAGCATTTTCCGCTTTGTAACCGCTGATAATGTGAATGCCGAGTTCTTGAAGTTGCGTTGACATCGGCGGATAAACATTCTGATCCGAACCCGTAACTTTGTGTCCGCGTGATTGCAACATTCCGGCTAACGAAGCCATCGCCGTTCCACATATTCCGATTAAATGATAGTGCATAGTACCTTTTATATTTACCTTAACAAAAATAATGACTCCTCAATTTTATCAAGTAAAATCCAAAGTTCCTTCACGGATTTTTCTTTTGTTATAAGTGACTTCGAGTGCATAACAGTATTTCTTAAATTATTGATGTTTCGATAATCATTTTTGAATTTGTCTTTGTCCTTATAGCCAAGTTTTAAATAAATTTTTTCTTCCTCTATCAAATCAATGAGAGTTGACAGATACAGATATTCTACAAAGTTGGATTCAACTCCTCTTTCACAATCTTTTGAAAATCTTCTCTTTATGTCTCTGTAATTACCATCAGTTTTATCAAATACTTTTTGTTGCAATTTATCTTCATTTTGAAAATTTTCTTTGACTAACATTCCTAACCTCACTTCCAACTCACTCAACAGACCAAAGAGCCAAACCTTAACTTGCCGACTATTTAAGTTTGATTCAGATATAAGTCCAGAAACTTTATTTTCATCCAAAAGGAAAAAGAAGTAACGTTTTTCGGTATAAAAGTTCTTTATCACATCTCGAATGTGTGTTTGAAGCGGCATAACATCTCGATGAGTGATTTCTGCTTTTTTAATGTTGGAAAAGTTGTTTCGTTCGACTGTTCCGAAATAGCTTGTAATATTTGATCCAGAATATATCGGTAAAATATCAAAATGCTTTTCTTGCATAACTAATTTAGCATCATCTTCAGTTGATTCTTCTCCAATAC
Source organism: Pyrinomonadales bacterium (assembly GCA_038235165.1). Classification (GTDB taxonomy): domain Bacteria; phylum Acidobacteriota; class Blastocatellia; order Pyrinomonadales; family Pyrinomonadaceae. The sequence continues at coordinate 160,624 of JBBSUG010000001.1, forward strand.
CAATCCAACGGTGTTGACTGATTCCAACAACAGCAGCATTGACTTCTACAACAGTTTCTCGAAGAAAATTATGATTTTCGTACATTTTAAAAGTTTGTGACTATGATTCTTTACATTCACTCAAAAACAACTTACCTTCCTGTTCAATCAAACCCAATTTCATGCGGTCAAGCCAGCCGATTCTGCCGAGAACATTGCGGTCAAAATATTCGCTTTCGGCGAAATAGACGGTTGAAACGGTTTCGATGTCGAGAACGGAAAGTGTTAGTTCAAAGCCGTAAGCGCGAAAACTTCCGGTTGCGGTGCCGATTTCAATCGGAGTGCCGGTTTCTACGTCTAATTCGAGCCGTTCACCGTAATATCTTTCAAAAATGCAACATAGTCGAACCCGTGTCAATTTTCGCGTTAATATCAATGCTAAAATCGCCGTTTTGAAGAGTCGCGCCAACAGTTATGCCGATTTCGTAAAAACTATATTCGTGAACGATGTCGAATTCGACGATTTCAGCCATTTACCAGCCTCCGAACGGTAGAGTTTTAGCTTTAACTCTCGTTAGAAAAGAACTCTTGTAACCTTTGGCTCTGGCTTCGTCGTTTTTGAATCGTCTCCGCAACCTGACTAATTCATCACCGTCCAGAACGACGAATTTTCCGTCGTATTTTTCTTTATTTTCCTCAACCCATTGTAGAGCGCGTTTGAATTTTTCGTTTTTCTTTTCGAGTTCGATTTTTTTCGCTTCTTTTTCGATCAATTCATTACCATTTTCTTCATTGATCCAATCGCGCACCTTTTCGCGTTCCGGCAGTGGAAGTTGGCGGATGATTTCGATGGCATTTTTGATTGTCGGAATCATGATTTTACCTCTGATAACTATTTTCGTTCAAAAATATATTATCTGCAATGTTTACAACCGTAACACCGTTGCTCTTACCGTCGGCTTCGGGATTTATTTCTTTACAAATCGTTCATTATAAACGAAAATTCATTCACAACATTTCTAAATCAAACAATCGAAAAGGAGCAAAAATAAATGAAGGTTTCACGACGCAGTTTTGCGAAGATTATCGGCAGTGCCGCGCTCGGCGCGACGGCGATTCCGGTGTTGGGCGGGGGAAAATCGAACATTGAAAATTTGCCGGTGCAGCAGAATAATAATGCGCGGACTTTTCCCGAAGGTTTTTTGTGGGGCAGCGCGACGGCTTCGTATCAAGTTGAGGGCGCGGTTAAAGAAGACGGGCGCAAGCCGACGATTTGGGACACTTTTTCGCATACGCCGGGGAAAACCGTTGACGGTGCGACGGGCGATGTCGCCGACGATCATTATCATCGGTACAAAGACGATATTCAGTTGATGAAAAATTTGGGCGTGAAAAGTTACCGCTTTTCGATTGCGTGGTCACGTGTTTTCCCGGACGGCACGGGCGCACCGAATCCGAAAGGTCTGGATTTTTATAACAAACTGGTTGACGAACTTTTGAAAAATGATATTCAGCCGTTTGCGACGCTTTATCATTGGGATTTGCCGCAAATTTTGCAGGATAAATACGGCGGTTGGGAAGGGCGCGAAACTTCGGAAGCGTTTGGCAAGTACGCCGGTTACGTCGCCGGAAAATTGTCGGATCGCGTCAAACATTTTTTCACGACCAATGAATTCGGTGCGTTTGTCGAACTCGGCTACCGCATCGGCATTCACGCACCGGGAATCAAACTGCCGACTGCACGATTTAATCAAACACGCCACCACGCCGTTCTCGGACACGGTTTGGCGGTGCAGGCGATTCGCGCCAATGCGAAACCGGGGACGAAAGTTGGACTCGCCGAAAACATCATTACAGGTGTTCCGGTTATCGAAAATGCCGAACATATTAAAGCCGCGACGGAGGCGACGCGCCAGTTGAACGCTCAGTATATGACGGTTATTCAGGAAGGCAAATATACGGATTTGTATCTGAAAAACGCGGGAAAAGACGCGCCGAAATTCACCGATGCGGATTTGAAAATTATCTCCGGTCCGCTCGATTTCGTCGGCATCAATATCTATCAGCCGACCTTTGTTCGCGCCGACGATTCGGCGCAGGGTTTCGCCGTCGTGCCGAATCCGCCGTCGTATCCGCATATGCTTTCGCCGTGGCTGTTCGCCGGACCCGAAGTCTTGTATTGGGGACCGCGCCACGTCAATAAAATCTGGGGCGCAAAGGAAATTTACATCACCGAAAACGGCTGTTCGTCGTCGGACGTTCCGGCGGCTGACGGCAAAGTTTACGACACCGACCGCGTGATGTTTCTGCGAAATTATTTGTCGCAGCTTCAAAGAGCGACCGCTGACGGCATTCCCGTTAAAGGTTATTTTCTGTGGAGTTTGATGGACAATTTTGAATGGGCGGACGGTTATACGAACAGATTCGGTCTGCATTATGTGGATTACAAAACACAGAAACGAACGCCGAAACTGAGTGCGGATTTTTATAAGCAAGTCATTGCGGGAAATATGGTCGCCTAAAACACAAAATTCACACTTTATTGAGACGCACGTCCGAGAATTTTTATCAGTCGGTCGGGGTAATCGGTCATTATGCCGTCCACGCCGAGATCAATTAATCTACGCATATCGGCAGTGTCGTTGATCGTCCAGACGTGAACTCTGAGATTTTTGCGGTGCGCGTCGGCGACGAAATCTCTGGTAATGACGGACAGTTCGCCCAAACCTTCGGGAACTTGCAGAGCCTGCATCGGCGGGTTGTCGGCTTCGCTCAACCCGGTTTTCGACAGCGCGAGAAATTCAGACACTTCTTTCGGGCTGGCGGACGTGGCGATTTCCGGGCATTCGGCGCGAAATTCGTCAATCACTTTCTGATTGAATGAGCCGACGATAATTTTTTCGGTCATTTTTCGCGCTCGAATCAGATTGCACAGCGGTTTGATGATCGAAGGCGTTTGCTGTTTTGGTTCGATGTTAAAATTCATTTCCGGCAGCGCGTCGAAAACTTCGGCGAGTGTCGGAATCGTCACGCCTTTGCCGCGAAAAGGGAAAGTTTTTCCGTCGTCGGGCGAAAATTTATCGCCCGCATCGAGTTTTTTCGCCGCGTCGAGCGTCATTTCGGAAATCTTACCGCGTCCGTCAGTCGTCCGGTCAACGGCTGCGTCGTGCATCACGACGAGTGCGCCGTCCGAAGTCGCGTGAATATCGAGTTCGAGAAAATCAACGCCTAACTTTGCCGAATCCTCAAACGCGAGCAGCGTGTTTTCGGGAAGCAGCCCGCCGCCGCCGCGATGAGCGAAAACCATAAAGCGCGAATTTTCCCGCTCGAAAATCGGGCGCGTCATTGCTGAAGTTCCGGTCTGCATTGCGAAATAAATGTAAATGCCCGCCAGGATAATGACCAAGCCGAGCAAAAAGTAACCGATCCATTTAAAGAATTTTCTAATCAAAGTCTTTTTATGATGCAATTCTTCGATTGTTATTTGCTCTTTTTCGGACTGAGCTAGCTCAAAGCCGTTTTGATTTTGCCCAACGCGCCTTCCAAAACAGAGTCTTCGCGGGCGATGCAGATTCGCATATACGCGTCCCAATCGTCCGAATCAGCGAACGCGCCGCCCGGAGTTGCGCCGACACCGTTTGCCATCAGTTTTTCGTTAAATTTTATCGCGTCGTCGAATTCTTCGGGAATGCGCGTCCAGAGATAAAACGCCGAGCCGGAATTGTAAATTTGAAAGCCGAGACTGGTTAATTCTTCGGAAACAAAGCGGCGTTTGTGATCGAATTTATCGCGCAGTTTTGTGTAATAATCGGAATCCGCCATCAAGACTTTGGCGAGCGCGGCTTGCAGCGGCGTTGCCGGACAGACGTTGACGATATTGGCGACATTGTTGATCGGCTGAATCAACGCGCCCGGACCGTAAGCGTAACCGAGCCGCCAGCCGGAAATGTTCCACGATTTCGAGAACGAATTGACGGTCACGGTGCGCTCCCACATTCCGGGCAAAGACGCGATTGGAATGTGCGGATTTTCGCCGTAAACGTAATGCTCGTAAACTTCGTCAGAGATGACCATCAAATCCAATTCCTGCGCCACGTCCGCAATCGCTTCGAGTTCGGTCTGCGTCATCACTTTGCCCGACGGATTGGCGGGCGTGCAGACGATAATCGCTGTGAGCGGAAATTCGGCGCGGTTTTTCAAATCTTTACATCGTGATAAAAGCGCGTCTTTTTCAAAACTCAATTTCGAGTCCAATTCAAACGTCTCGGTTTTACTGCCGAATTCTTCCAAAATTTTACGGTGATACGGGTAATAAGGCTCGAAAACGAGTGTAGATTTACCGTGCAGAAATGATTGTGCGATGCCGATCAAGGCGCCCGTTCCGCCGTTAGTAATCATCAGTTCAAACGGTCTCGCCTCAACATCAACCGTAATGCCGTTGTACTTTTTAATTTTCTCCGCGACAGCTTTTCGCAAATCAGCGTCGCCTTCCGAACCGCCGTAATGATTGCGGCTGGCGGCGATAATTTCCGCCGCTTCTTTGGCTAACTGCGGATCAATCGGCAGTTCGGACTGTCCCTGCACGAGATTGCCTTCGGGCGGCACTAAACGAGTAATCGCGCGAATATCGGGTTTCGCTTTCTTGGCTGTTTGTTCTTTCATATTGCTATTAAAATAACAGTTTTTCGGCGATATTTCTAAACGGGCAAACCAAATTACCTCAATTTCGTTTAGCGGCGGACTTTGCCAGGAATATTTATTGACGATAATGACAATTGGAAGTTTTACGATGAAAACGGGCAAATTCCGTCGTTGAGAGTAGCGATTAATGTAATTGCCGATCAATTTAATCAGCTGAGAAAGGTGACGAAATCTTCTAATGCCGAGTGAGTTTGTTCGAGGAAATTTTGGTTGGTCGCAAACAAAACGGAAGTCACCGCAATAGCAATTATCGAAATCCAGAAGGTAAGTCCGAATCCTAAAAAATTGTAACCGGCGGGATTGAGTTTTGTTTCTGCCAATTGCAGCAGACGGCGAATTCGTGAGGTAACAAAATCAGTTTGATCGGTGATTAAAAACGCCCCCGACGGCATTGCGGGTTTTGTCCCGTGCGGCACGATTCGGGCAATTTTGACCAGCGCGGCGGCGAGACTGATCGCCGTCAAATTGCCTTTTTGAGCGGCGTATTCGTCGGCGGCTGATTCGACGTTTTCCGACCACGCGCGGTCGAGACTGCGCCCGAACGGGAACACGAGCAAATCGCGGCAGACGCGCATCAAAGTTCGTTTGAAATTATCGCGGGCGGCGAGATGTCCGTATTCGTGAGCGATTGCCGCCTGCATTTCTTCATTGTCGAGCGAATCGAAAATCTGCTGTGCGATAAAAATACGCGGGCGAAACATTCCGATGACGGCGATCACCGGAAACGGGTGACGCATTCGGTAAGTCGGCACGGAAACCCCGGAGATTTCAATCGGTTCGGCATTTTTGAGCCAATTGGATGTCAGCCGCCGCGTTTTCCACCACGTTCCGAAAACGCGGTAAAAGGCGACGATTACACCGACGCTCGAAGCGATGGCGATCAAGCCTAACTTTAAACTGACGACTTCGCCGCTGACGTGCGGTTCAAATAAAAGATAAGCGGGAATCAGAATGATGACGACAAAAATCAGCGCACTGACAAACGGGAAAATTCGCAGAACGAAAATCGTCTGCGCCCGCCGCCGCGCCGTCCAATTTTCAGTATTCGGTGCCAACACGCGCCAGAGAACGGTCGCCGCCGCTGAAATCAACAAATTCAACACCAGCAGCAAGGCGAACATCAACGAAATTCCAAGTAAAAAATACATTGGCGATTATTCTCCGCTCTTCTGATTTTCCAAATTCTCCAAACTCCGCCGTTTTTCCTGCACCAACCGCTCGAGATCGTCGAGCAGAACGCGGTCGTGTTCGCTGACCGCATCAACGATACACGCCAGAACGGGTTCGACGCGCTCGGTTCCGGCATCGAGCAGACTGCTGATGACATCTTCGGTTACGCCGCGTTCGAGTTCTTCGGGCGAATAACGCGCCGAATACAAAAAGGCGCGACCTTCTTTGCGGCGTGTGAGCAGCCCCTTTTTGTAAAGCCGGTCGAGCGTCGTCATAATCGTCGTGTAAGCGACCCGTTCGCCGAGAGCCGTCTCGACACAGCGGACGCTGACTTCCTTTTGTTTCCAGACTTCATTGATGGTTTCGCGCTCCAGTTTCCCCAAGGACGCGATAATTGCCTCGGACGGGCGATTAAAGCCGCGCAATAAAAATTTCGGCATCTTCATAATTTTTGAGTATAAAAGAAATAAGCCGCAAGTCAAGAAAATTTGGATAATTTCAGTGACTTTGACGTGCTTGGATAAGGTTTGTCTGCATTGATAATATCAAGAAAGTTAAATTTTCTCAAAACTTCGGTGATTTTCGTTGTCAAATCTTCCTCTTTCGGTTGACGAAGACGGCGATAAGTTTTATAGTTTTTAGTTCACGCCGGGGTGGCGAAATTGGTATACGCACCAGACTCAAAATCTGGCGGGAGTAATCCCATGTCGGTTCGACTCCGACCCTCGGCACCATTAATTAACTGCTAAATTGTATATTCTACTAACACTTTCATCAGTATTGCTAAACGAATCGCCTGCCGCAATTACCGAATAATTTTCCCGATTACATTTAATTCGATGTGAACGACAGCCCATTTGTCAGGCTCGTCGCTGATCGTTTCGCCGTCTCTCGTCCTTTTGCCGGATTGGGTGAGCATTCGTTCGAGAATGGATTTAGCATCTCTTTTCGCGCCTTTCGATTCGTAAAAACTAAAGTCAATATTGTCTTTTGAAATGACGATGACATAGCGTTCGATGCCCGCCGGTTCGGTCATTCGCAGATTGACGGTGATTTCCTTTTCGTCCTGAACGGCATCGTTTGCGCCTTTTGAAGCGTAGATGTTTTTGATTTCTCCCGTAGTAGTCAATGCGAGAACGGCAATGTGAAAAGCCTCGCCCGACGCGAATTCATCAGCTTTTTTTCTGATCTCGCCGGAGATGTTTTTTATTTTTAGCTGAAAAAATGAGTTGACCGCGATTTTGCCGTCGGTGATGTCCTGAAATCCTTTGAACTTTTCTTTATTTGGCTGATACTTTGCATTTCCGTCGGCGCAGCTTTCGGTAATCGCGTCGCCGGGAATTGATTGGAGCGAAACTTTTATCTGCGAACCCAGCGTCGAAGCCTTATTGTCCAAACCGCGCAAATTTCTTTGGTAAGCGTAACTTTTAATTGCCTCGGTGATATTTTCCGCCAGATTTTTGTCGGCGGGATCAAATGTTTTCCCGAACAGCGGCGTTCCGCCGGAGCCGTCGTCGAGATAATAAACCTCTTTATCGGCGGCGGGAAATCTTTCTTCGCGGTTGTTTGTTTTAAGCGTATCGCCGACACACGAAGTTTCCGGCAGCAACGGGCTGACGGCATTTGAACTGAAAAATATATCTTTGACTCTGCCCTTTCGCAGTTTAATTATTCCTTTTGAATCCTTTTTTTCGGCAATACTGAGTTTGTCGAAAGCGACCAATTTCAAAACTTGATTCTCAAACAAACCTTCGAGTTTCAAGTTGTCGGCAATCTGTTTTTGCAGCGCGGCTTCATCTTTATTTGTAGTTTTTAAATTGTTCGGATTTAACGCCAGATAGATTGCCCCGCCGCCGAAAATCGGTGCCGCCAGAACGACGTGCGAGGTGATTTTGACATTTTTGACCTGCGCCGAATCCGTCGTTTTCGGCAGCTGCACGACTGCGGCGGCAGTGCCGACCTGCAAAATTATGCCGTTGACCAGCCAGCCGTCTTTGCCCGTGTTGGTCAGCGATTCCGACGAGTAAACGGAAATCTGACTGCCTTCTTTCAAGCCGTGAACCGCACCTGCCCTGATGATTATTTGATCGTTCGGCAGCAGCTTTTCGATTTCGATATAAGCATTTGCCTTTTTTGCCGCGCCGCCGAATAAAACGGCATCGCGGTTGCCTTCGACCTGCGGTTCCTGCCGTGACTGCGCCGCCACTTCGCCGGAAATTTCCCGCGTCAAACTGCGGTAAGTCGTGTTGTTCGTCGCCCGTTTCAATCCTTGAACGAGTGCTTTAGTCATCAAACTCAGCGGCTTTCCGCAATTGCAGTATTCCGCGCTTTCCGATTTCGCCGTATTGGTGCTGAGTGAAGCGGCGATTTCCGTATAAGTCAGCGCGTCGGCATCAGTTGACGGCGGGAATTTCCGTTTGTACGGCGGTCGAATCCGTGCATCGTCGCCGGTTTCCTCCGCAATATATTCGTTATCGCCGCCGCGCGACCCGGTTCCCGAGTGACAGCTTTCCAAAATCAGCGTCGTGTTGGATGTGAAAGGGCGAAGTTCGGTTTTCAAATCGTCGAGTTCGTCGTCGAGAATATCGAAAACATTCCCTGTTCGGCTGTCGTAAGCGACGAAGGTTTCATCTTTGCCATCGTTTTCATCGCCGTCCTGATCGGGATATTGCGAACCGTGTCCGCAAAAATAATAGAGGATGACGGCTTCTTTGCCGCCGAGTTTCGCTTTTTTGGCATTTTCGATTAAATGAGTACGAAAACTTGCAATAATCGCCTCTTTCGCGGCTTGCTCGTTCATCAACGAAACGATGTTGTTTTCACTGAAACCGTAATCTTTAATCAAGGTTTCGCGCAGCAGCGGCACATTATTTTGGCAGCCGTCAATTTTATTGAGCCTGTCGCTTTTATATTTCGTGATGCCGATCAGCAGCGCAAATTTCGGCTGAACAACTTCCGGTTTCGGAGCAGCGGTTGGAGAATTTGTGGTCTGTCCGATTGCAGTATTTACACTCAAAAAAAACAAGGCGGCAATACCAAAGCAGGTCACAAATTTATTTACCGAACTGATAATTAAATTCATTGTTTTATCTGTTTATGTTGCGAACATCATAAGCAGTCGTCTTCAATCAAGACGTAGCGCACGTTCCGCTTGCGCTACGTCTTGATTGTTATTTACAACGCGGCAAAAATACGGTCAACCGCCGGCACATCCAGTTTTCCGTAACCCCAATTGTTGTTCGGCAAAGCCTGCGCGAACGGGTTGAGTCCGGCTTTGCTCGCTTTTCCTTTGAGCAGAGTTTTGACTTCGCCGAGTGTCAGCGTCGGTTTCTTTTGAAACATCAGCGCGACGATTCCCGATGTGTAGGGCGTTGCCGCGCTCGTGCCATTCATCGCGCGGTAAAAGCCGGTCGTATCGGGACTTGCCCAATCACCTGCGCTCAAACCACCCACTTTGGCGTTGGCGGAAGGAAACCATTCGCCGGGAGACACGATGTCGGGTTTCACGACGGCGGTTTTGCCCGGAACGCCGCGAATCGGTCCGGGACTCGAATAACACGAGAGAAAACCAATTTCAAACGGTACTCTTTTGCCGTCGCTGCCGCGACAGACCGACAACAAATTAATGAGTTTTCCCCCCGCGTTAAAGTTGTCGTTCCAGTCGTAACTGCCGACCGTCACGGCGTTTTCCATACTTCCGGGCGAACCGACCAGATAACTGTAAGATAAAGTCGGCGCGTCGAAACTGCCGTCGCTGCGATAAAAGTAAAAATGCGCTTCACTCGCTTTACCGGCGGAATTTTCAAGCCAGATGCCGCCGACACCCGCGCTGATCTTGAGCGTTCCTTCATATTGATTGGTAATCGGATTCAACTGCACGCTGAGATTTTTATCAATCGGCGTGGGTTTTGTTCCGCTGATCGAAAGATTTTCGTCGTTGGAATCAAAGTAAAAGTTGATCCAGGTATCCTGCTTGGCATTCCACGAAACCAACTTCGGTTCTTTGGCAAAATTAACCTTTGCGTGAATCGGATCACTACCTTCGTTGCCGGCGGCGAAAACTACGGCGCGTCCGGCTTTGCCGAGCGGGAATCTGGCGTTCATTTGACGTTCTTCAATCCGCTGTCCGTCGTGACCCGTGTAGTGTCCGCCAAAACTGCCGGAAATAACAAAAGGTTTCGCGCCCGCCACACCTTCGAGCCATTCGGCAATCGTGTTAAGCAGATAGCTGTTTTCTAATCCGCTATATCCCAAACGAACGCCGATAATATCGGCTTCCGGCGCGACACCTTCGACTTCTTTGCGCTTTAGCCCGTTTGTCCGTTTGTCCGCGTTGCCGTTTCCGGCGGCGACGCTCGCACACGCCGTTCCGTGTCCGTCCAAATCGGTTGGCGGGAAATTCATCTTGGCGGAGCGCAGTTCCGCCGTCAGTTGGCTGTTCGTGTAAAGCGTCCCAATTGAGCCGCCGTTCGGAAATTTGACGGGTGAAATAGTCCCTCGCCCGTTTTGAAACGCCGTCGCCGTGTCCCACAGATAAGCGATGCGGGAAGTCGGCAGACCCTGTGAATCGTAAGTGATAAAATCCGGGTGACGAAAATCAATGCCCGTGTCCAAAACTGCGATGATCACATTTTTGCCGGTCAAACCTTTATAACCGCCGCGCACGATGCTCTCCGCCACTGCCTGCGACTGTAATGGTGACGCGGTAATCGGCGGCGGCGGCGGCGCGGAAACTCCGGCACTGTATTCTACTTTCAGGACGGTCGGATTTTTTGACAACGCATCCCACGCCGCATCCGTGCTGACGAAAATATCGGCAAACCTGTCAATCACGGTCAAAACCGCCGCATCTTTAAGTTTCGACTGCTTCTGGTCGGTAAAGACGGCTTTACGTGCCAGCGGAGTTTTAAATTCGACGTTGAGAACCACATAGTTCGTCTCGCCGGTTTGGGCGGCTTTCACCTCCGCGCCGGAATTGCTCTGAGCCGCTCTGGTTTTCATTTCGGAATAAGACGAAGCCGACATTTTAGATGTTTTGCTGTCGGACATTTTCGGCAGAGCCATCATTTTGCCGGTTATTTTCAGCGCGTCCGTTTCACCGGACATCTGCGCCGGTAAATTCAGCGGCAAACCGAGAAAAAGTATCGCGGCGACGAGCAAATATGAAACCGGCATCTGTAAAATTTTTGAATAAAGTGTTTTGCGTTCAAAGTTGTTCTTCATAGTATTTTTGGTATCTTTCTTTTTTTTCGTTGAAATGATCAAAGCAGTTCTTGGAAATATGTGTTAAATTCCTTCCGATCTGCGCTTCTCGGCGGCTGTTTTTCCGCTTTAGTTGCGGTGGTAATACTTAAAAACTTAACCGTAGTTTTCCGCAAAGAGACTCTACGGCGACATATTCTGTGGGAATTTTTATCGAAACAATAATTCTGGCAGGCGTAACTTTGGGCGTAATTATAGTCAATTGCTACATCTATGCCAAGTTTGTTTTCAGCCGCGTTTCATTTGTTGTGAACGGCTTGACCGAATGTGCAAATATCCTTAATCGGGAAAACAAAAAATTATCATTTCAATCTACAACGCAACAAACAGAAGAAATTCGGGTCAAAAAAGTTATTCACCGCCAATTGCCGATTAAAACAAACGGCGACCAGTAAAACGGGTGTGCGAACGGTGCGTTCGGGTCTTTGGTAAAAGGCGGCTGTTTTGTCGCTGTGCCGCTCAGATCAACTATTTCGGAGCGCTTTTTAATTGCTTCGTCCGTCGTATATTTGCCGTTGAGCAATTCTTTTTGAGCCAGACGCATTGCGGTTGATTTGGTGATGTTCGGGTTTTCGGTGCGGATGCGGTAGAACGAACTCATTAAAATTTGTGTGCTTTCGTCCGCCACGGACCAGAGCGTTGCAAGCACGGCTTTTGCACCGTTTTGCTGGGCGATTTCGCCGAAACTTTCGATTTCTCTACCTGTTGCGTCGGTTTCGCCGACAGCGGTTTGACACGCCGAGAGCGTCAGAAGTTCTACGCCTCTGAATTTTAACTGCGGAGAAGTTCTTACTTTTAACAAAGATAAAGCGTTTCCATCACCGAGTAATAAAAACGATTTTGTTTCGTTGCCGGGGCGAAAGCTGAAATGCGAGGCGATGTGAATGACTTTGTAACCTTTGCCGAGTTTGTCTTTGAGCGCGGCTTCGGTGAAATCTTCGTTTAATAAAACCGCACCCGGCAGAACGCCGATTTGTTTTTCTTTAATTGCTTCTTCACTGACAATCGCCTTTAATTCGTTACGCACGGCGGGCAGCGCATTGAAAATTATTTTATCCGTACCGTTCGGTTCAAGAACAGTCTTCGCGTCGGTTACGCCCAAACCGAGAACGCGCCAATTCGGGCTGACCGCATCGCCTAAACGAGTGCGGCTCGCCAGCGTGATGACGACGTTTTCAAACTTTTGCCCGAAATATTCCTTGCCGTCCCACAGCGCGGCGAGCGGCAAATAGCGCAAAGTTCCGTCCAGAGACCAAAGCAAAGTTTTCGCTTTTGCGTCCGAAAGCTGTTTTTCAATCGGTTTGATTAAGATGTCGTAGAGTTCTTTTCCCAAAGGTCGCGGATCAACATTCGGGTTTTGCACGGCTTGGCGAAAATCGGCGATTTTTTTATTCAAATCTTCAGCGGAAATTTCAGTTTTGCCATCAATTTGCGCGTCGGGCGTAGTTAAAATTACGCGATAACGATCATCACCGACAACCGTGTAAAGCGCGACAATTCCGTCGCCCCAACTTTTTAAATCTGCCTGCAAACCCGTGTTTTCTTGAATTTCTTCAACGACTTTTGGCTTTTTTGTAAATTCTTCCGCCAAACCGCGCAGGAAAACCTGAAACGCTGCCGTTGCATCCTCCAAATCCTTGGCGAGTTCGTCGTAGCGTTTTTGTTCTTCCGGCGAAAGTTTTTCGCTGTCGAGCAGTTGATTTTTTTTATCCTGCAATTTGCCAAATTCCAGACCGATTTCGGTGACGCGGGCGGAAATTGTTTGATAACGCTTGAGCGCGGCGGCTTCGTCCGTCGTTAAATCTGCACGCTGAGAAAGTTTTTCAATTTCCGAAGCGTCGCGGCGGACGAAGCCGTAAAATTCTTCTTCCTTGAGCATATCGAGAATCTGCTGCGCTTCGATTAAACGTCCCTGCGCGATCAGCAAATCGGCTAGTTCTCGATAAGTTTTTTCATTCGACTGCAAAAAACTTTTCTGCGCTTCTTTATCTAAATTCCGGTTGTTTCCGCGAATTGCCTGAAAAATATTGACGGCTTGCTTGCCGTAAAACGCGGCAATTCGCGGCTGTTTGCGGGCTTTCCACAAAAGCATCAAATTTGTCAGCGCGTTGGCTTCGACGTTCTGATATTTGATTTTGCGCGATAGAATCAAACTTTTTTCCAGATTTTCCGCCGCTTTTTCAAACTGTCCGGTGTCGCGGTAAACTTCGCCGTAACTGTCGTAAAGAAATGCTTCGGGTCGCTGATCTTTGGTTTCGAGATAGAGCTTTAATGCCTGATCGTAAAGTTTGACCGACTGTTCGTAATTTTTCAGTTTGTAATAAACCAAACCGAGATTATGAACCGCATAACCTTCTTCGCGCCGCGCTTTCAGTTCGCGCAGAATGTTGATTGATTGTTCGAGATATTTTTTTGCTTTCTCGTAATTTCCCTGTTTGTAATAATCGTAGCCGACGTTGTTGATAATGATGCTTTCCGAGTATCGGTCGCCTGTTTTGCCCGCCAAAACACGTGCTTTTTCATATATGGCAAACGATTTTTCGTATTGGCTGAGAGCCGAATAGATCAGAGAAATATTGACTAAAGCAGACATTTCTTTACCGTCATCTTTTAATTCGAGGGCAGCTTTCAAAGAAATATTGTGAGCTTTGAGAGCTTCTTCATACTCGCTTAAAAAATAATGAATCGTTCCAAGACTGCTCTGCACGGCATATTCACCCGCCTGAAAATCTATTTCTTTGTAAATCACCCGCGCTTTTTCAATGTTTTCGTAAGCCTTATCGTACTGATTTAGAAAAGCGTAAATGTCGCCGAGCGAGTTCAGCGAAAAGCCTTCGGCGTAACGGTCTTTGAGTTTTCGGGAAAGCGTCAATGACTGCTCGAAGTTCGTTTTGGCTTTTTCGTATTCGTTGGTTTCACGGAAAAGCGCACCGAAATTAAGCAGTGCGTAAACTTCGTTTTCTTCGTCTTTTAACTGTCGCAGCAGATCAAGTGCCTGTCCGAAATTAGTTTCGGCTTCGGCGTAATTTCGCAAATTTAATAATCCGTCGCCCAAACTTAAAAGCGTCTGCGCTTCGCCCGACTGATTTTTTTTAGTCCGGGCGATTTCCAAAGCGCGGCGATAAAGCGGAATCGTTTCCACCGAATGATAATTGCTCCGGTAATTTCCGGCGAGTTTGCCAAGCGTTACAAATTCGCCGTTGTCATCTTTGAGTTCCAGATAAATGGCGAGTGCTTTTTTGTAAGCCGGAACGCTGTCGGCGAAATTTTTCTGCGCGGATAACGTGTCGCCTAAATCGGACAGCACAATCGCTTCATCTTTCCGGTCGCCGCGCCGGTTTCTCAAAACACCCGAGTTTTCAAAATGAATCGCCGCTTCCGTGTAGTTTTTTTGATCGAATAAAACCAAGCCGAGATTGCGTTCGATCATCGCTTCGCCGTTATCGTTTTTCGCAAATTTATAGGCTTTTATCGCCTGTTCATAGTAATTAATCGCTTTTTTATAATCATCGAGCATCGTCGCGGCAAAGCCGAGCGAATGAAGCGACGTCGCTTCGCATTCCGCGTCCTTTAATTCCCGGCAAATCGGTAAAGCCTGCGCGAAATAAAGGGCGGATTTTTCAAAGTTTTTCAAATTTTCGTAGGAATCGCCGACACCTTTTAAGTATTGCCTTTCCTTAACGCGATTTTTTTGCTGACGGGCAATAGTCAAAGCCTGTTCGTACAACCGCGCCGCGTTTTGATAATTTGTGGCGGCATAATCAAGCGCAGCCAAGTTGGAAAGAATCGCCGTTTCGCCGCCGGAGTTTTTCACTTCCCGGTAAATGGGCAGAGCCTGTTCGTAAAATTCCTGCGCCTGCTGCGGTTTTTGCTGTTTATTGGCGATAAACCCCAGATTGTGAAGCAGACCCGCTTCGCCCGCCCGATTTTTCAGTTCGCGGTAAAACGGTAAAGCCTGCTGATAATAATCGGCGGCTTTTGCGAAATCCTCGCGCCGTAGAAATTCATCGGCTAGTTTCTCCAGCAGAACAGCCAGACTTTCTGACATTGCGGATTTTCTTTTTTCATTTCCGGCTTCTTCAAAAAGTTTGCGGGCTTCAGCAAATTTCGGCAGGGAAGACTGCACAGCTTCGACCGTGCTTTTTTTGATAAGTTTGACCGCTTCGTTATAAACTGCTTCGGCTTGTTTATTTTTGTCGCCGACCTGCGCGGCGGCAGTCAATAAACAAAGTAAACAAATCAAGATCACACCGGGCATTTTCGCCGCGTGTGTTCTGCTGATAATCAAAAGATTTGACATAGTTTTTATTTTCGGTTGGGCGGTCGGTCAACGTGCGTTGGCTGAAAGACTGCATTGTTAGATTATTACCGCATCTTGTCAAGATTTTTTTAATTGATTTTCGCCGTGTCCGATTAATTGTGGGAAAAATTATGGTAAAGTTCCCTTGTTCGGTTCAACCGCCTGCAAATTAAATTCTCGCGCATTATGATCAAATTTTCGCGCAATCAAATCGTCGGTTCGCTGATTTTGCTCGGCGTTATTTTGCTGATTGCAGCGATTCGATTGTTTTTGAATTCAAACTAAATTGAAACGCAGTCAAGACATCGCAAAATTATGGAAAATCATTTGAAACAATTATCATTAAAATTTTTCAAGCGAAGTTTTGAGGAACTAAATCAGCGTGAGAAAAGAGTTTTGGAACGGGTCGTCAAACGTCTGAATATCAGTCGGAATACAAACACGGATTTCGATGAAAAACAGAGTTTCGGACAGCGCATTGCTGACAAAGTTGCTTCTTTCGGCGGTTCGTGGACGTTTATTATTGGCTTTTTGATTGTTCTGGCAATTTGGGTGTTGTGGAATTCCTACATTTTTTTCGGTTCAAAAGAAGTTTTCGATCCGTACCCGTATATTTTGCTGAACCTTTTTCTTTCGATGACGGCGGCGATTCAGGCTCCGATAATTTTGATGTCGCAGAACAGACAGTCGTTAAAGGATCGGCTGGATGCGTCGCACGATTACGAAGTTAATTTGAAAGCCGAACTCGAGATTCTCTCGCTGCACGAAAAACTCGACAGTTTGAGCGAGCGGAAATGGTGCGAGTTGATCGAAATTCAGCAGACGCAGATCAATCTTTTGACAGAGATTTTAGCCGAATATGGGAAAACAAAAAAACTCGATAAGTGACGCGGCGCAAGCGGAAAAAAATCAGGACAGCATTTGCATTCACATTTTCAGCGTTTCGGCAACATTGGTCGGGGTATGTCTGACGGTCATCGGAATTTTCAGAGCGATTACCGAACTGAAGAATTTTAATTCCGTCGGGGATAATATTCTGGCGTTCGATGCGTTGCTCTTTTTGATTTCCTGCATTACTTCGTATATTGCTCTGCGCTCGACCGACAAACAGCGCAGGCGAAAACTGGAAAGAATTGCCGATTCCGTTTTTATGACCGGTTTGCTGCTGATGGCAATTGTCTGCACTTTGATCGCTTATACATTTATCTGATTTTGCGAGACGAACATAACAAAAAAAATATTTATTCGATAGTCGGACCGACGGCTTCGGGCAAAACCGAAATCGGCGTGCAGCTCGCTCTGCATTTGGGCAATGCGGAGATTATCAACTGCGATTCGGTGCAAGTTTATCGGGAAATTCAGATTGCCACGGCGAAGCCTTCCGCCGCCGAGATGCGCGGCGTTCCGCATCACTTGCTTGATTACGTCGCGCCGGAAATAAATTATACGGCGGCAGATTGGGCAGGCGACGCGGCGGCGAAAATCGTCGAAATCGAGAATCGCGGGAACATTCCGATTCTGGTCGGCGGCACGGGGTTTTATTTGCGTTCGCTGCGCCAGCCGCTGTTTGAAAGCCCGAAAACCGATGAAAAACTGCGGGCGAAATTGGGCGGCATCAGAGAAAAAAAAGGTGCGGAACATCTTTACAAAATGCTGCGGAAAATTGATGAACGTGCCGCTGAGAAACTTTACCCGCGCGATTACGTGCGGGTGCAACGGGCGTTGGAAGTTTATTTTCAAACCGGCGAGAAAATGTCGGAATTGCAGCCGAATCATATTGAACCGCCCGAATTTGCGAAACGCATAAAGATTTTCGTGCTGAACCCGCCGCGTCCGCAATTATACGAAAAAATAAATGAACGGGCGGAACAGCATTTTGCCGTCGGTTTGGTCGAAGAAGTGAAACACATTCGCAGCAGCAGCGTAAAAGATGACAGGAACGCGCTCGGCGCACACGGCTATCGCCGGGTTTGCGAATATCTGCGCGGTGAACGAACGCTCGAAAGCGCAATTGAACAAACCAAACAGGATGTGCGTAATTACGCCAAACGTCAGCTCTCCTGGTTTCGACGCGAAACGGGCGCGATTTGGCTCGACGGTTTCGGAAATGAAGCGGAAACGCAAAGAAAATTGCGGGAAATAGTTGAAGAAAATAACTTGTGAAATTTTTCTTGTTGTCTGATAAAATTTGTTATAAACTGAGTGTTGAATTCCCACAATTCAAACGAGCGAAAAAATGTTATGGAAAAAACTACTGCCCAAAACATACAGGATGCGTTTCTGAACACGGCACGGCGGGAACGATACAGTATTATGATTCATTTGATGCACGGCGCGACTTTGACGGGCAGAATCAAAAGTTTCGATAAATTCTCGGTTCTGCTCGATGTCGGCGGACAGGACTTTTTGATTTTTAAACACGCCATCTCGACGGTTTCACAGGAACGAAAAAAAACTAACTCGGAATAATTATTTTGCGCGGAAAATTTATAACTTTTGAAGGCATTGACGGAAGCGGGAAGTCAACCCAGTTGCGAATGCTGTCGAGCGAACTTTTGATGAAGGGGTGCGAGGTTTTGACGACGATGGAACCCGGCGGAACGCCGCTCGGTCGCCGTCTGCGCGAAGCGTTTCTCGAAACTGAGGAAAACGTCGCCCCGCTCGCCGAACTGTTGCTGTTTGCCGCCGACCGCGCCCAGCACGTTAATTTTCTCGTCAAACCCGCACTTGCTGCCGGGAAAATCGTCATTTCAGATCGTTACGCTGACGCGACTTTCGCTTATCAGGGCGCGGGACGCGGCTTTCCCGAGAATGTCGTCAACCAAGTGATCGAATTTGCGACCGAAGGACTCAAACCCGATCTGACGCTTTTCTTTGATTTGCCAATCGAAAAAGCCCTGTCACGAACAAATTCGCGCAGTGATGCGGGCGAGCGTAAAAATCGGATGGACAAAGAACCGGCGCAGTTTTATGAGCGCGTTCGGGCGGCATATCTGCAGATCGCGGCAGCTGAACCGGAGCGTTTCCGTACGATTAATGCCGAAGGCTCGACCAGCGAAGTTCAGTCGCGCGTGTTAGCCGTTGTTTCAGAATTTTTAAAGTGAAAATGTGATGACGAACTTCATTAAATAAATTTCACTTCTGGATGTCTTTTAATTTTCCCCTTTTCCACCTTTTTCCTTTTAACCTTTCAAGTTATGTTTGATAAGTTCATCGGCAACAAACACATTAAAGACGTTTTGCGGCGAATGCTGCGGTCAGACAGAGTTCCGCATTCGCTTCTCTTTGCCGGCGCGGAAGGTGTCGGCAAAAAACAATTTGCGCTCGAACTGGCAAAAGCCTTCGTCTGCCAAAATCCGAATAATTTTGAAGCCTGCGACAAATGCGCCTCGTGCCGACGAACGGATAATTTTACTTTTCCGAAGCCGGACGACCGCGACGCGCACAAAGAGATGGTTTTCAGCGAACATCCCGACATCGGTCTGGTCATTCCCTACGGCAAAAATATTCTGGTTGACGCGGTGCGCGATTTGGAAAGGGAAGCGAACTTTCGACCGTATGAAGCGAAAGCGCGATTTTTATTAATTGACGACGCGGATAAAATGAATGATGCCGCATCGAACGCATTGTTGAAAACGCTCGAAGAACCGCCGCCAACTGCCTATATTTTCCTGATTACTTCACGCCCCGATGCGCTTCTGCCGACAATTCTCTCGCGCTGTCAAACGATTCGTCTGGCACCGATTGCGCCGGATGAAGTCAAAAATCACTTAATCAGCGTGAAAAATTTTGCGCCGGACGATGCCGCCGTTTCAGCTAAACTTTCCGGCGGAAGCATCGGCAGTGCTGTTTCGCTCGACCTCAAAAAGTTTCGCGAGCAGCGCGAAACGATGCTCAAGGTTTTGGAAAGTCTGCTGGTCAAACGAGACCGCGCCCTTCTATTGCGAACTGCCGAAGAGATGAACGACGCGAAAAATAAAGATAAATACGACGCTTCGCTGAAAGTTCTGGAAACGCTGATCCGCGACGTTTGGCAGCTCTCGCTCGGCGCGGACGGAGAAGAAATAATCAACACCGATATTAAAAACAATCTAAAAAAACTCGCCGAAAATGTCGAAAGCAAACGTCTCGCCCGCTGGCTGACCGAAATCGAAACGATGCGTGCCGCATTTAATGTCAATCTCAACCGCAAAATCGCCACCGATGCGCTTTTTATGCAAATGAGTTCCGATTTTGGATTTTAGGTTGCCGATTTTGGATTTCAAGAAACACTTTGTTAAAGTCGGCATCTTAAAACAAAAAAATGATTTTTACTCTGATTGCTTTTGACTTGCACAAATACCGCTTTTACACTAACTTGAATCTACATTTTAACAGAAAATAAAAAATAAGCGTTTCACCTATGAAACATCATTTCACAAACGCGTTTCGTTGTGGTAAACTATTTCAGGATTGAAATTCACACACAACGGAGAAAGTAAAAATGGCTGGAGAAGCAACAAAAATTAGTAGTGATACAAAAGGCAAAGCGATTGAATCGGCATTGGCGAACATCGAGAAAAAGTTCGGTAAAGGTTCGATAATGCGTTTGGGCGAACGTCCGCACGAAGAAATCGGCTCGATTTCAACGAATTGTTTGAGTCTCGACGCGGCAATCGGGGTCGGCGGGTTTCCGCGCGGCAGGGTGATTGAAGTTTACGGACCGGAAAGTTCGGGTAAAACGACGCTCGCACTGCAAGTCGTCGCGTCGGCGCAGAAACTCGGCGGAGTCGCCGCTTATATTGATGCGGAACACGCTCTCGATCCTGATTATGCTGAAAAACTCGGCGTGAATATTGATGAAATGCTGATTTCACAGCCCGATTCCGGCGAACAGGCTCTCGAAATCGCCGAAACTCTCGTCCGTTCGGCGAGTGTTGACGTGATCGTGATTGATTCGGTCGCCGCACTCGTGCCGCGAGCGGAAATTGACGGCGAAATGGGTGATTCACATATGGGTTTGCAGGCGCGTTTGATGTCACAGGCACTGCGAAAATTAACGGGCATCGTTTCGAGTTCAAACACCTGTTTCATCTTTATCAACCAACTGCGCGATAAAATCGGCGTGATGTTCGGCTCACCGGAAACGACGACGGGCGGCAAGGCTCTCAAATTTTACGCTAGTGTTCGCATAGACATCCGGCGCATCGGGGCGATCAAGGAAGGCGACAAAATGGTCGGCAACCGGACGCGTGTCAAAATTGTCAAAAACAAAGTTGCGCCGCCGTTCCGCGAATGCGAATTCGATATTATGTACGGCGAAGGTATTTCCAAAGAAGGCGATCTGCTCGATTTGGCAGTCACGCACGAAATCGTTGACAAAAGCGGCGCGTGGTTTTCCTACGGCGAAGAACGTCTCGGACAGGGACGCGAAAACGTCAAAAAATTGTTCAAAGAAAACAGGGACATTTTCGAGCGCGTCGAACACGAAACGAAGGTCGCGCTCGGTTTAATCAAGGAAGAAGTTAAACTGGCGGAGGTCAAACCGGCAGCAGATTCCAAAGCCGACAAAAAAGCACAGATTGAAGCGGCATAAACACGCAAAATCATATAAAGAAAAGAGCGGCTTCTTTACAGAAGCCGCTCTTTTTCTGATTTTCAAATCAGCTCAAAATCTGTTCTCAACCGGTGGTTTGTTCCTTGAATTAGTCGTCGAACCGGATTTCGGCGGCGACATTTTTTTTCCGCTGTTGGAATTACGAACCGAATTACTCAGCGGATTATTGTTGATGACATCATCCGGGATACCTGGAATCGGGGTCGGACCCTTCTTGAACGGTTTGTTAATATCTTTTTCGTCGGGAATGCCGGGAATCGGAGTTGCCCCGCGCTGAACACTGCCCGTATTGGAATTCGGATCGGGAATTCCGGGAGGCAGTGTTGACATCGGAACGGGACTCGACGAAAACTCCGGCGGAACATTCGTGTTGCTCACGGCATTAACATTGACGTTTGACGTGTCCGTCGTCGTGCAGGCGATATTTGTTGCGAATACGATGCTTATCAGCATCAATAAAATTTTCTTGAACATAAAAATAAACCTCAAAAAATGTTATTTAAAATAGCTGTGCCGGTTTGAATGCTGCATCTCCGGGGGACGGGGACGGCTTTTAAACCGACACGGGCAGGTATGAAACGAACTTATAAAATTTGGCGGCTGGTATGAAGATAACAGCCGCCCCCATCGCATTTATTATATGAATATCGTTCATATTGTCAATACATTCTTTCCGGTCTCAAATTAAACCGGTGCTTTTTTGTCTGCTGATTTGACATAACCGGACGGCTTATTTACACTAATCTACTTGCTCCGATGTTTACAAAAGAGCAAACGGCTTGGTAGCTCAGTTGGTAGAGCAGCGGACTGAAAATCCGCGTGTCGGCAGTTCGATTCTGTCCCAAGCCACCAATATAATCAATAACTTAGGGTAATTATCATGATTACCCTATTTTTTTATTTGTGCGAAGCATAAAAATTATACTGTTTTTATGAAAATACGTTGGATATTTAAGTTTGAATACGAAGATATAAACTTTGAAAAAGCTCACAAATTCAAAGTAGGAATAAGCAAAGAACACGCTGAAGCATTCGGGCTTGCCGCTCAAGAAATTGAAGCCGACTTAACAATAGAAACTAAAGAAAAATCAAATTTAATCAGACAGCGCGGAGAGATAAATCTTATTCTTCCGGGCAGACAAGAAACAAAAGATTTGGCTTATTCAGTAGTTGATTCAATGGCAAATCAGATTACTTTTACGCAAGGCAAATTGAGTATTATTTGGAGTTTTGTAGCAAATGAACTACTGCCGGAAACGCCAGAGGAAATAGAGGAAGTAGGCGATAAACAATTTTCTTATACATTAGGATTTCGAGAAGTGCCAGATAAAAAAAACTTTGATGGCTCATTTACAAAGGTAGTTTCTAATCCGCTCATACAGCAATTTAACGCCGCCGATAATTCACAAAACTCTATTGATAGCTTTATTGGTTTTTTCAAAATTTTGGAAGATTTGTATGGTTCTACTCCACTAAAACCGCGCTTCATAAAACC
Source organism: Pyrinomonadales bacterium (assembly GCA_038235165.1). Classification (GTDB taxonomy): domain Bacteria; phylum Acidobacteriota; class Blastocatellia; order Pyrinomonadales; family Pyrinomonadaceae. Next base: position 183,127 of record JBBSUG010000001.1, read on the forward strand.
AACGAAGAAAGGAAAAAGCCAGAAACAAGATTTGAAGCCATCTCTGAAAAGTTCTGATGAATTAAATCAAATTGCTTTGGGTAATATAGAGATGGAAGAAAATGGAGTAGTAAGACCAACTTCACAAGCAGAAATTGAAAATCTTTTAGATAAACTCGTTGATACCAGACACGAATGCGTTCATCTCAAAAGTTCTAAAGGATTCGGAATAACTCACGGCGATAACCGCGTTTATACGGAAGTAAAACCACTTTTAGAACCACTTCGCATTTTAGCTTTTGAAGCAGTTCAAAAGCACGTATACAGAATTTAAGAAATTCTTTGTTTTCTGAAAATCATTCCTTCAAGATGTTCGGTTGCCGCTTCCTGCATTGACGGCAAAACGTGAGAATAACAATCTAAAGTTAAAACGATTGTCGAATGTCCGAGCCGTTCGGAAACGATTTTCGGATTTACGCCCGCTCGAAGCAAAAGCGCTGCCGTCGTATGTCGCAGATCATAGAGTCTGAATTGACATTCGGATTCCGGCATCTTTCAAAGCTTTTTTGAAGGCGCGGGTTACGTTCGGCGGATTAAGCGGCGTTCCGACTTCCGCATATTCCACAGGTTTTCAAACAGCTGGTTGCACTCATCACATTGGAGCCGCTCAAAGCGAACATTTCCGGTTTTTAAGATACTCTTTCCCCTTGAGACAAAAGATTATCAGTTCATTTAATTAGGGAATCCATCAAAAAATTACGTTCGTGCCGGGATAAATATTTTATTGGCGACAAAGCGTGTTTCAAGGAATTTGACGATTTTTTTTCTCACGATGAAAGAGTTCAGGCAATTTGCGATGTGTTGCCGTCTGAACTCTCCGCGAGGCGCAAAACATTTCGACCGAAATTTCTCTCGAGGGTTATCCGGCGCGGCGTAGAATCAGTGGTTGCAGGCAGAAGAATTGCCATTTTTCTTATTGCTCAACCGAAACAAATCATCTGTTTATCAAATCCTCACCTATTATTTCATCGTTTTTTGAACCGCAAATCTATATTAAATCGAGCGTCTTTTGTGCTATATTCGGGAAGACAAAATTTCGATTCTGAAGTGTGGTGTTAAATAAAAAATCTGACTTGAATTTTATGCAAAACATAGTGAAACCGACAATATATGTGCTGTTGACTGTGATTGCAGTGTCAAATTTATTCGGGCAGACCGCTTATTCGGGATTTGTCGGCAAGTTTCCCATTAGAATGGTCACGAATATTTATTCGGACGGAGCGGCGAATGCCACATATCTTTATGACAATTTCGACGAGCCGATCAAAATCAGCGGCAAACTTTATAAAAACAAGCTGACGCTGTATGAAAAAGATGTCCAAAAAATTGCGCGTGCCGCTTTGACGTTTGATAATTTCGATGCAAAGACGACGAATTTGACGGGCGTTTGGACAAATGTCAAAACCGGAGAAAAACTGGACATCACTTTGAAAAAGGATTTCGAGATTGATACAGGTGAAGGCATCGAATATACGGGTAGAGAAATTATCCAATCCGATTCGCTGCCCGATAAATATTTCACCGTCGTTGTCTCGAAAACCAAAGACGATTATTACGGCAGAGCCGCGGCGGTCAAAATTTTTGAAAAAAAGACTGACCGTTTAATTCAGCAAATAGATTTTGAAGGCAATCAAAGAGGGGCGGAAAGCGTTTCGATTGGCGATTATAATTTCGACGGGATTCAGGATTTTTCGGTGTTTGAATCGTCCTACGCCGGGGCGAATACATCGAGTTTGTATTTCCTTTATAATCCGAAAACAAAAAAGTTTTTCAACAGCGGATTCGAAGGAACGTCACTGGAGTTTGACGAAAAAAAGAAACAAATTTTTGAAACCAATCAGTGCTGCGCGGGTTCAATCACGACGACTGCAACTTACCGGGTAGTGAAAAATAAAATGATTCGCATTGAAGAACATTGTTATATTTGGGATGAAAAAAAAGGCGACCGGGTTGAGAAAAAGATGAAGGCGTGTCAGTAAAGATAGGTGTTTCATTCTCAAATTGTCGCCGAATTCGCCAACAGCGTAGAAATCGTTTCAATCATCACAAAGGCTTCGCCGCAGCGGTGCGTTAATCACGGCGAATCAGTCTCAAAATTAGGAACTCCAACGAACAAAGGACAAAGTTGCTGCTTCGCCCTTTTTATTTTGTTAGTTAACTCTTTTACGAACTGCACGAAAGCATCGAACAGCCGGCTTTGGTTTTTGCCCAATCGGGACGTTTGGCAAACCATTTTTGCGATTCGGGCTGCTCGTCATAAGGTTTGAGAAGCAATTTGAATAGTTCGTCAACGACTGAGTGATCTCCTTTGTCCGCCGCGTCAATCGCCATCTGCGCCATATAATTTCGCAGAACGTATTTCGGATTGACACTGTTCATAGCGGTAGATTTTTCCGACTTTTCGCAGTTTTCGAACTTTAGCAACTTGGCGTAACTCGATAAAAAACTTGTCCATTGAGGTTTAAGTGCCGCGAGATTTTCGGAGTAGCTTGATGCTTCGAGTTCCGTCCAAAAAGCGTTCGGTTCGTTTTCGTCAAATCGGCTCAAATTGCGGAAAAACAAGGTCAAATCCATTTCCGATTGATACATTAATTTTTCGAGTTCGGAGATAAAATCCGGTTCCGCCGCATCTTTCAAGCCCAATTTATCGGACATCATTCGGTTGTGTTTCGGGAGATAATCAGCTTGATATTTTTCGAGAATTTCTTCGAGCGGCGCAACATCTTCGATCAGCGGATAAAGTGCATTGCCGAGCTGCATCAAATTCCAAACTCCGATTGATGCTTGGTTGCCGTAGCGATAGCGTTTCTGTCCCGCATCGGTCGTATTCGGTGTCCAATTCGGATCGTAATCTTCGAGCCAGCCGTAAGGACCGTAATCAATCGTCAAACCTAAAATAGACATATTATCGGTGTTCATCACGCCGTGAACGAAGCCGACACGCTCCCAGTGAATCATCAAATCAAGCGTTTTTTCAGTGATTTCGCGGAAAAATTCGATATACGTTTCTTTGTTCGGCTCGCCCAAATGCGGATAAAAATGACGGATCGTGTAATCGGTCAATTTTCTCAAATTTTCTGTATCCTGACGTACTAAAAAGATTTGAAAATTTCCGAAACGAACGAAACTCGGCGCGGCGCGGCAAACGATTGCGCCTTTTTCAAATTCCGCGTTGCCGTCGTAAAACATATCGCGCAAAACCTGATTGCCAGTCAGCATCAGCGACAGAGCGCGGGTCGTCGGCACGCCGAGATGAAACATCGCCTCCGAGCAAAGATATTCGCGGATTGAAGATCGCAGTACCGCAAGTCCGTCCGCGCCGCGTGAATACGGGGTTTTGCCTGCACCCTTCAATTGCAACGCCCAGTGTTGATCTTTATTTTCGACTTCAAACAAATTGATCGCTCTGCCGTCGCCCAATTGTCCCGCCCAACCGCCGAATTGATGTCCGCCGTAGCACATCGCAAACGGCTGTGTGCCGGGATAAACTTCTTTGCCTGAAAAAACCTTGATAAATTCTTCACTGTTCGCGTCTTTTTCAGTTAAACCAATTGCTTCGAGCATCTGCGGCGAATAATGAATGAGTGAAGGATTTTTCGGCGTTGTCGGGGAAACGTAGGAAAACGCTGCGTTCGGAACCTGCCGCACGTAATTTTCCGTGATCGGGTCGGCGAGAAGTTCCCGGTCAAATGTGTCATTTAAATTTAGCTTCATTTGCCTTTATTGTCGCAATTTGAAAGCGGTTTAGACAAATGGCAATGAACGACAAACAGGTGCGGCTAACCTCCGAGGTGATTTTTTCTTTGACTTTTGTGAACTCGCGTTTATGATAAATAAAGTAGACAGCGAATGTTTCGCCAAATTTCTGCAATCAAAATTATGACGGGCAGCTTCACGCATAAAGTTTTAACTTACCTGACCGCAGCAGTTTGGCTGGTCAACGGTCTTTACTGCAAATTTTTGAATTTCGTGCCGCGCCACGAACAAATCGTCGGGCGCATTTTAGGCGAAGGTTACGCGAAACCGTTGACGATATTAATTGGTTTGGCGGAAATCGGGATGACGATCTGGATTTTGAGCCGGATCAAACCGAAACTCAACGCGTTTCTTCAAATGGCAATTGTGGGATTGATGAACATTATCGAATTTACGCTCGTTCCCGATTTACTGCTTTGGGGCAGATTCAACATTGTCATCGCGTCTGCATTTATTTCCCTGATCTATTTTAACGAATTCATTTTAAGCGGTAATTCGGCGCGGCGGTCGTAAATATGTTTTCATTTTTGAAAAATCACCCGTTTGCGGTCGAAGCGTTTTTTGAAAGTTCGCTGGTGTTGACATTCGCCGTGCCGAAAGAAGAACTGCAAAATTTGATTCCCGAATGTTTGGAACTCGATACTTTTGAAGACAAATGGGCGTTTATCGCGGTGGCGATGGTGCAAACTTCATCGCTGCGTCCGAAAGGTCTGCCGAAGTTTCTCGGCAATGATTTTTTTCTCATCGGCTACCGGATTTTCGTCAGATACACAAATAATGCGGGCAAAAGAGTGAGAGGTTTATACATCATCAAATCCGAAACCGACCGGCAAAAGATGGCTTTTTTCGGCAATATCTTTACGCATTACAATTATACGGCAACCGATATTTCGCAAACAAAAACCGGCGACCGAACGGAAATAAAATCCGTTAAATCTAATTTCACCGTCACGGTCGAAGAATCGGACGGTGAAACCGCTCTGCCGCCCGCATCGCCGTTTGCCAACTGGAAGGAAGCCCGCCGGTTTGCGGGTCCGCTGCCGTTCACCTTTACATATAATGCAGAGAGTAAAACCGTTTTGATTATTGAAGGAGTACGGCAAAATTGGACACCTGAACCCGTCGCCGTCAAACATTACAACAGCGGTTTTCTAGACGGTTTGCAGTTAAAAGATTTAGTTTTGGCGAACGCTTTCGTTATCAAAAATATTCCGTATCAGTGGAAAAGCGGGAGAATCGAACGATGGGAAAAGTAAGAAAGCCGTTGCAGGGCGTATCGAATATCGTGCGTTTTAACTGGCATTTTTACGCTTTGTCGCTCGGAGTTTTATCAGTTTTATTGATTTTTTACTTTTATCTCAGCCAGCCTTTTAAGTTTTTGACAACAGTTTTGTTTTTCGGAATAGTCTTGACAAATTTGATTACGCTGCTCGTTTCATTCTACGTTTACGATTTATCAGATTTGTATAAACTAAATTGGATGAGTGAGTTACGAACTGCGAAAAAAAGCGAAATCGTCAATCTCAACGCTGGTTTCGACGAAACGAGCGAACTGCTTCAAGAGAAATTCAAAGATGCGCGGCTCAGTGTTTTTGATTTTTACGACCCGGCGAAACACACGGAAATTTCCATCGAACGGGCGCGAAAAGCCTATCCGCCGTATCCGCACACGATTCAAATGACGACCGATTATTTGCCTTTGGCGGACAATTCCGCCGATCAAATTTTTGCCGTATTGTCAGCGCACGAAATTAGAGACGAGACGGAACGCAAGCTGTTTTTCGCGGAAATAAAGCGCGTCTTAAAACCCGGCGGGCAGATTATCGTCACCGAACATCTGCGCGATACGGCGAATTTTCTCGCTTACAGCATCGGATTTTTCCATTTTCACTCAAAAGCGGTGTGGCACAAAACATTCCATTCAGCGGGCTTGAAAGTGAGCGCGGAAATCAAAATCACGCCGTTTATCACGACCTTTATTTTGGAGAAAAATGGAATTTTATCTTAAAATTATCGGCGTAACGATGATCGTTTTGGCGTTGATTCACGGAGTTTTCCCAAAACATTTCGATTGGAAAACCGAACTTCGACCGCTCAGTTTGATCAACCGTCAGGTAATGTATGTTCACACTTTTTTCATCGCCGTGACGGTTTTGCTGACGGGAATTTTGTGTCTGACTTCGGCGCAGGAAATTATCGAAACGAATTTGGGGCGTAAAATAGCGTTAGGCTTCGGCATTTTTTGGCTGTTCAGGTTAATCGTTCAATTTTTCGGCTACTCATCAGAACTCTGGAAAGGCAAATTTTTCGAAACGACCGTCCATATTTTATTTTCGATTCTCTGGACTTATTTCACAGTGATATTTCTGCTAATTTATTTTACAAATTTCCGTTATTGAATTGCCGGATACTCGGTGAAACCATCGTAACTTTTTACAACTTTATGCCTGTTGAAAAAGCCGACAAATTATTGACAAACTTAAAACGACTTCTGTTTGCGGGAGTTGGAATTGTTCTCGTTATTATCGCGATTGTTTCAGGCATCTTGACGCGGCGTTTTATTGCCCACAGTGCGATGGCAGCGGGTTTGGTCGTCAAATTGAATGCGGGCGGCTCGCACCCCGAAATAAAATTTACGACCGCTGACGGCAGGGAAATCGAATACCCGCAAAACGGTTTAATCGGCGGCTATCAAACGGGCGACAAAGTAACGGTGCTTTACGACCCTGAAGACCCGCGCCAATGTGAAGTCAATTCGTTCGGCGCGTTGTGGGGAATAACCATTTCTCTGGCAATCGGAGGTGTGATTTTTATCAGTGCTGCCGGTTTGATGAAATCCCGCCGGATGTAATTTCCGGCGACTTGCTGAAAATCCCGCATCTGGTTGAGGAAAAATTACCGAATTATTTTTGACTTTTTACCTTTTCCCGATTCACGGTATGCTAAAAGTGAAATTGATGCTAAGACGGTAAAAGAATGTCATTCGTCCGACTCGCTAAAAATTTGCTGCGACCGTATCGAGCCGGAGATACAACAATCCAATAATCAGGCTTGCGACTGAGCCGTAGATTGGATCGAAGAAGCAATATGAAAAAGTCTAAAGTCCAAAGTGCAAACTCCGAGGTTGAAACTCCGCTTGTTTCGATAATCATGGGCAGCACATCCGATTGGGAAACGATGAAAAATGCGTCGGATATTTTGAACGATTTCGATGTGGCGCACGAATGTAAAGTCGTGTCGGCGCACCGCACACCTGATTTGCTGGTTGAATTTGCCAAAACTGCCGAGATGCGCGGCATCGAAGTCATCATCGCCGGTGCAGGCGGCGCGGCGCATCTGCCGGGAATGTGCGCGTCGCAGACGGTTTTGCCGGTGTTGGGCGTTCCCGTGCAGAGCAAAGCGTTATCGGGACTTGATTCATTGCTTTCGATTGTGCAGATGCCCGCCGGAATTCCGGTCGGAACTTTGGCGATTGGCAGTGCCGGAGCGAAAAATGCCGCGCTTTTCGCCATTTCTATTCTTGCCAACTCGCGTCCCGAATTGAAAGAAAAGCTAAAAGAATTTCGGAAGAAACAGACGCAGACTGTATTGGATTCGGAACTTTAGACAGGGAAATTTCTCGTCAAAATAAAAAAAGGCATCAACATAAATTAATGTGTTGATGCCTTTTTTTGTTTCAAAAATAATTTAGTTCAGGTTAAAATTATCTTCGGATTTAACGACGATTTCACCGTCTTCCGCGTCAACCGTAAATTTGGTTGAGGTTTTCCAGGCGTTGGTAATCGGCAGTTTAACTTTTTGGTCAATGTGTCGTTTCAGGAATCTCGCGCCGTAAGCGGGCGAAAAACCTTTTTCGGTCATCAAATCAATCGCGCTTTCGGTCACTTCGACGATTTTGCCCTGTCGTTCCATATTGCGCTTCAATTTGTTCAAATAAATATTAGCGATGCCGCGCACTTCATCCATCGTCAGCGGCGAAAAAACGACGATTTCGTCAATGCGGTTGCGAAATTCCGGCGAGAAACGTTGCTCGGCGGCTTTCATCACCGCGCCTTTGATTTCGCGCATATCGCCCAGAGTTTTCTGTCCGAAACCGAGTGGTTTTTCGTATTTTTTGAAACTTTCCGAACCGAGATTGGAAGTCATAATCACAATGGCATCGGACAAATAAACCTTTTTGCCGCGTCCGTCGGTGATCCAACCTTCGTCGAACGCCTGCAAAAAGATGTTCATCAAATACGGATTCGCCTTTTCAACTTCGTCGAGCAGGAGAACCGTGTACGGATTTTCTCGCAACTGTTCGGTCAAAATCCCGCCGCGTTCCGAACCGACAATGCCGCGCGGCATCCCGATCAGTTTCTCGATGCCGACCGTGCCTTCGCCGTATTCCGACATATCAATGCGAACCATTTTACCTTCGTCGCCGAACATAAATTCAGCGACTGCTTTCGCTAATTCGGTTTTACCGACTCCCGTCGGACCCAAAAACAGCAGCACCCCGTCCGGCGCGAAATGATTGTCTTTAAGCGGACCTTTGTTCAAACGCAACCTTTGTGCGACGGCTTTGACCGCTTCTTTTTGTCCGATGACACGATTGGCGAGCAGATTTTCCATATCGGAAAAACGGTCGGTCGTGTCGCGGAAAATCATATCTTTCGGAATCCGCGATTCCTGCGAAATGACATCAATAATGTGTTCCGGTCTGACGACAAGGGAAGTCGGTTCGTTGATTTCAACTTTGACAGAAGCCGTGTCGAGCCAGCCGATGGCTTTGTCCGGCAGATGCAAGTTGCGAATATACTTCGGCGACATTTCCAGTGCCGTATTGATCGCTTCGTCGGAAATCGTCACCGAGTAATTTCTTTCGAGTCGCGGACGCAAGCCGAGTAAAATTTCTTTAGTTTCTTCAATGGTCGGTTCATCAACTTTAACGAGCCTAAACCGCCGCGCCAACGCTTCGTCTTCGCCGATATATTCTTTGTATTCGGTCAACGTTGTCGCGCCGATGATACGAAGTTCGCCCCGCGCTAAGGACGATTTGAACATATTACCGGCATCCGAAGACGTTCCCATTGCCGCACCCGCGCCGATAATCGTATGTGCTTCGTCAATGAACAAAATGATGTGTTCTTTTTCTTTTACTTCGTCAATAATGCCTTTGATGCGTTCTTCAAACATTCCACGCAGCATCGTTCCGGCGACGAGTCCGCCCATTTGAAGCTGGACGATGTGTGCGTCGCGCAGTCTTGCCGGAACTTTTTCCGGTTCGAGTTCAATCATTCGCGCCAGACCTTCGACGACCGCCGTTTTACCGACACCCGGTTCACCGACGAGCATCGGCGAATTTGAACGTTCGCGGTGCGACAAGATTTCCATCATCTGCAAAATCTCTTTTTCGCGCCCGATGGTCGGCGGAATTTTGTCCTGCCGCGCCAGTTTGTTCAGCGACACGCCGAAATGTTTCAGATACGACGGAAGTTCGTATTTTTTCCGCATCCGTTCTTCTTCCTTCTCGATTTTGCGGATGCGTGTTCGCGCCGTCTGCGCCACCTCGTCGGCAGGAACGCCCAAGTTTTGCAGAACGTCGTTGAGCAAACTGCGTTCATCATTCGACAGAACGTAGAAAATATCGCTCGCTTCGATGACGCGGCGACCCTGTGAACGCGCCCGGTCCATTGAACGCTTAAATAAGTCGGTCGTCTCCGGCGCGATGCGATAACCTTTTCCGGTGTGTTGTCTGCCTGCTTCCAACCGCTTTTCGATCAACAGTTTGACCGACCGCGGATCAACCGCCAAATCGCGCATCGTCGAATTAAACAGTTCGGTTTCTTCGTTAGTCAGCGCGTGTAAAATATGTTCGATGGTCACGTAGTTTTGATCGCGTTTTCTTGATTCATCAAGCGCAACTTCCAAAACCCGCCGCCCGCTTTCGCTAAATTTATCTTTGTATGCGTCTATATCTGCCATAAATTTTCTCTTAAACTAAATTGCAATACCTACTCTGATGCCGCTCAGCCCAATTGTTTTGCCCAAAATTTATAATAACATTTTGATAAGCCAAAACGAAAAACTTTTTAAAAAATATTACGATTTGACCGTTTTTTAAGAAAATAAACTGATATGACGCAAAACGGGCGGATTCAGCCTCCTGACTTTCCGGCATCGCAGGCTTTCTCGTTTCTCGCAACCTGTTTTCGGTTGCAGATAGTAATCGTCAGGCGTAGAATCTAACAGATTTGTCACGAAACTCTTTGGAAAATAAATTATGAATTCAACCAAACAAAAGCCAGCCGTCGCGGAATCCGTTCGCCCGCGTAAATTATTTCTTATCCCGGCGATTACCGTTTGTCTGATGTTTTTTCCGATTTTCGTTTCGGCACAAACGACTTCGTTAAAATTTGAAACGACGATTGCCAAAAAATTGATTTCCGCGCCGCAAAACGGACGTTTATTCGTCTTTCTCAACCGCACGGGTAAAATAGAACCTCGATTTGATGATGGCAATGTCAGTTTGGACGCGTCGCCGCTGTTGGCGAAAGATGTCGCTGATTTTAAGGCGGGCGAAACAAAAATCATTATTGGTAACGGCGAGATTTCTTATCCGATAAAAAATCTCGCCGAACTTCCCGCCGGAGAATATTTCGTGCAGGCGTTGTTCGACACAAACAATGATTTGCGGTCGCTCAACGCGCCGGGAAATCTTTACAGCGAAGTTCAAAAAGTTAATTTAGACGCGAAAAACGGCGGGACGATTAAGTTGGAATTGAACAAAGTCGTGCCGCCCGAACAGATGCCGCCTGATTCGGAATTCGTCAAATTTATTAAAATGCAGTCGCCGCTGCTGACGAAGTTTTACGGTCGTCCGATTTTCGTGCGTGTCGGAATCGTTCTGCCGCGCGATTACGAAAAAGAAACTTCGCGTCGTTATCCATTGTTAATTAACATCGGCGGTTACGGTTCAAAATTTACACGCGCTCAAAGAGCAATGGACGAAAAATCGCCGTTTCGTAAAAGCTGGCTGGCGGACGATACGCCGCGAATGATCGGCGTTTATCTCGACGGCGACAGTCCATTTGGTGATTCGTATCAAATGAATTCCGCCAACAGCGGACCTTACGGCGATTCTTTAACACAGGAATTAATTCCCTATATCGAAAAACAGTTTCGCGCTTACGGCACACCCGAATCGAGATTTTTAACGGGCGGTTCGACCGGCGGCTGGGTATCAAGTGCGCTGCAAATTTTCTACCCCGATTATTTCAACGGTTCGTGGTCGGGTTTTCCCGATCCAATGGATTTTCGCGCTTATCAGTTGGTTAATATTTACAAAGACGATAACGCCTACGCTAACAAAAACGGTTTTGATCGTCCGTCGGCGCGAACGGCAAACGGCGACACGGAATTTACGATGCGGCTCGAATGTTTAAAGGAAAATGTTTTCGGCGCAGGCGACAGTTACACGATGTCCGGCGGACAATGGGGGGCGTGGAATGCCACATACAGTCCGCGCGGCGCAGACGGCAAACCCGTTCCGCTGTGGGACGCGAAAACCGGAAAAATCAACACGGAAGTCGCTGAACAGTGGAAAAAATACGATTTGAGGTTAATCGTTGAACAAAATTGGCAGACGCTCCAGCCGAAATTAGACGGCAAACTGCACATTTGGGTCGGCGAAGCGGACGATTACTTTCTCAACAACGGCGTTCATCTGTTCGACGATTTTATCTCGCAAGCCGAACCGAAATATAATGGCTGGATTATGTATTCGCGCACCGGCAGACACGGCTGGATGCCGAAAACCAACGTCGAAATTATGAAAGAAATGATGCAGAGATACGAGCAGACATCAAAAAAGTGGAGCGGAAATTATGAATCATACGAAACAAAATCAACCGTGTCTGCGTCGCCGATGATCAATTTCGATGCTCGCCGTTTATTGTGATTGCTTTTTGTTTGCGCTTCCGCAAATTCAAAATTTGTCTTGATCAGTGCGATAGCCTGAATAACAAAGATTGACATAGTTTGTTATCTTGCATAATATTTTCAGCGAGGAGATTTTTAGAATTATGAATGTATCATTAACCCCCGAACTCGAAAATTTGGTCAACGAAAAAGTTAAATCCGGTCTGTATAATTCCGCCAGCGAAGTGATTCGTGAATCGCTGCGCCTGTTGCAGGAGCAAGATATGCTCAAAGAAATTCGCCGCAACGAACTGCGCCGCGAAATTATGCTCGGCGCGGAGCAGATTCGGAACGGCGAATTTACGGAAATTAAGTCAGCGGAAGAATTGGAATCGTTTACTGAACAATTAATTAGAGACGCACGTGAAAAATATGGAAAACAAGATTCAAAATAGCTATCCGATTCTTAAATTCACCGCGTCTGCTCGAAGTGACATTGAGGAAACCTGGCGATATTTGGGCGAGTTTGGAGGCGAAACTGCCAAAAAAATGATTCAACAAATCGTCAAAAAATGCGAAGCTCTTTCGATGAATCCTAAAATTGGTCGTGAAAGGAATGACTTGATCGTCAATCTACGCCAACTTCCGTTCAAAAATTACAACATCTACTATTTTCAAACCGAATTCGGCGCGGAAATCTATCGCGTCCTGCACAGCTCAAGAGATAATGTTCAAGTCTTTGACGATGTAATTGACGAAACCAAATAAAATTATGAATCCAACAACAGAACAAAAATCAACCGTTTCAGATGCGGTCAGAAAACACAAAGAATTTCTCTTCCCGGCAGTCGCTACTTATTACGAAGAACCCGTCGCTTTAACACACGGCGAAGGCGAATACGTCTGGGATGAAAACGGCAATAAATATCTTGACTGTTTCGGCGGCGTTTTGACTGTCAGCGTCGGACACGCGAATCCGAAGATAAACGCGGCGGTCATCGAGCAAATCAATAAAATTTCGCACACTTCCGGGCTTTATGTGAATCAGCCGCAGTCGGATTTGGCGGAGAAATTGGCGGAAATCTCGCCGGGAGATTTGAAGAAATCTTTTTTCACTTCGAGCGGCACGGAAGCCGACGACACGGCAATTATGGCGGCGAAACTAGCGACCGGCAGAAATGAAATCGTCGTTTTGCGTCATAGTTATTCGGGGAGAAGCGCGACGGCACTTTCGGCGGTCGGGCAGGCTTCGTGGCGACCGCTTCCGGCGCAAGTCGCCGGAATGGTTCACGCCGCCGCGCCGTATTGTTACCGCTGTCCGTTCAAACTCGAATATCCGTCGTGCGGCGTGGCTTGCGCGACCGACATCGAAAATATCATTCAAACGACAACGACCGGCGAAATCGCGGCTTTTATGGCTGAACCGATTCTCGGAGTCGGCGGTTTTATCGTGCCGCCGAAAGAATATTTTGAAATCGCTTACGGCATCGCCAGAAACTATGGCGGACTGTGCATCGCCGACGAAGTGCAGACGGCGTGGGGCAGAACAGGCGAAAAATGGTTCGGCATCGAGCAGTGGAATGTCGTCCCTGACATTATGACTTCGGCAAAAGGAATGGGCAACGGCGCACCAATCGGCTGGACGATTGCAACCGCCGAAGTCGCCGATAAATTTCCCGGCATCACGTTTGCCACCTTCGGCGGAAATCCCGTTTCGATGACCGCCGGACTCGCCGTTATCAAAATGATCGAAGAAGAAGATTTAAAAACCAATGCCAAGATCGTCGGCGCGTATTTGCGTGAAAAACTCGAAGAATTGCAGGCGAAATACAAAATTATCGGCGACGTGCGCGGAATGGGTTTGATGCAGGCAATCGAACTGGTCGTTGACCGCAAAACCAAACAGCCGAATCCGCAGGCAGTTTTGCGCGTGTTTGAAGAAACCAAAAAACAAGGCGTTCTGATCGGCAAAGGCGGACTTTACGGCAATGTTATCAGAACGGGAATGATGCTCAATTCGACGAAGGATAATGTTGATGAAATGATTGCGGCTTTGGATAAAGGATTTGCTTCGTGCTGATTAAAATTCAGAAAAAATGAAAAAAATTATAATTTGCTTAAGTCTCGCGCTAATTTCCGCGATGACCGTTTTTGGTCAAAACGCTATGGAACAATTTCAAAAAACGGCGGAACTTTTTGTCACGGCTTATAACGAGAAAAATTATGGACAAATCGAACAGTAATTTAACGCGCGGATGAAAACGGCTGTTCCGCCGGAGAAACTCAAGACGTTTTTAGACGATTTACATGCCGGTTCGGGGAAGATGACAAAACTCGGCGCGCTGAATCTCAACGTGCCGACCGCAGTTTTTCCCGCTAATTTCGAGCGCGGAAATTGGGTTTTGTCAATTACTTTGGACACAGAAGGAAAAATTGCCGGTTTCCAAATCACCGCGCCGCCGACCGGCAAGCCGAAAAATACTTCGCGTAGCCGGACGAAATTGATTCTGCCTTTCAAGGGCGAATGGCTCGTCGTTTGGGGCGGGGACACGCCGGAACTGAATCAGCATCAGGACGCGCCGAATCAGCGTTTTGCTTTCGATATTTTGAAAGTTGGCGGAAACGGCAAAACACACGGCGGCGACGGGGCAAAAAACGAAGATTATTACGCTTTCGGACAGGAAATTACTGCGCCCGCAGGCGGCGTTGTAACTTATGTCGTTGACGGGGTTCAAGACAATAAACCGGGCGAGGCAAACCGATTGTATGTTCCCGGAAATCTGGTCATTGTCAAACACGCTAACGACGAGTATTCGCTTTTCGCACATTTCAAACAAAATTCGATTCGTGTCAAAGTCGGCGATACAGTAACCACAGGACAAACAATCGGACTATGCGGGAATTCGGGAAATTCTTCAGAGCCGCATCTTCATTTTCAAATCCAAAACTCGTCGTTTTTTGAAGACGAAGCGAGTATGAAAACTTTTTTTGAAAAAATTACGGTCACGCACAATGGCAAAATCGATGTAAAAACCAATTACTCGCCCGTCAAAGGCGACATTGTGAGACAAAACTAAAGATATAAAAACACTAATCAAAAACGGATAATAGTAACGGCGATTGACGATTGTCGCGCCTGTATTTCAATAAAAATCAAATAACCGTTGACTGCCGAAGAGATAGATAAATAATCGCATATAACAAATGAAAAATACTCCATTTAATTCAAAATCGCCTGACGAACGCCCACCTTTTTGGTGGTTTCGATGGGTGCCGGCGATTATCGTTTCGATGATCGTGATCTATTTTCTGTATGTCGTCGGCAGCGTCGCGCTGATTCCCGTGCTGGCTTCGTTTGCGCTCGCCTATTTGCTCAATCCGATTGTTTACCGGGCGCAGCAATACGGATTGTCGCGGACGGTTTCGGCGGTGGTCGCCATTTTGCTCGTGACGCTTGTGATCACCGGGTTTATGGCGTATGTCGTGCCGGATTTGTGGGCGGAAGGTTCAAAAGCGGGCGCGAAGATCGCGGAAAGTTTTACGCCGGAGAACGCCGCGCGGCAGAGGACGTTTTTGAAACGCTATTCGCCTGCGCTCGACAAAGTGGCGGGCGACAAAATCGAGAAATTTTTGAGTGAACCGCTCAATTTTTACAACGAAAACGTCTCGACCGCGACGACCGTTGACGAAAAAGGCAACGTCAAAGCGACGGGCGGCGGCGGCGCGGCGTTGATGGCGATTCTCGGTTCGACATTTGATTTGATGCTCGTGCCGTTTTTCGTTTTTTATATTCTGATTGACTTTCAAAAGTGGCGCGATTCGCTGGAAAAACTGATTCCGCCGCGCTTTCGTCTGCCGTTCAGCAATTTGTTTGACGAATCCGGTCGAATTCTGGAATCGTATGTGCGCGGACAAATTTTAATCGGCTCGATTATGGCGGTCGGCTACGCCGTCGGATTTTATTTTCTCGGCGTTCCGGCGTGGTTGGGCATCGCGCTGATCGCCGGATTATTGAACGCCGTACCGTATGTCGGGACGATCAGCGGCGTGGTTCTCGCCTGCGGATTCAGTTACGCCGACGGCGGTAGTTTCGGGCATATCATTGCTATTCTCGGCGTATTCGTCGCCGTGCAGAGTTTGGAAGGCTACTATTTAACTCCGAAAATTCTCGGCGGCAGATTAAATTTGCATCCGATGGCGGTTTTTCTCGGCTTGCTCGTCGGCGGCAAACTGTTCGGTCTGCTCGGCATCATTTTGGCGATTCCGGTAATTGCCATCGGCAAAGTATTTTTTAAATTTTTGCGCGAACTTTATCAGGATTCGTTTTTCTATCACAAAGGCGACGTTCATCCGCTCGATGCGCCGAGCGAAAACATCGAAGAACGCATCGCCGAAGCCGCCGACACGGTTCTCGCCGAACAGGAGAAAAAAGATGTGGAAGATGCGGAAAAATCAACAAAGAACGCAGTGGAAGAAATGCCTTCGATAATCAACGAACCCGTTTAAAAAGTTTATCTGCTAAACAAATACTGTGCTGCGGAATATCAAATTCTTTACTGTAAGTAATTAGTGCCAAAAGTGTAACATAGAGAGATAGAAGAGTTAAAAGAAATTTTAAATGACGATTTTGGCAGCGAACAAAGCAATCGGGAGCGAACGGATGGAAAAGTAGAATGATCTTGATCGCTGCGGTCGCCACCAACGCAAAGGAATGAATTGGTCAAAGAGCGGCTCACGAAATTTAGCCGTCGTGACAGCTCATCTTAATCAAAGCACGAATTATTTACATTAACGCAAAAATGAAAAAAGTTTTATTTATAGACCGCGACGGAACGCTGATCTACGAACCAAAAGATTTTCAGATTGATAGTTTTGAAAAGCTGAAATTTCTGCCGAATGTCTTCAACTATCTCGGAAAAATAGCGCACGAACTTGATTACGAATTGGCGATGGTCACGAATCAGGATGGTTTAGGGACGGATAGCTTTCCCGAAAACACATTTTATCCTGTGCAGAATTTTATTTTGCAAACGCTTGAAAATGAAGGGATTAAATTTACCGAAGTGTTCGTTGATAAAAGTTTCGAGCGCGAAAATTCGCCGAACCGCAAACCGAATACGGGAATGTTGACGAAGTATTTGAGCGGCGACTACGATTTGCCAAATTCGTTTGTCATCGGCGACCGCGCAGGCGATATGAAACTCGCGGAAAATCTCGGGGCGAAGGGAATTTTTATCAAAAATGCTAATTTTGAAACATACGATGAAAATATTTTCATCGCTGAAAATTGGCGCGAAATTTACGAATTTTTGAAACTGCCGCCGCGCCGCGTTTCGCACGTCAGAAAAACAAAAGAGACCGAAATTTCTGTTGAATTAAATTTGGACGGCAGCGGCAAATCGGAAATTTCGACGGGCATTTCTTTTTTCGATCATATGTTGGAGCAGATTTCGCGGCACGGCAATATTGATTTGAAAATTGCCGCGCACGGCGATCTGCACATTGACGAACATCACACGATTGAAGATGCGGCGATCACGCTCGGCGAAGCGTTTGCACTGGCTTTGCAGGACAAACGCGGAATGGAACGCTACGGCTTTGCGCTGCCGATGGACGACTGTGCAGCGCAGGTTTTAATTGATTTCGGCGGGCGCAACTGGTGCGTTTGGGAGGCGGAATTCAAACGCGAAACAGTCGGGAAAATGCCGACTGAAATGTTTTTTCACTTTTTCAAATCGTTCAGCGATAAAGCGCAGTGCAATTTGAATATTAAAGCCGATGGGACAAACGAACATCACAAAATCGAGGCGATTTTCAAGGCGTTTGCCAAAGCGATCAAAATGGCAGTCAAACGCGATGCGACGAGTGACGCGCTGCCTTCAACAAAGGGAAGTTTATAGATGTCGGATGCCGGATGTCAGTCAGAAAAAACTAACATCCGGCACCTGACATCTGACCTTTATTTATGCGAGTTGCGATAGTAAATTATAATGCCGGAAACGTCGAATCGGTGAAAAACGCTTTGAATCGGCTGAACATCGAGCCGATTTTGACGGATGATGCGGAAATTTTGATGTCCGCCGATAAAGTGGTTTTCCCCGGTGTCGGCGAAGCGTCGTCGGCAATGAATTATCTGCGCGAACGAAATTTGGACGCGGCGATCAAAAAAATGACGCAGCCGGTTTTGGGAATTTGTCTCGGAATGCAGCTTTTGTGCGATTATTCCGAAGAAAATGACACGCGGTGTTTGGGAATTCTGCCGTATAAAGTTCGCAAATTCGAGTCGAAGAATTTGAAGATTCCGCAAATGGGCTGGAATAATATTTACAGTTTGAAAAGCGATTTGTTTGAGAGCATCGCGGAAAATACTTATGTTTATTTCGTCCATAGTTTCTACGTCGAGATGGGCGCGGAAACGATTGCGGTGTGCGATTATGGGGTGCCGTTTTCGGCGGCAGTAAATTACAAAAACTTTTATGCCGTGCAGTTCCACGCAGAAAAATCGGGTACGGTCGGCGAACAGATTCTGGAGAATTTTTTAAAGTTATGATCGAAATAATTCCGGCGATTGATTTAATTGACGGCAAATGCGTTCGTCTGAAACAGGGCGATTTCGCGCAGAAGAAAATTTACAGCGAAAGTCCTGTGGAAGTGGCGCGTGATTTTGCGTCGAAAGGTATCACGCGGCTGCACGTCGTTGATTTAGACGGCGCGAAACTGGGCAGGGTGACGAATTTGAAAGTTCTCGCGGAAATTGCCGCCGAAACTGATTTGAAAATTGATTTCGGCGGCGGGATTAAAACGGACGACGACATTGAAGCAGTTTTCAACGCGGGCGCGAAAATTGCGAGCATCGGCAGCGTCGCCGTTAGGGAACCGGAAAAGTTTTTCGGCTGGATGAAGAAATACGGCGGCGAAAAAATTCTGCTCGGTGCGGATGTCAAGGACGGGAAAATTGCGATTAACGGCTGGCAAACGACGACCGAACTGGAAATTTTGCCATTTTTGAAAAGTTATTACGCGCAGGGCGTGACGAATGTTTTCGTGACGGATGTCAGCAAAGACGGACTTTTGGAAGGGACGGCGATTCAGCTTTACAAAGATATTCTAAAGCATCTGCCGCGTCTAAACTTGATTGCCAGCGGCGGCGTAAGTTCGATGGAAGAGGTCGCCGAACTGGAAAAAATCGGTTGCGCGGGCGTAATTATCGGCAAGGCGATTTACGAAGACCGGATCAATTTGAGCAAAACCGGCGCGGGCGTTTATTTCGACAAAAACTGAAAATGTTAGCCAAACGTATTATTCCGTGTCTTGATGTCAAAGATGGGCGCACGGTCAAAGGAACGAATTTTGTTAATCTGCGCGATGCGGGCGATGCGGTGGAACTCGCCGCGCTTTATTCGGAACAGGGCGCAGACGAACTCGTTTTTCTCGACATTACCGCGACGAACGAAAAGCGGCGGACGCTGGCGGAACTCGTCAAAAAAGTCGCCGCTAAAATCAATATCCCGTTCACCGTCGGCGGCGGCATCAATACCGTTGCCGACATCGAAATACTGCTCAACTCCGGTGCGGACAAAGTTTCGATCAACACCTCCGCCGTCAAAAATCCGCACATTTTAAGCGATGCCGCCAAGAATTTCGGTTCGCAGTGTGTCGTGTTAGCGATTGATGCAAAGTTGGTCGGGAATGAATGGAAAGTTTTCTTAAACGGCGGGCGCGTTGAAACGGAATTTGAAGCAATAAGCTGGGCGAAGCGCGGCGTTGAACTGGGCGCGGGCGAAATTTTGCTGACTTCGATGAACGCCGACGGGACGAAAAAAGGTTTTGAAATCGAACTGACGCGTTGCGTTTCCGAAAGCGTTAATGTTCCCGTTATCGCGTCGGGCGGTGCGGGTTGCGAGCAGGATTTTGTCGAAGTTTTCACGAAAGGACGCGCCGATGCCAGTCTCGCTGCGAGCATTTTTCATTTCCGGGAAATCGAAATTCCGCAGCTTAAAAGTTTTTTGAAAAAGCAAAATATTGAAGTGCGTTTATGAATATTAATTACGAAAAATACGCTGACGGTTTAGTTCCCGCCGTCGTGCAGGATGCCGCGACGAATAAAGTTTTGATGCTCGGCTTTGTAAACGCCGAAGCGTTCGAACTGACGAAAAGCACCGGAAAAGTGACATTTTTCTCGCGCTCGCGCCAAAAATTATGGACGAAGGGCGAAACTAGCGGGAATTTTCTTGAACTAAAAGAAATTTTAATTGACTGCGACAACGACACGCTTTTGATCAAAGCAAATCCGGTTGGCGCGGTTTGTCATACGGGCGCGGACACTTGCTTTGAAGAAAAAAACGAAGCGGATAATTTCTTGTTTGAACTCGAAAAAACAATTCTCGACCGAAAAAATAATCCGTCCGAAAATTCTTATACATCGGAACTTCTCGCCGGAGGAATCAACAAAGTCGCACAAAAGGTCGGCGAAGAAGCGGTTGAATTGGTTATTGAAGCAAAAGACGACAACGAAGAACTATTCAAAAACGAAGCCGCCGATCTGCTTTATCATTTTATAATTTTGCTTGCCGCCAAAAGTGTCAGTCTAAATGATGTTATCGAAGTTTTGGAAAAGCGTAAAAAATGAAAAAAGGAGCGATGAATTTTAATAAATTCATCGCTCCTTTTTATATTAAAAAGCCGAACTATTGAATAGCTTTAGCTTTTGATTTGGCAAAATCACCAGCCTTGATGATCGTGATGTTGTCCGGCGTGATGTATTTTTTCATTGCCGCATTGATTTGTGCGGGCGTTAAGTTTTTGATTTGTTCCTCAAACGCCGCGTCGAAGGCAATTGTGCGATTTAAAAACAGATAATTATTTAATCTGCCTGCCAATTCACGGTCTTGAGCGCGTGAAAGTTGTTGCGACTGCAAATAACCGCTTTTCGCCGCTTCGACTTCCTCCGCCGTAAAACCTTCGGTCGTCGCTTTTTTAATTTCGTCTTTGAAAGCCGCTTCGAGTTTGTCGGCGTTTTCCGGCGCGTAAATCGCGTTAGCACCAAACGAACCTAATTCATCGAGCGGGCTTGCGCTGAATCTTGAACCGACACCGTAACTCAAACCTTCTTTCTGACGAATTCTGGTTGCCAGACGCGAATTCAAAAATCCGCCGCCGAGCATATAATTACCGAGTGCGAGCGCGGCGTAATCTGGATTATCGTCGCGGAGTTTCACGTTCAAACGAGCGTAAAAAACTGCATTCGCTTTGTCCGGCGTTTCGAACGATTTGTTGACCGGCGCAATCGCGCGATATTCGCCTTTGATGCGCGTGTATGGATTCGGACTTTTCCAATCGGCGAAAAGGTCTTTGGTCAAAGCCGAAATTTGTGTCGCGTCAAAATCGCCGACGACGGTTAATTGTCCGCTAGACGCGCCGTAAAAATCTTTGTAAAACTTTTTCACGTCGTCTAAAGTAACGGCTTTAATTTCGGCAATATCTTCGTCAATCGTTCCCGAATAATTCGGGTGTCCTTTCGGATAAATATTAAAAACTCGACTCAATTCCGTGGAAGCAACAAATCCCGGCTCGCTTTTTTGACTTTCGATGCCTGTTAATGTTTCTTGTTTAAGCTGATCAAATTCGTTTTCGGGAAATGACGGTTCGTGCAAAATTTCGCTGACCAGACGCATTACCGCCGGAAGATTTTCGCGCGTCGTTTCAATGGAAGCAAACGCGCTGGTTGTGCTGCCGGCAACAAAAGCCCGCGCTTTGAGTTTGTCGAATTCGTCTTGAATCTGCTGGCGCGTGTGTTTCGCCGTGCCGCGCATCAAAAGCTGTCCGGCAAATTGCGCCGCCGCTGAACGATTCATCAAAGATTTTTCATCGCCGAAACGCAAAGTTAAATTTGCAATCACCGATTCGCCGCGATTTTTCTTCGGCAACAGTGCGACATCCAAACCGCCGATTTTCATTCGTTTGACGCGCGATTCGATGTTTGAAGGCGACGGATCGAAAACTTCACCGGCGGCAACTGCCGCATCGCCTTTGTAACCGTTGAGCATCGCCGCAAGCTGTGTGTCGGAAACCATCGGAATCTCGGCACGGTCGGGTTTTTCCGTCGGAGCAAATATGCCGACTGTGCGATTTGAAGGTTTCAAATAAGCGGAAGCAACGCGCTGAACATCGGCAGGTGTTACGTTGCGAACGCGGTCACGATACAGAAAATACAACCGCCAATCACCTTGCGCGATATATTCGCTCATTGACAAACCCACGCGGTCCGATGAATTGAGCGTCAATTCGATATTTTTCAAAATCCCGGTTTTCGCGCGGTCAACTTCTTCCTTGGTTGGCGGAGCGGCGGCGAGGTTTTCGAGCGTATTCGTCAAAATTCCGCGCGCTTCTTCCAGCGAATTTTCCTTGCGAACTTCCGCACCGAAAATGCCAAAACCCGGTTCTTTCAGTTCAAAATTGAAGCCGAAAACCGAACTCGCTTTTTTCGGTTCGACGAGTGCTTTATAAAGTCTGCCGGAAGGCGCGTCGCTCAAAACCTGAGATAAAATGTCAACGGCGGCATAATCCGCGCTTGCACCCGGCGGAATATGATAACCGGCGAGGACAAACTGTGTGTCGCCCGTGCGCCGCACCGTCACCTGCCGTTCGCCGTCCTGCGTCGGTTCAACCGTGTAATTCTGCGGCAAAGTCCTTTCCGGTTTCGCAATCGCGCCGAATTTATCTTTGATAATCTGAAGCGTTTTCGCTTCGTCAAACTTTCCGGCGACGGTCAAAACCGCGTTGTCCGGCTGATAATATTTTTTATAAAACGCTTGCAGGCGGTCAATCGGCACATTTTCGATGTCGGAACGCGCACCGATCACCGTGTTGCCGTAATTGTGCCATTGATAAGCAGTTGCCAGCATTTTGTCGAGCAAAACTCTGGTCGGATTGTTTTCGCCCGATTCAAACTCATTGCGAACGACGGAAAATTCACTGTCCAAATCTTTTTTGGCGATGTAGGAGTTAACCATTCGGTCGGCTTCCAAATCTAACGCCCAATTGAGATTTTCGTCGCTCGATGAAAATGTTTCAAAGTAATTCGTGCGGTCAAACGAAGTCGAACCGTTCGGACGCGCACCGTGCGAAGTCAGTTCCGCCGGAATATTCGGGTGTTTCGGCGTGCCTTTAAAAACGAGATGTTCGAGCAGATGCGCCATTCCGGTTTCGCCATAGTTTTCGTGGCGCGAACCGACGAGATACGTCATATTAACGGTCGCCGTCTGTTTAGTCGGGTCGGGAAAAAGCAGAACCTTCAAACCGTTTGCCAAACGATATTCGGTGATGCCTTCAACCGATGTAACTTTTTGAATGCCGTCCGGCATTTTGGCAGTTTGCGCCAAAACGCTCATCGGAGCGGTCAAAAGAGCCGCGAGCAGCAGGGTTAGGGTCAAAAAATTGATGTATTTGACTGTGCGATTACGATTCATTTATTCACCTCTTAAAAATATGTTGATTGTTGGATTCAGCTTTCTGTTTACGCACGAGTTCGTCATAATTTCAGTGCTTTAGACGAGACAAATCGGGCGCAAACCGAAAAACGGACTGACAGTTTGCACAAATCATAGCAGATAAATAAATTTTACGGAAAGGAAATCGAATCGGATCGGAAATAAGATGAAAACGAGAAATTATTCACTCTCTATTGGTCACTGTTTGCTATTCACCATTTCTTCGTGAAATAGTGAACAGCAAACAGTGACCAGCGAATAATTGCAGTTCTCGCCGCCACATTTTACTTATTTTCGGTAATCTTTAATTTATGGCGGACGAAATAATGTGGCTTTCGTCCAGTTCGAGGACGTAATTGTCTTCGACAAAATGTGCGTTCGGTGCCGGTTTAATCGGTTGTGCAGTTGGGCTGCGCCGCTGTTTGCGGAGTGCTTTCGACACATACATCGCTTTGTCGGCGGCGATCACAATTTGGTCGAGCGAGTTGCCGTTGTGCGGAAAACAGGCTGCGCCCAAACTAACGCCGACCCGCGCAAATTTGCCGTCGCCGACAGGCAACGTAAAATCGGCGACGGCTCTTTCCATTCGCTGACATAATTCGCTGATTCCTTCTTTGTCGGTGTCCGGCACGATGGCGACGAATTCATCACCGGCATAACGCGCCAGAAAATCGTAATCACGAAGCTGTCCGCGCATCACTTTTCCGACTTCTCTGAGCAGTGCGTCGCCGACTTTGTGACCGAAGTTATCATTGATCGCTTTGAAACCGTCGAGATCAAGCATCAAAAGCTGAAATGTGCCGCCGCCGCGCCCTGCCCGTCCGGCTTCTTTTTCAAAATGAATCTGCAAACTTCGCGCGTTCGGCAGGGAAGTCATCGGGTCGGTTAAAGCTCTGGTCTCGGATTCGGCGTGCTTCAATGCCGTCGAGATTGCGTCGGAGGCGATGCGTGAAACCGTTTCGAGAAGGCGCATATCTTCGTCTTCATAATTTTCCATCACGGACGAATAAAGCGAAACCGCGCCGATTAATTTTTCTTCCGAAACTAAAGGCAGCGAAGCCATCGCCGTATATTCTTCGACGAGTTCGAGTTGGTGAAACGAAAAATCGAGTCCCGGTTCGACTTTGTGAAGCGGCTGCCGTTTTTTCAACACGAAGCCGGTTGCGCCTTCGCCGACTTTGACCCGTTTATTTTTGAGTGCCAAACTGTTGTCGCCCTTCGTGAAAGCGGCTTTGGCAAAATCGCTGTTTTCTTCCGAGAGATAAATAACACAAGTATTGAACGGAACGAACTCGCCGATTTTTTCGACGAATAAAGAAAGCGTGTCGTGCAGATTCAGCGATGAACTAAAAACTTTCGCCAGTTCATACAGCGAGAAAACTTCGCGGTTGGCACTCTTGATTTGCTCGACGTAACCTTGTTCTGTTTTTTCGCTTCGGTATTTACCCGTTTCGGATTTTTTCTGCTCGTCGAATTGGTATGAAAGTCCCTGAGCATTAATTTTCGCTTCAAAATGACGCAGATTTCGCAGAAATAGATCAACAATCTTCGGATCAAAATGAGTGCCGACCTCACTCAGAAGAAATCGGCGGGCATCATCACGCGACACTGCCGGACGATACGGACGTGCGCCGCGCAAAGTGTCAAAAGCGTCGGCAACAGCCAAAACTCTCGCTGTCAGCGGAATATTGTTCCCCTTCAATCCTTCGGGATACCCGCTGCCGTCATACATCTCGTGATGGTGTTTGATCGTCGGAAGCACCGGATACGGAAAATCTATGTTTTCGAGAATTGACGCGCCGACGGATGAATGAATTTTTATTTTCTCCATTTCGGCGGCGGTCAGTCTGTCGGGTTTACTCAAAATATGGTCGGGAACGGCGAGTTTTCCAATGTCGTGCAGCAGTGCGCCGGCGTTTAGTGCCTGAAGATCGGATTCGCATAAACCCATAATTTCGCCGATTCCGACGGCGTAAATTTGAGTTCGTTTAACGTGACCGATGCCGACTTGATCGCGTGCGTCAATGGCGGTAGCGAGAGCTTCGACCGTCGCCAGATGAATGCGGCTGGATTCGCGGATTTCCCTGGTTTTCTGTGCCAGCCGGCGCAGA
Organism: Pyrinomonadales bacterium; assembly: GCA_038235165.1. Lineage (GTDB taxonomy): Bacteria > Acidobacteriota > Blastocatellia > Pyrinomonadales > Pyrinomonadaceae. The sequence goes on from JBBSUG010000001.1 coordinate 208,424, forward strand.
TGTATTTTGTATGCCAAATGAGCGACGACGACCATCGGTAAAATAAATAATCCGAATCCGATGCCGAATGACAGAAAAGTATAATGAGTTGACAGTGCGGCAATCGCGCCGAGCAGATACACGCCTGCCGTCCAGCCGCTGTTCTTTTTCCAAAGTTCGGTGAACAGATAACGCTCGGTAATCGCCAGATAAATTGAAGTCAGCGAAGTGAATATAGATAAATGAGTCAACCACATCAAACCGGCGGCAGCGAGCATTGCCGCTAAATCAACGGGATTTTCGGCGAGAGCATTTTCCGTAAAGCCCGTCGAATAGTAAAGGACCGTATAGAAGACGAAAGCCGCCGCGAAAGCTGCAAAAACATTAACGGATGCGTTGAAAAGCCAGTGAACCGGAGATTTTTTGGCTAATTCAAATTTTGTCAGTGAAAAACAGGCGGCGAGCAGCACCGCACCCGGAATCCCGAGCCACATCGCCCCCCAAAAAACGACCAGTTCATTGGCGGTGATGATAGTTTGAGTTTGTGAAATTTTGGTTTTGTAACCGTTGATAAGCGATGCGACGACCAACGAGCCGCCCAGCAACGCAAATTGCACCAGAGAAAATTCTATTGTTTTGAAAATTGAAAAACCGAGCGTCAGCAGACATAAGATCAGCATCACGCTCCAATAAATTTTTGTCTGCAAATTGTAAACCGAGAGGTCAAATTTTTTCATCGCTGTAATTTAGAGGCAGTGCAGCATTTTTGCTGCTGATGTGAGAGCATCAGTGTTTCGATAAATCCAACATTTAGTTTTTAATGACTCAAAGAAGTCACTGGAACTCATTCAACTGTTGTGCCAAAACATTTCAAATTAAAAAACAGCGATTATCAAACCATAATCGCTTTTTCAAAGAAGATATATTGACAAATCGGTCAAATTGACTCGTCAAAATGACACATTATAGTCAAATTGAATTGGTTGTGGGTTATAATAAAATTTTTGAGACAACTGTTGAGTCGGATAAAAGTTTCAAATATGAACAGTCATTTCAAGACCGGACTTTTACCAAACGGGCTTGGCAAAAAGACTGTCGTTGTAAATCATCGGTTGTAGTTTGATTGCGGGCGAATTATTGAGAATGAAACATAAAAGCGCATTTAACCGACAAAACAGAAGTAACAGATTGAATGTTGAGAAATGGGTATTTCTTTGTTTCCTAATATTTTACGGGCGCATTTTATTTTTATCGCCGTTCATTTTGTGCTGCTCGGCGGTGATCTTGGGAAACCTTTGTCTCGTTTCTTCCGCTTACGGGCAAACTTCCAACGACGTAGTTCGCGTTGAAACCAATCTGATTCCGTTCGAGGTGACGGTGACGGATAAAAACAATAATCCGGTGCGCGGACTTCAGGCGAGTGATTTTAAGATTTTTGAAGACGGGGTGCAGCGTCCGGTCGAATTTTTCGACCCGATCAAAAAAAGTGATGAAGGTCGCCCGCTTTCGATAGTTTTCGCGCTCGACGTTTCGGGCAGCGTGACACCAGAAGAAGTCGTACGGATTCACGCGGCATTACAAAACTTTGTCAAACGACTTGCCGACTATAATTCTTATTTTGCCGTGATGACGTTCGGAATGCAGGTTAAAACGATTCAGTCGTTCACGAACCGCCCGGACAAACTGGAAAAATCCATTGACAAACTGCTGCGCGAACAGGACGGACTTTCGACTCACGCTTACGATGCGGTTGACGATGCGATTCGGTTGCTGAAGAAAAAATCACCGTCGGTGGTCAATCAAAAAATCCCGAAACGCGCCGTTATTTTAATCACGGACGGTTTCCCGGTCGGCGATACCGTTTCGCCGAAAACCGTCATTGAGCGCGCCAACGAAGCGGAAACGACCGTTTATTCAGTTTTACTGCCGTCATTTTCGCGGCTGCAAATGGACAAAAAACCGCTGCTGACTCCGCTCGAAGCCACCGGACTGCTTGAGAAAACCGGCGGACGCGCTTTTTACGCGACCCAAAAGAGCTTTGAACCGCTCTTTAAATCACTGGCAGAAGAAATAACCTCGTCTTACGTTCTGGCATTCTATCCGAAAGACGAAAACCGCCGCGACGGAAAACTTCACCAGGTTCGCATCGAAGTTCCGAAAGGTCTTCAGGTAAAACAAAATCGGTCGGACTATCAACTCAAGCAGTAAATTTTGCAGACCGTTAATCGTCAATTAAAAGAAAAGAACTTTGACTATGATGAACATCGCAAATTGTGAATCTTTCTTTTCAGAGACGATTGGCGACAAAGAGTTGTTACTCGAAGCCTTCCTCGTCATCTCCAAAATCGTCCGTATCGTCTTCTGAGTACATATCGAGTTCAATCGGGTCGAGACCGACGATTTCCAATTGCGTTCCGCATTCGTCGCAGGTGATAATATCGCCCTGTTCTGAGTCGGCATCTACAAAAACGTCTTCGCTGCATTCGGGACAAGCTGTTGTTGGCATTTTAAGGTTTCTCCAAAAATTTGTTTAATTTTTATTGCAATTCACTCAAAAATCAAGTGATAATTTATTATGTTTTTCAATTTAGCTTTTCGAGACACTTTTGACAAGAGTCTGCTTTAATAAAATTTATCAAATTTATCTTGTTCTCGATCAGCAATAATTAAATATTATTGACAAATTTTCCAAATTTCAAATCTAAATTTCAAAAATGCGATTTCCTTTCAAAGTATCTGAAAACAAAGATTTTGATGCCGTCGGTTTCGGGACGAACGCGGTTGATTACTTAATTGTCGTGCCGGAATACCCGGAATTTAATTCAAAAATCGAACTCGAAAATTACACGCAGCTTGCCGGCGGCGAAATCGCTTCGACGATGGTCGGGTTGCAGCGGCTGGGTTTGAAAACGATGTATGTCGGGAGTTTCGGCGCGGATCAAGCCGGAGATTTCGGGCTGCAAACGCTGAATGACGAAGGTGTCAATGTTGATTTCGCCGTTCAGATCGAAGGCGCACAAACGCAAATTGCCTTTATAATTATTGATGAACGAAGCGGCGAGAGAACCGTCATCTGGAAGCGCGATGCAAAATTGGCATTTGCGCCGGAAAATGTTCCGCTGGAAATTTTGAAACACACGAAAATTTTTCACGCCACGCCGCACGACGCTTACGCCTGCGCGAAAATGGCGCGGGAAGCAAAGAAGAACGGCGCGATTGTCTCGATTGATATTGACAATGTTTTCGACGGTTTGCCGGAGATGCTGCCGCTGATTGATATTTTTATCTCGTCCGCCGAATTTCCCGAACGATTAGTCGGCATCAATGCCCGAAAAGAATCACTGCGCGAAATACGTTCGCGTTTCGGCTGTCCGATTGTCGGGATGACGCTCGGCGAGAGCGGGTCGCTGATTTTGTGCGACGGACAGTTTATCGAAACAAAAGGTTACGCCGTGCCGAACGGGTGTAAAGATACGACCGGGGCGGGAGATGCCTTTCGCGTCGGGTTTTTGTACGGTTTGCTGACGGGCGAAACGGTTGAAAACGCGGCGAAAATGGCAAATGCCGTCGCTGCTCTGAAATGCCGCGCCATTGGTGCGCGAACGGCACTGCCGAATAATAGAGAACTTTTCGATTTGATGTAAAATTTGGAATTTGGAAAAGCCAACGAATCAAGGTTTTCAGACATCATAACCGGCACAAGTTTTAACAAAATACTAAATGAGATTTCCGAATATAATGAACAATTTTAAGAAAAACCTCCTGCGCGTGTTTGAACTGAGTTTGATCGTTTGTGCGCTGTCATTGGCGGCGGCGGCACAACAGCAGCAAGTTAAGCGTCCGGCGTTCGATGTCGCCAATTATGTGATGGACGTGCAGCTCGTCCCCGGCGAAAACAAATTAAATGCGACTGTTGACGTAAATTTTACGCCGCTCGAAGATACGCGCACGGTGACGTTCGAGTTAAACGGTTCGCTGAAAGTCGAAAGCATTACTCGTCAAAATTCATTTGTTCCGACGACGGTTTCGTCGCCCAAAAGTAAAACCGCGCCCGCCGTGTCCGCACTTAATCAAATAACATTTGTTCAGGATCAGGTCGGCGTTTCCGATTTGGGTCCGAGCGTGAAAATTGATTTAGGCGATGTCGTTGCGAAAGGTGTACCGGTCACGCTGCGGTTCAAATACAGCGGCGTTCTCGTTTCACCGTCGGGCGGACCGCTGTTGACAAAACGGCTGGCATACATCGGACCGAATAACGGGTATTTGATGTATGCGGCGCGGTGGTTCCCGTTTCACGAATACGCGGCTGACCAGGCGACATCCGACATTTCCATTACGCTGCCGAGCGGTTATACGCTTGCCGGTTTCAGCGACACGCCTGTCTCGCAGACCGGCGGCAAACACCGTTTCGTTCGCACCCAGTCGAGTCTCGTCGGAAATTTCGCATATGGAAAATACGTTAACAAAAATCTCAACTTCGGCGGTTACGATTTACAGTTTTACGCGAAAGTCGGCAGCGACGCGCAGGTTGCCGCTTACGGCGAAACTTTAGGTCGTGCGCTCGATTTTTACACGAAAAAATACGGCGTGACCGAAGGCGGCAAGCGAATGATTATCGTTCAGATTGACGACGAAAGCCTTGATTTTTATTCGACGCAGGGAATGATTTTTATGGCTAACAAATTATTTGAACAGCCGCGCGAAATCACGGAAGCGAGATTGCAGCGGGAAGCCGCGTTTCAATGGTGGGGGTTGACCGTCGGTCTGAAATCATTTGACGACGCGTGGATTTCACAGGGTTTAGCCGAATACAGTGCTTACTCATTACGCGAGAGTCAAGTGTCCGGCGCACAACTCGACGGACTGCGCCGCGAACTGCTCGAAAAATCACTAACGTTCGAGCAAACCGCTTCACTGTCGCGCACCCCGGCTGTTCTGGACGACCAATCAATCGCTTACCAATATTTGATGTACGGAAAGGGCGCATTCGTCTTCCAGCTTTTGCGCGACACGCTCGGCGATCAAAAATTTGATCAGTTGCTCCGCACCTATCTACAGCAGTATCGCGGCAAAAATGTTTCGATTGACGATTTTGAAAAGCTGACGACACAAATTGCCGGGAAACCGATGCGCTACTTTTTTGCGCGGTGGGTCGAAGGCACGGGCGTTCCCGAATTTCAGGTGGATTACCAAATTATTCGCACCCGCGAAGGCAAATTTGTCACGCGCGGAACGGTCAAGGAAAATTATGACAATCTGCATTTGCCACTCGAATTGCAGCTTCGTGCGGAGGGCGAAAACGGTTTGAAAACGGAAACAGTGCAGATTGAAGATTCGAGCGCGGATTTCAATATCCAATCAACCGGCAAACCGCTTGCCGTCATCGTTGATCCGAACTACAAAATATTGCGGATTTCCGACGATTTGCGCGTCTCTTCGATTGCACGGCGCGGCATCGAACAGTTTAAGGAAGGCAACTACGTCGAAGCGCAGCAGCAATTTGAATCCGCACTCAAATTAGACCGCTCGAACTCGTGGATTTATTACCATTTAGGGCTGTTGTTTCTCGAACAGCGCAATTATGATCTGGCGGTTGATAATTTCAAAGCCGTCTTAGGCGGAGATTTGAGTCCGGCGTGGCTGGCGGTGTGGGCAAATATCAAGATGGGCAACGCGTATGATGCGAAAGGCGACCGCGTTCGTTCCGTCGCCGCCTATAAACGCGCCGAAAATCTCGGCGATAATTATGATAACGCACAACAGGCGGTTCAAAAATATCTTGCTACGCCATACGATCCGCGTGAAAAACAAACGACGGCGGCGGTTAAATAATCCAACAATTTAAATAACGGAAAAGCAGGAATCAAAAGAAATTCTGGTTCCTGCTTTTCCGCGGACTGCGGTTGGGACGACTGTAATGCACGCTTGACTATTTGTGCATTTAGAATTAGAATTATTCTAAACAGGGAAGTTTATTTTATGCACAATACAAAGAACGATATACCGCAGGAAACAAGAGAAAAATTAATCCAAACACTGAACGCACGGCTGGCTGACGCTTTGGATTTGAAATCACAAACTAAACAGGCGCACTGGAACGTCAAGGGAATGAGCTTTATCGCTTTGCACGAACTCTTTGATCAGGTGGCGACACAAGTCGAAGAATATACGGACACCATTGCCGAGAGAGTGACGATATTGGGCGGCACTGCGCTCGGCACAGTGCGCGTGGCAGCAAATAATTCGTCTTTAAGCGAATATCCGCTCGAAATTTCTGACGGTGCCGATCACGTTGACGCGCTTTCAACTGCACTTTCGGATTTTGGCAAAAAAGTTCGCCAAAATATTGACGAAGCCGACGAATTGGGTGATATGGACACGGCGGATTTATTCACCGAAGTTTCACGCGGCATTGACAAACTGCTGTGGTTCGTTGAAGCCCATATTCAATCATAAAAACGAATTGCGACGGCATCGAAAAATTATAAAATGCTGTTGGGGCTAATTTGTTGCAATCAATACAAAAGCGGATGGTGGTCTTTTCGAATGCGAAAAGCCGCCGTCCGTTTTTTCTCTTAAGTTTAGAAATTATTGCGTCACCGTGATTAAATGAAAAATTCGAATTTGAAATCGGAACGCGCAATACGGTAAATTACGCACCATCTATGAAATTTTGGCGAACGGCGCGGCGGACATTTGAGTTGAACAAAACATTGGTGATGGCGATTCTAAATGTCACGCCGGATAGTTTTAGCGACGGCGGAAGTCACTTCTCGATTGACGACGCGCTGCGACAGGCTGAAAAATTGATAAACGAAGGCACGGATATTCTCGACATTGGGGGCGAATCTTCGCGCCCGAACAGCAAAAGAGTTGCAGTAGATGAGGAAATTCGCCGTGTCGTTCCGGTCATCGAAGCGGTTTCGCGCCGTTTCGATACGGCAGTTTCGATTGATACGAGCAAATCGGAAGCTGCAAACGCGGCGGTCGAAGCGGGCGCGGAGATTATTAACGATATTTCAGGATTGCGTTTTGATGAAAACTTGGGGGAAGTCGCGGCGAAATATCAAACGGGTTTGGTGTTAATGCACCTGCGCGGCGATTTTGAAACGATGCACAGCCAAATACCGGTCGCTGATATTTTTCAGGAAGTCGCCGCCGGATTTAACCGGAGCATTCGCAAAGCCGTAAACTGCGGCGTGAAAAAAGAATATATCGCGCTTGATGTCGGTTTGGGATTCAGCAAAACATTCGCGCAAAATTTGGAATTGATTGCTAAACTAAATAAACTCGCCGAAGAATTTGCCGGGTTTCCGCTGCTCGTCGGGACATCGCGGAAATCGTTTGTGGGAAAAATATTGAGAGGTGCGCCAACCTCCGAAAGATTGAACGGGACGCTCGCCGCCGATGCGATTGCCGTTTGGAACGGCGCAAACATCATTCGCGTTCACGATGTCAAAGCGGCGGTTGAAAGTATTAAAGTTGTCGAGGCATTAAAAAATCAATTATGAAGTTTATCAAGTTATCGCTGTTCGTCAGTTTGTTTTTTCTCGTTGCCGGTTTCACCGAATGTTACAAGCCGGTGACCAAAACCGGTTTGCCTGATAATATCAAGACAATCGCCGTTCCCGCGTTTCAATTCGAGGTTGAAGGCGCACGTTACCGCGTCGAATCACGTTTGACCGAAGCCGTCACTAAGGAAATCATCAAACGCGGGCGCGGATTGGTTGTGCAGGGAAGTCGCGAGGGCGCGGACGCGGTAGTTGAGGGGACGATTCGCAGTTTCAATTTTTCGGGCGTGCTGCTCGACCGGCAGGGACGCGCCAGAGTTTACGAACTGACGATTGTCGCGGCGGTGACGATTCGTGATTTGAAAAATAACAAAATCCTTTACGACAACCAAAATTTTATCTTTCGAGATTCCTTTGAATTTTCGCAAGACCCGCGCTCATTTTTCAACGAAGAAGACCCGGCAGTCGAACGAATGTCGCGGGCGTTCGCCGAATCGGTCGTCTCGACGATTGTCAATGGTTTAGGTGTGAATGAAGAAAGAAAATAGCTGCAAAGACTAAATTTATGGCGGTTTTGGGACGTGAAGATTTACGAAATCAATTAAAAAAGCGCGAATTTGCGCCGGTTTATCTGCTGTTCGGGGCGGAAACTTATCTGCGCGATTTGGCAGCGAAAACGATTGGCGATTTGGTTTTGGCGAACTCGTCACTGCGGGAATTTAACGAAATCGAACACAGTTTGAACGACAGTAAAGTAAATTATGCGATTTCCGATGCCGAGCAATTGCCGATGGTTGATGCGCGGCGCGTGGTGAAAATTACCAACGTCAAAGTTTCCGCCAACTCAAATAAAGACAATCTCAAAGAAGAAGACGAAGAAATTTTGCTGCGTTACCTGTCGCGTCCCGCCGAAACTTCGATTGTCATTTTTGTCGCTGACGAACTCGACAAACGCCGCAAAATGTCAAAAATGCTGCTGGAAAAAAGCGTGGCGGTTGAATTCGGCGAATTGAAAGACAACGAATTGATCAAATGGGCGAACGACAAATTGAAGGAGTTGGATACTGCCGCCGATGCGCGGGCGTTGAATTTGCTGGTCGCGCTCGTCGGCAATAACGTCAGGCGGCTGACCAACGAGATTGAGAAGTTATCGGTCGCGGCACTGCCCGATAATTTAATAACTTCCGAACTCGTCGAATCGCTGGTGCCGAATTCGCGGGAGATTTCTAATTTCGACTTGACCGAACATCTGCTTGCCAAAGACAAAAAACGGTCTTTGCAGGTTTTAAGAAAGATTCTCGACGACGGCGCAGAACCGCTGATGCTGTTGGGTTTGATTTCCTACAATTTTCGCCGCCTGTTTATGTCGAAAGAATTGATGACGCAGGGTGTTGAGCGGAAGGAAGTGGCGCGAATTTTGCGGCTGCCCTACGGCAAACAGGAAGAGTTTCTAGCGACTGCACGACGCACCGACGCGGAGAAATTAGCGTGGATTATGGGGAAAATTGCCGAGACGGATTTGGCGATTAAAACTTCTAAAGGAGGCGGCGGAACGGTCGGTTCGCGGCTGCAAATCGAGATGCTCGTTTGCGAATTGGTCAATTTAAATTAAAAAAATCGGAAACGAACTTGCTTAAGGTTCGTTTCCGTAATTAAAGGAGAAAAACTATGAAGTATGAGATGAATATTCTACTGCGTCAACTCGTTAACGTGCATCGTCAAACGCGATTTGTGCCGCGCCGCCGTATTTCTGTGTAACACGCCTTTATTAACCGATTTGTCTATTAATGCAATGGTCGGAATAAGCAGTTCCTGACTCTGCGCCTGGTCACCGGCGGCAAGTGCCGCTCTTAATTTCTTGATCTGTGTCCGCAAACTTCCTTTGTTGCTTCGATTTACAGCCCGACGTTTCTCGTTCTGTCTGACGCGCTTTTCGGCTGACTTATGATTTGGCATTAAAAAAACTTCTCCGTGTTAATTAAAAAACTAAAATATTCTCTGTCTTTAAGAGAAACTACAGAGTATAAATGCCGCCGGGAAAGTTGTCAAGCGCAGACTTTTAATATTCAAAACGCGAAATGAATTCGTGCATCAAATCAACGAGCAGCACGACAATCGGCGGGTAAAAAATGAATTCGGGACGCAGCGAATGCGAAAAAAGCTGCGGCATTGATGTGCCGATCAAAACGTCCATATAATTTCCGATTAGCAGACCGATCCCCAAACTCGCTGCAACACCGACGACGAGAAAACAAATCGCCTTAAACCTGGTGTGGGGTTTGGTCGCGTTGACGGTTTCTTCCAAAATTGAATCGTGAATGTTTTCGTCCCGATAAGTATAGCGTTCAAAACCGGAACGCAGCCGTTTGATCAAATGAATCAAACCCGCCGCGAACAGAGCAAGCATCACGAGTTTCCCGATAAGTTGTGTGTTCGTCCAGAACATCGGCTTGAAAATACCGACGAAACAGGTCGAAACGAAAAGCGCGACGGTCGGGAAAATCACTTTTTGCAGAGCGAGTGTTTCGCGCCGTTCATCGGCGATCATCCGATCAATAATTTCGTTGTAGCGGCGTTCGTAAGCCATCTGCCGCCACCGTTTGGCGTGGGCGTTTTCGGACGTGAAAACCGAACTGCTGCTGACCGGTTGATATTTTTCTTTGAGCAGTTGGCGGTCATAATTGGCGCGTTCTTTCGTGCTGCCGAGAATTTCGTAGGCTTTGGCAATTTTCGCAAATTCTTGTGAAGTGTTTTCATTTTCGCCGTTGACATCCGGGTGAAGTTTACGCGCCAAACGACGATACGCCGACTTTATTTCGGCGTTGGTCGCTTTGGGTGATACTTTCAAAACTTTGTAGTAATCCACCATCACAGAAAATAATAAAAAAAGGAGAGCCGACAATCAAGAGCGCAGGCGGAAAAGCCAAGACGATTGTACCATAATTTTTTGTTCTGAAAGAAGCCTTTTTTCGTAATTTTTTCTTGACACATAAAATTTATGGCTATAAAATCAACTCGCAACTCGCAACTCGCAACTCGCAACTCGCAACTCGCAACTCGCAACTCGCAAGAGAATTACTTTACGAGAAATGTAAATTACCGGCTAGGAGCGTTCCTAACTGTATAGCTGGAAAAACTTGAAAAACCAAAAATCTCTCAAGCCTTTCCTTGTAAAAGCCAACAAATTACATAGGAGAACGTAATGAAAAAATATCAAAGATTGTCAGGTTTGTGGACTATGACAATTTTACTTATGAGTTTAGTTTTCGTACTTAATTGTTTCCCTCAGGGTTTACCCCAATCCCCAAAAACAGGAAAATCAGATCGAAGTAAGATATTACCCGGCGGTGATTGGTCTATCTCGATTTACCCGTATGAGGAAGACAGTTTTTCACCTGTTTCACTCTTTTCAGTTTCGTCGAATAATGCCAGAGCAGAAAAAGTTGACATTATGAATATATCGAACAAACCTGTTGTTGCGATAAAACTGAGTTGGGCATTGTATCGGGATCAAAACAGAAGCAAAATAATCAAAGAAGGAATTACACCGCTGCTCGAATTTGGTAGTAAATTATCGTCAGGTAAAAGAGGATTCATTAAATATAATGTCGTTGCCTTTAATAATATCTATGAATCTTTATCAGACAAAAAACGTCTGGCAGGAAATTTTAACATTGACCTTCGAGTTGAAGAAGTTCACTTTGCCGATGATTCCATCTGGCAACGTCAAGAAGGACTTTCTCCTGACATAAAACAAGAACTACAACGGGACGCAGTTTCAGGAGATTGTGCCAAACAACAATGCAAAGGAACTGCTTCTACTGAAGTTATTGGTGCCGTAACATATTCTTGTGAAGCCAGTACTCTAAATCAAAGATGTCAAGTAAATGGAGGTTATTCCTGCTCGAATGTATCTTGTACTCAACCCGGCGGCGGCGGTGGTGGTGGCGGCGGCGGCGGATGGGAAGAAATTGAGATTATCAATCCTTAAACTACTTAAACAAAAATAAGGATATAAACGCGACAAATAGGCAGCGTAGCTAGTTGACGAACTAAATTGTGCTTTCTGTTTGTCGCGTTTCTACTTGCATCTCACTAAAAAAATCGAAAATAAGTAAGAAGAATTAAGTTACTGAAAACGCGGGACGAAGCAAAAAATGAATAATCATATTAATTTCAAGGTAAATCATCAATCTGCAAACTGATCGGATTCGCTCCCGAAAGATTAACCGCATCAATCAATTTCGCAACTTTGCCGTAATCAATCGAACGCGGAGCTTTGATGAAAACTGTTTTTTCTATTTTGTCGGCTTCGGATAATTCGGCTTTGAACTCTGTGTTTGGCGAATAATCGTGATTTTCCGTGCGCTCTTTGAATATTTGAGAGAGTCGGGCGACGAGTTTGTCCGGCTGCTCGACGGTTCCCAAATCATCTTCCTTGTTCAGTTTGAGCGATGAATCGGGATTGAGCGCAACGATTAATGTGTCAATATTCGGCTGCGCGCTTTTTTGTTTCGACTCCTGTGGAATCTTCGCTTTGAAGCCCGTCGGTTTGAGCGGCGAAATAACCATAAAAATTATCAGCAGAACGAGCAGCACATCAATTAACGGCGTAACATTGATACTTGGTTTTGTCGAATTCATAAAATTTTCTCCTTTTAACGGTTGATTTTGATGGCTTAGACACCGGGGAGAAGAAAAAGTTCCCGTCCAGGTTGAAGAAAAAGTTAATGTTGACTAAATTATGTTGAGTTTGCCGTTGATCGCACTAAATAAAGCCTTTGCTTTTATCAGCGTTTCTTCATATTCATCTTCGGGAACACTATCAATCACAATGCCGCCGCCGACGTTGAAAATCGCTTCGTTTTCACGGATTACCAGCGTCCGAATCGCCACCGACAAGTCGAACGAGTGATGATTGTCAGCATTTGGCATTTGGAATCCGGCATTTGGAATCGAAACGCCGATTGCGCCCATCGAAAGACCGCGATTCGCTGTTTCGAGTTCGTCAATGATTTGCATCGTGTGGATTTTCGGTGCGCCGGTGATTGAACCGCACGGGAAAACGGCTTTGATGATGTCAGGAAGTTTTATATTTTCGCGCAATTTACCTTTGATGGTTGAAACGAGGTGAAAAAGCGTCGGGTGTGCTTCGAGTTCGCACAGTTTTTCGACCGTGACGCTGCCGAATTCGCAGATGCGCCCGATGTCATTTCGCAGCAAATCAACGATCATTAGATTTTCAGCCCGGTCTTTCGCGCTGTTCAATAGATCATTTTTCAAGCGCAAATCCTCCACTTCATCAATTCCGCGCCGCCGCGTTCCCTTAATCGGCGACGCGGAAATCTGTAAACCTTGGACTTTGGACTTCAGACTTTGGACTTTAAAAAATCTCTCCGGCGAAATGCTGACGACGCAATCGTTCGGTCTTTTGATATATGCGGCGAACGGCGCGGGGTGCGATTTTCGCAAACGATAAAATATTTTTTGCGGCGAAAGATTTTCCGGCAGACGGGCGCGAAACTGCTGCGTCAGATTCGTTTGATAAGTGTCGCCGCGCCGAATGTGTTCTTGAATTTGCTTGATCGTTTCGATGTATTTGTCGCGGGTGAAATTTGAAGTGATAACGGATTGTTCCGTTGATGTAATATTCAAATCGTCATTTTGATTCGATAAAGTTTTCTTGATTTCATCGAAACGATTTTCGTTTCCAGTCAAAAAAGTTCGACGCGTGTTGTAGTCGTGAATTATCAAACAATCAAAAAGGGCGATAAAAACTTCAGGCTCGGGAACTATGTCGAACTCTTTTTTGCGCGGTTTGATGTTTTCAAGTTTCAGACCGAAATCGTAGGAAATTGTAAAAATACACGCTAAGTTTTTGCCTGAAATCTTTTCGTCTAAAGTTTTCAAAGTTTTTTTCGGGTCTTCATTTGTAATCTCTAAAACTTCAACCGGATTGATTCCGGCAATTAAAAGACGAGAATCGAGATGATTTACGCCGCAGCTGTCTAAAATGCAGACATTTTGCCCGTCTTTTAAGTTGAGCAAAAAACTGATTAAATTGTCGGCTGAAATATCAATTTCGCGCATTCTCAAATTTTAACACGAAGTTTTATTTTCCATTTGGAGTCAATTTAGCGTAATATGTCGCAATCTGAATTCTTTTGCCACATCTTAAAAATATGACTTCAAATTCCAGCAATAATTCTTTGGTTCGCGGACTCGGGCTGATTGCGGCGATTTCGATTATCATCGGAAATGTTATCGGCACCGGCGTTTTTTTGAAAGCGCGGGTGATGACGTGCAATGTCGGAAGCCCGACGTGGGTGATGATCGCGTGGCTCGCCGCTGGACTTCTGTCGCTCGCCGGAGCTTTGACTTATGCTGAACTTTCGGCAATGAAGCCGGAAGCGGGGGGCGAATATGTGTTTTTGCGCGACGCTTACGGGCGCGTGTGGAGTTTTCTCTACGGCTGGATGCTGCTGTTTGTCGGCAAAACCGGCGCACAGGCTTCGGTGGCGATGGTCTTCGCCATCGGTTTAAACGATTTTCTCGGCGGGCAATTGAATCAAGTTTTGCTCAAAATCGGGACTTTTGAAATTTCGCTGCTCCAAATCATCGCCGTGATGGTGATTATTATTTTTACGACGATAAATTGTTTATCCGTCGCCTTGCTCGGAAAGATTGCAACGGTTTTGACGGTTGTCAAAATCGCGCTGATCGCCTTTGTCGGTATCGGCGCATTTGTTTTGGTCAGCGGCGGAACTTTCGCGCATTTCGGGATGATAAATTCCGGCGGTTTGTGCGAAGGTGTTGCCGAATCGGTCAAATACGGTTCGGCAAACTACAGTTTTATGGCGGGTTTCGGTGCGGCGATGTTGGGCGCGTTATGGGGTTACGACGGCTGGAACAATTTGACTTTGGTGGCGGGCGAAATAAAAAATCCGCAAAAGAACATACCGCTCGCTTTAATCGGCGGCACGATTTTGATTATCGTGCTGTATATGTTCATCCATTTCGCGTATTTTTATGTGCTTGACCCGACGGCGATTGCTTCGGTTTCGGCGAAATCGTCGGTTGCCAAAGAGGTTGTTTCCAGATTTTCCGGCAGCGGTCTCGCCGATGCGGGAATGGGTTTTGCCGTTGCGCTGTTTACGGTCGGATTAATGCTTTCATCCATCGGAACGCTGCATACTTCGATTTTAACCGGAGCGCGGGTGCCGTATGCGATGGCGAAAGACGGCGTGATGTTCGAGTCAATGGGAAAATTGTCGGCGACACACGCGCCGGTTGTCGCGCTGGTCGCACAGGGATTCTGGGCGTGTCTGCTGGCTCTTTCCGGCTCGTTCGACACTCTGACCGATTACGTTATTTTCGGTTCCTGGATTTTTTACGCGCTGGCGACATCTTCGGTTTTTGTCTTTCGGCAGAAATTCCCGGATGCCGTCAGACCATACCGGGCGTTCGGTTATCCGGTCGTGCCGATTCTCTTTCTGTTGGTCGCCGGATGGCTTTTGGTGAACACGATGATAACGGCTCCGACGCAGGCATTCACCGGAATTTTTCTAATTTTGATCGGATTACCCGTTTATTATTATTTGACGAGCAGAAATAAGCCGGAAAAACGTGAGGAAATTTAAAAGAAATGTCATTAAGTGACCGAAGAAGCGGACGCGACCGCCGAATTCAAACTCGATTCAGGGTAAAAATTGAAACCGAATGGGAAGGTTTGATCGGCAGAAAATCAGGGACGATCAGCGACATCAGCCCTCTCGGATGTTTCGTTCTGTGTTCAGGTGAGGTTGAAGACGGCGAAAACGTTAAGATTCTTTTCCCGCTGTCCGACGGTAGAACGATTCAATTCTGGGGCGAAGTAATCAACCACGTTTTTGAAATCGGATTTGCGATCCGCTTCATCGAACTTTCCCTCGCGCAAAAAGATTTTCTCGAAAAATTTACGGCGACGCTGCGGGGAAATTAGATGTTTTTTCCAGAGGGAAGCATTGACAGCAACTGTGATAAAATTCGGCAGAAATACTTTGCCGGGGGGAATTAAAAATGGAAAATATCGAGCAGGAATTGATGAAGTTAGAGTTTCGGCACAAAAAAGATGTTGTCGAAGCCGAACAGCGTTTTAATGAGCGGTTTGACCGAATACAAGCACAGCTTGATCAAACTCAGTTACATCTTGAACATCTCAGCAAACTGGCGGGAATAACATTCGAGAATTTTACCGACATCGAATTACGCATTGAAAATGCGGCGAACGCATTACGCCCGAAAGCTAAATAAACATCGAAGATTTTTCGTTCGACTAATTATCCTTCAAACTGTTCAACGCTTCACCGGCGATTTCGCAGTCGTCAAAATGAAATTTGTTGCTGCCGATAATTTGATAAGTTTCGTGTCCTTTGCCCGCGATTAAAACCACATCGTTCGGTTTAGCTTTGGCGATTGCCTGATGAATCGCATCGCGCCGGTCGGAAATTACCAGATAAGGACAATTCGTCTTCTTCAAACCGACTTCAATTTGTTCGATAATTTTCAGAGGGTTTTCCGTGCGCGGGTTGTCGGACGTGACGATGACCAAATCGCTGTAACTTCCGGCGACTTCGCCCATCGGGGCGCGTTTTGTTTTGTCCCGGTCGCCGCCGCAGCCGAAAACCGTGATAATTCTGCCGTTCGTCAATTCACGCGCTGTCTTGAGAGTGTTCAGCAGTGCGTCGTCCGAATGGGCGTAGTCAACGACGACCGCAAAATCGCTGCCGTGTGGAACTCTCTCAAATCGTCCAGGCGCACCGACACAGGTTTTCAATCCGTTCACAATCAAATCCAGATCGTAACCGAGTTCGAGCGAAACCGCCGCCGCCGCCAACATATTATAAACGTGCGGTTTACCGACGAGCGGGGAAATAACCTGCCGCGTTTCGTTCGGCGTTTGCAGTGTGAATGACGTGCCTTTAATTAACGAAACTTCGATATTTTCCGCCGTCAGATCAGCCGTGCGGTTCTGCGCGAAAGTGACGACCTTTTGCCCGTTCGCCTTCAATTCATCTGCCAGTTTCGCTCCCCAAACATCGTCAATATTTATCACGGACGAGCCGGGAACACTGCCCAAACGCCCGTCGAACAGCCGCTTTTTCGCGTCGAAATAGTTTTCCATTGTTTGATGGTAATCGAGATGATCGCGGGTCAGATTAGTGAACACTGCAACGCTGAATTTCAGCCAATCGCAGCGACGCAGATCAATCGCCTGCGACGAAGTTTCCATCACCGCCATTTTGCAATTTTCAGAAACGGCTTCGCGCAAAAAACGGTTCGTGTCGGACGCTTCGGGCGTGGTGCGAATCGCCGGTTCGCTTTTTTCGCCGATGCGGTATTCGACCGTCGTCAACATCGCGGCTTTCTCTTTATTGGCTTCGGCTAACGCGAAACACAAATAAGTGGTCGTCGTTTTACCGTTCGTGCCGGTAATGCCGACCAATTTCAAATCGTGCGACGGATCGCCGTTGATGACGGCGGCGGCTTGGGCGAGTGCTTCACGGGCGTTTTCGACTTTCAGCCACACCGCGTTAAAGTTTTCCGGCGGCGCAAGTTCGGAAATGACACCGACCGCGCCGCGTCTGATTACGTCGTCAACAAAGCGGTGTCCGTCGAGCGTCAGCCCCCGAATCGCCGCGAACAGCGCACCCGTTCCGGCTTGTCGCGAATCGTGGGTGACATCCGTCGCAATAATTTCGCCGTCACCGTAAAGCTCGGCATTTAAGTTTTCTGCAATTTCCCGAAGTGTCGCGCCGTTTGAAATCAATGTTTATATTTCCTCAAAAGTTTGATAAATGACGTTTGAAATTATACGATAAGATAGAAGTTTGCACGAATTTGGATTTTGCAAAGTTGTCAGGAGAAAAAAATGAACTGGATAAAAATCATTCTCATCGCCCTCGGATTATTTATCGCCGTAATGCTCGGTTTATCGCTGATCGGGTTTGTTTACAGCGCGATATGGTATCTTTTTCTGATTGGGCTGGTTGCGGCGGCGGGAACGGTCGGTTATAAACTTCTGACAAAAGCCGAACCGAAGCAGCTTGAAGAAAGAGAGCCGATTGCCATCACCGAACTGAAAAACGCTGATCGTACTTTGGAAGAATATAAACGTAAATATTTGTCCGAAAAACAATAAAAATCAGCTTCCTAGACATTCGCAGTCCGATTGGATAAATTTAGTTTGGCTTGAAAATGTGCCGAGTATTTGCTGAGATGGCGTAATTGGTAGCCGCGCGGGTCTTAGAAGCCCGTGCCGTAAGGCGTGCGAGTTCGAGTCTCGCTCTCAGCACCAAATAAAAAAAGACAGAGGATAAGGGATTAGGGAAGAATAAACTAAGTTTCTTATCTTTCGAAAAACAGTCCAAAATTAAGGAGATAAGACAAATGAAAAATCTGAAAAAAATAGCTTTCGCGGCTGCCGTTTTGATGACCGCTTTCTTATTTGCAAATGTCAAGGATGTTCACGCTCAGAGAAACAGAAGCGGAGAGATGACGTGGCGCGGCACGGTTGACGATATTATTCAAGTTAGAATTCGTA
Organism: Pyrinomonadales bacterium; assembly: GCA_038235165.1. Taxonomy (GTDB): domain Bacteria; phylum Acidobacteriota; class Blastocatellia; order Pyrinomonadales; family Pyrinomonadaceae. The sequence continues at coordinate 226,496 of JBBSUG010000001.1, forward strand.
ATGGCAACGCCCGCACCAAACATATTCGCGGACGGGCTTACTACGATGCCACATACAATTTTGACGGGCGGCTGCCGCGACAGAATGCTAATGTCAGAGTTGATAAAAAAGACGGGCGCGGCAGAGTTTTTGTTTTACAACAGCCGAATCGCCGCAACAATTACACGACCATCGTGCAGATTGAGGACTTTAAGGGCGGCGCGGACAAATATCGTTTTAAGCTTGAGTGGAACTAACTTTGCCGGACAAAACGAATTGACGAAATTCCAAAAGCGAGTTTTCACTGACGGGTGAAAATTCGCTTTTGACGTTAGCCATCTAAAAAAATCGCCGTCGAATGTTTTCCAAAAAAATCGTATTCGACATTTATTTGCAAGTTCGTTATTCTTTTCTATAACTAATTGTCGTTTAACTTAGCATCAGCAATATTTTAGTTCGCAATTAAATTAATATTTATTTTAGAGAGGAAAGCCTTCATTGATATGTTTTATAAAGTCAATCGGAAGGCTGTTATTTTAACAAATGAAAACAGAATTGACGGAAGTATCACCGACACAGAAAGAAATCAGAATCGAAATTGAGCCGGAAGTCGTGCGCGAGGCTTACAATAAGGTCAGCAAAAAATACGCGAGCGCAGTGCAGGTTCCGGGTTTTCGCAAAGGCAACGCTCCGGTTGATGTCGTTCGTTTGCGTTACAAAGACGAAATCAAATCGGAAACTTTACAGGAACTTCTTTCCAACCGGGTCGGCGACGCGATTACGGAACACGATTTGAATCCGCTGGCGGAACCGCATCTGCATCTCGACGATGCCGAAAATGTTAAATTGAACGGCTCGCAGTCCGTTGTTCTGCACGTTCAGGTTGAAGTGATGCCGGAGATTCCGACACCCGAATACAAAGGTTTGGAAGCGACGCGCCGCATCAAACCAATTGCCGATGGGGAACTCGATGACATTGTTGAAGAACGCCGTCAGGAATTTGCGTCTTTGATGCCGGTCGAAGATCGTAAATCGGAGGAAGGCGACACGGTGATTGTTGATCTGGAAGGAATTTTCGAAAACGAACCGGACAGCGAACCGATCACCGCCGAGGACTTGGAAGTGAAATTGGGCGACGAAATGATCGAAAAATCGTTCACCGAAAATCTCGTCGGGGTTGCCGAAGACGAGGAAAAAGAATTCACGGTTTCCTATCCCGAAGATTTTACGTCGCCGATGCTGGCGGGGAAAACGATTAATTACAAGGCGAAAATAAAAAGCGTCGGCAGAGTCGAAGTTCCCGAATTGAATGACGAATGGGCGCAGAGTCTGGACGAAGGTCTGGAATCTATGGACGATTTGCGAAAAAAATTGAGCGAAGATTTGGAGACGGTCGCCAAAGCCGATGCCGACGCGCGGGTTCGCAATGATTTGATTGCCAAACTCATCGAAAATCATCAGTTTGAAATTCCGAACACATTAATTGACGTGCAGGCGCGCAACCTGCTGAACAATTTCGCGGAAGATTTATCACGGCGCGGCGTTGATATGAACAAGGTCGAAAAAGAATTCGTGCAGATGGCGTATAACCAAATGCGTGGTCAAGCCGAAAACGATGTGCGCGGAGCGATGCTTTTAGAGAAAATCGCCGAACTTGAAAATGTTGACGTATCCCCGGATGAAGTCAGCGAAGAAATCGGACGAATGGCGGATTATTACCGCGTCGCGCCGGAAGAAATTCGTGAATCGCTGGCAAAACAGGAAGGTGCGGAAGAGAACATCGCCAACAGTTTGCGAACGCGCAAATCAATCGAAGCGTTGGTCAGCCACGCGGTCGTGACCGACGGCGAATGGATTGACGAAACGCCGCCGCTTAATTTACCGGAAGAGGAATTGGCGGAAGAACAAATGCCTGCTGAAGAATCGGCGGCTGAAGAAGAAACTGTATCTGCCGAAATCCCGGACGCGGTGAAGGAAAAAAAACCTAAAGAAAAGAAACCGAAAGCGGAAAAGAAAAAATCGGCGAAAAAAGAATGAGCCGGTTGACGGTTTTTTGCGATTCGGAAATTTTTGATCGTTTCGGAGTTTGCAATTCGGAAGATAATATGTAAAATCTATTGCGGTGACAATGACTGTCATTTCAACACTTATCTACGCCGAGTTAAAGTAATTCTTAAACGAAATAGTTCAAACCTGAAAGCAGTATTAAAGAGAGAAAAAAATTATGTTAGTACCAATGGTTGTCGAACAAACTTCGCGGGGCGAACGGGCGTTTGACATATATTCAAGACTTTTGAAAGACAGTATTATTTTTATCGGAACGCCGATTGACGATATGGTTGCCAATCTGCTGGTCGCCCAGCTTCTGTTTTTGGAAGCTGAAGACCCCGAACGCGACATCAATATTTATATCAATTCCCCCGGCGGTTCGATCACTGCCGGAATGGGAATTTACGACACAATGCAGTTCATCAAAAACGACGTGACGACGATTTGCGTCGGACAGTGTGCTTCGATGGCGGCATTATTATTAACTGCGGGCGCACCCGGCAAGCGTTTTGCGCTGCCGCATTCGCGTATTTTGATTCACCAGCCATCAGGCGGCGCGAGCGGTCAGGAAACCGATGTTCGCATTATGGCGCAGGAAATTTTGCGAATGCGCGAAATGACCTCCAGAATCATCGCTCATCACAGCGGACAATCCTATGATCAAGTCGAACTCGACGTTGAACGCGACCGCATTATGTCCCCGATTCAAGCCAAAGAATACGGCTTGATTGACGAAGTAATCGAACACCGGGAGAAGTAAGTTTGGGAATTTTACCGAGTTGACTGAGTTGACCGAGTTGAGGAAATTCAATTAGCTCAGTCAACTCGGCAAACTCAGTGAACTCGGTCAACTCAAGTAATTATGGCATTAAGACGACCCGAAGAATTTTTGCGCTGTTCGTTTTGCGGCAAATCACAGAACGAAGTCAAGAAATTGATTGCCGGACCGAGTGTCTATATCTGTAATGAATGTATAGACATTTGCAACGAAATCATTAACGACGACGAGCAGGCGGAAACGGCGAATGTGCGTTCCGCGTTGCCGAAACCGCAGGAAATCAAAAACTTTCTCGATGAATACGTCATCGGTCAGGACGAAACGAAAAAGCGTCTTTCGGTCGCTGTTTATCAACATTATAAACGCATCGAGATGGCGAAAATCCGTCCTGATGTCGAACTTCAAAAATCGAATATAATGCTGATCGGTCCGACGGGAACGGGCAAAACTCTGTTGGCTCAGACACTTGCACGGATTTTGAGCGTTCCGTTCTGCATCGTTGACGCGACGACACTGACTGAAGCCGGTTACGTCGGCGAAGATGTCGAAAATATCATTTTGCGGCTTTTGCAGTCCGCTGGCAACGATGTCGAAAAAGCGCAGACGGGCATCATTTATATTGACGAAATTGATAAAATTTGCCGCAAAGACGATAACCCTTCGATCACGCGCGACGTTTCGGGCGAAGGTGTTCAACAGGCACTTTTGAAGATTTTGGAAGGAACGATTGCCAACATTCCGACGCAGGGCGGACGCAAACATCCGCAGCAGGAATTCGTGCCGGTTGACACGACCAACATTTTATTCATCTGCGGCGGCGCGTTTATCGGTTTAGACCGCGTGGTCGAAAAGCGTTTTCGTAACAAATCACTAGGTTTTCAGGCGGAAATAAAATCCAGCCGCCAGCGACAAGCCGAAGCGATTGACAATCTCGAACCGGAAGATTTAATGCACTACGGTTTGATTCCCGAATTTGTCGGGCGTATTCCGGTTCTCGGAACACTGCACGAATTAGACGAAGCCGCGCTCGTGCAAATTCTGACCGAACCGAAAAACTCCCTGATTAAGCAGTATCAGCGCAAATTCGAATTTGATAATGTGCGCTTAAAATTCACCGACGACGCGCTCAAAGCCGTCGCTCACCAAGCTTTCAAACGCAAAGTCGGCGCACGCGGATTAATGATGATTTTGGAAGAAATTTTGTTACAGCCGATGTACGTTCTGCCGTCACAAAAAAAGGTGAAAGAATTAACTATCACCAAAGATATGGTCGAACGCAAAGCACCCGCGCTCGAGATCGTTCGTGAATTGGACGAAGCCGCATAGATAAAATACAAATTGAAAGGAAAAGACGGATTAAACACTCGTCTTTTTTTGTCTCATTTATTTGATTGTAACTGTCCCGCTCGTATAAATCGGCTGTCGAATCGGTCTATTCGGTTCATCTCCTGCAACTTTTCTCTTCGCCAAAGTATCCGTAAAACTCAGTATTGTTGATTCCTTTAGCATTAAACGACAAGTCAAAACGAGTCGGCGAGTTAATTTGACTTGCTGACAGCGAATTATTAAGCTGAAATTTGCCCAGCTGTTTTTTGAGCCGTTTGTTTGGAATTAGGAAAGACATCTCAAATGTTCTAAAATTAAAATTGAACGGCTAATAAGCATTTACTAAATTCACAAGTTAGATTTTCCCGAAACAAGAGATTTACAAATTATGCAAGAATTTTCAGACCAGATGCCGACGGATATTCAGCGTTATCCGATGGTGCCAATTCGTGATGTCGTCATTTTTCCCTTTACCAAGGTCGCTTTCAAGATCGGTCGTCCAAGCAGTGTGCGTGCGCTGGAGCAGGCAATGACCGGGGAGCGCAACATTTTTCTCGCCACGCAGCACGACGCAACGATTGATGAGCCGAATCCCGATCAAATTTATACGGTCGGAACACTAGGGCGGATTCTGCAGGCGCAGAAACAAGATAACGGACAGATCAAAGTCGTCGTCGAAGGACGTGAACGCGGGCAAGCCGTACGGTTTGAACAGGATGGCGAGGGAATGTTTTTTGCGATGGTGCGAAAAATTCCGTCGGTTGACGAATCCGGTTATCAAACGGACGGGTTACTGCAAAAAATTCACGGTCTCGTCGAACAGCTTCTGCGCGTGTCTCCCGACGCTTACACGGACGCGCTGAACGCCAGTCTGCGCGGAATTTCCGCCGCGCAAATCGCCGACGCAATGAGTTCGCATTTGCGAATCGGTGTTGACGAAAAACAGGCTCTGCTCGAAACTTTTTCGGTGCAGAAAAGACTGCAGCAACTGGCAGAAATTCTCGAAGCCGAAATCGAGAAAAAACATCTCGACCGCAATGTTCACGCCAATACGAAAAAGCAGATGGACAAACATCAGCGCGAATATTATTTGAACGAACAGATTAAATCCATTCAAAAGGAACTCGGACGCAAGGACGACCGCGCCGAACTCGAAGAATTAAAGAAAAAAATCGAAGAAGCGGGAATGACCGAAGAAGCCAAAGACAAGGCGATGCAGGAATTTGCGCGGCTCGAAGCGATGCCTCCGATGTCCGCCGAATCAACCGTTTCGCGTTCGTATCTCGACTGGTTGATTAACGTTCCGTGGAAGGAAGCTTCGGAAGAAATTAACGATTTGGGCGAAGCCGAAAATATTTTGAACGAAGATCATTACGGGCTGGAAAAAATTAAAGAACGCATTTTGGAATATCTCGCCGTCCGCCAATTGGTGAAAAACCCGAAAGGCACGATTTTGTGTTTCGTCGGTGCGCCCGGAGTCGGCAAAACGTCGCTCGGCAAATCAATCGCCAACGCGACGGGCAGAAAATTCGTTCGTCTCAGCTTGGGCGGAGTTCACGACGAAGCCGAAATTCGCGGGCATCGCCGCACGTATATCGGCGCACTGCCGGGACAAATCGTCCAGTTGATGAAACGCGCCGGAACGGTTAATCCGGTGATTTTGCTCGACGAAGTTGACAAAATCGGTAAGGATTTTCGCGGCGACCCGTCGGCGGCACTGCTCGAAGTTCTCGACCCCGAACAAAATAATACGTTCCGCGACCATTATTTGGATGTTGATTACGATTTGTCGCAGGTGTTCTTTATTGCGACGGCAAACGTGCTGCACACGATTCCTGCGCCGCTGCAAGACCGGCTTGAAATTTTATCGCTCTCCGGCTACACCGAACGCGAAAAAGCGCAAATCGCCAAACGCCATCTGATTCCGAAACAAGCTGAAGGCAACGGGATAGACCCGGAAAAAGTAAAATTTACCGACGACGGCGTTTTGGAAGTCATTCGTCATTACACACGCGAAGCCGGTGTTCGCAATTTGGAAAGGGAAATCGGTTCGTGTCTGCGAAAAATCGCCAGAAAATTTGTTGCATCCGGTAAAGACGAAAATTTCAGGGAAGTGATTGACGCGGAAAAAGTGCGCGAACTGTTAGGGACGATTCGTTTCCGTAAACAAGACATCGCCCGCAAATCGGAAGTCGGACTCGTCAACGGCTTGGCGTGGACGGAAGTCGGCGGCGACGTGCTGCAAGTCGAAGCGACGGTCGTCAAAGGTCGCGGCAGCGTTAAATTGACCGGGAAACTCGGCGAAGTGATGCAGGAATCAGCTCACGCCGCATTGACCGTCGTTCGTACCCGCGCCGTCAAACTCGGCATTGACCCGAAAGACTTTCACAAAAAAGACTTGCACGTTCACGTTCCCGAAGGCGCGATTCCGAAAGACGGACCGAGCGCAGGAATTACTTTGGCGACGGCGATGGTGTCGGCTTTAACCGGCAAACCTGCGCGGCACGATGTGGCGATGACCGGCGAAATCACGCTGCGCGGCAAAGTTCTGCCCATCGGCGGCTTGAAAGAAAAACTGCTTGCGGCACATCGTTTCGGTTTGAAAACGATCATTATTTCAAAAAGTAACGAGAAAGATTTAGCCGACGTGCCGGAGGAAGTGCGCGAAGATTTGACGATTCACGCGGTTGAAACGATTGACGAAGTTTTACAAATCGCCCTCGAAGACATCAAGGACGCAGAAGTTTTGGAAACTCCGCAAATCTGGTCAACCAACACTGCGGCGGCGGACATTTCAGCGACGCTCGAATAATAAGCTGCAAAATATCAGTGCTGAAAATAAAAGCCCGTGCGAGGTAAAGTTTTTTTACTTTGCACGGGCTTTTGACAGTTAAAGAATTCACCAATTTGCAATTTAGTTGGCAGAATTAGCCGGAAATAAATCAGCTTCTTTCAGCCATCCTCTGGTCTTTTTCCCGGTTCCAAACTCGGCTTCGACCCAACCGTTTTGAGTATTGAAAATGCGAACGGGATCGTAAGCTACAACATACGCTTTGGCTTTCGCCGCATTCGGATGCGGGTAAAAGTAAGCTTTTTTTGCAGAAATAATTCTGACTTCCGACCAATCACCTTTTTCGTCCAGAATGAAATCATCGCCGCCGACTTTTCTGCTGAAAGGATGCACATTGCCGCAACCGCCGGGTTCTGTTTCGAGCGTTATTTCGATAGTTTTTTCACCGCCTTTTTTGACGAATCTCAATTCTCCGGCAATATACTCTTTCTCGCCTGGATAGCGGGTTGTCAATTTATATGTGCTGCCCTGCAACTTGCCGTAAATAAACAGTTCACAATTGAACATCGGAGCCTTTGTATTCTCATCCCAACCGCCTGCTTGAGAAAAAAATCCGGTTAATGTTTCATTATTTTTATCAATGCCGATCATCAACGAACTGTAAATACCGGAAACACCGCTTGTGTTTTCCTGTGCTAAAGCGGAAGAATGCGGCAAAAAGAGTCCGGCGAATAAAACTAAAAGCAAAAAAACTAGAACAAACCGCTTACGTAAAATAATTTTCATTGTGTTCACCGAACTTGTAATTAATTAACGACTTTCAAAAAATTATCTGCATACAGTAAAAACTCGAAATACACTAAACTAAAAAACGTCAGATTTATGGAATAAGTTTTTGTTTTTTCCGAGCCGCGCTGATCTGAACATAAGCATTTTCCAATTTCACGTCATATTGACCGACGACGTGCCTTACTCCCTTGGCATCTTTTTTAGATCCATTGTAACCCATAGCAAAGTCAGTCCAGTTGTGATTTTGAATGTAACTTATTAAATGATTTGCTCGACAATAACCGATGAAAGCCTTCATTTGCTGGTCTTCCGACTGCATCATGCTGGTCACGAAACTGGTTATGTCAGTCCACCCGACCACGGTGTGGTTGAACCCCATCACCTGAAACATTCCCCACGAGGTTGATTTCCACGCCTCGGTAAACCGGCGAATTCGTTTGGCATCACGCAGAATCATCGCACCGAAAATCATACTCCATTCGTTGGACTGTTTGCCGTTATGATACGGATTGCCTTTCTCCAGCGTCGGTTGCGAAAGATGCGGGTGAGTTAAGTTATAAGGTCCGTCGGAGCGACCATAATGTCCTCCGGTTTTTTCGTGAAACTGATGTAGTTCGTAACGCACGATAGGTCGCCCGTCCGCCGCAAATCCGTGTCGTCCGCCTGATTCAACTGTTGCCACTGCCCTAATCGCCGCTACTTCCACTTTGAGAGTCGCCGCTGCCGCAACAAAATTCGCCTCTGATAAAACCGGCGGATGCGCGTTCACCGCTGGCAGATTTCCGGTCAAATCATTTTCAAAAGTCAGCGGTGTCGGATGAGCGATAAATTTTTGAGCGTCGGTGACTTGTCCGGTTGTCTTCAAATCGCCGGGGGCGGTCGCCGGCAGTCGCCGATTTTTGACAACATCATAAGCATATTCGATGCGCGGCGTATTTACCGCGTTCGTAAAATTATTTCGCGCCCATAGGTCGGTCAAATCCAAAGGATCTAACGCCGCCAATCCGCGCAGCATCTCGAACATATTCAACCCGTTAAGATTATCAAATGCCGTTCGCCAGTTTTGGGCGATGACGGCGCGAATAAAATTTTCACAAACAGGACTCATTTGTTTCAACCTCCGGCTTTATTTGGTTTTTCAGTTTCCACATATTAAATTCGTGACGAAACACGGCGGTAAAATTTGCTGAACGTCAGTCGAAAGCCGGGAAATATGTGAAAATAAAAACCAAAATCAACATTTATTACTTTCTTACCTTCTCCAAATATTCGTTAAAAGCAGGTGAAAAAGAGTTATTGACACCCGAAAAGTCGCCGAAGAAAGAGCAAATGACACCAAAACTATTTAAGAAGGTGTGCCCGGATGCACAAGCTCACACGAAGTGAGGGCGCAGAGTTATGTTATTCTGCGCCCTCACTTCGTGCGGGCTTCTGCAATAACTCACGTTTCTAGTTTGTTTTGGTAAAATTGTTGATTTCGATTTATTTCGGTGAGCTTCGCACGAGAAATATCTGTTATGAAAAAGTCGCCGGTATTTCAGATTGATGCTGAAACACCGGCGACTTCCCTAAACGTGTCCGTGCGGACGATTATTTAAAAAATTTATATTTGATCCCCTATATATTAGCTGCGGTCAACTCCCAATTTCAAGAGTTTGGCTGGAACTTTTTTGCTACCGTTCTGTAGGAAATCTTCGTAAACTTCGCGGTTTTCTGCCGTCATTTGTACAATTTTCGCGCCGATCAGAAATTTACCGGATGAAACAGGCTCACCGACCAATTCGTACCTGCACCCGACTATCTTCATATTTATTTTACCGTTCGGCAGATCAATTTCGGCATTTAACACCCGGTCTTGACCGACCAAATAATTTTCCTGCATACGAATTGAAGAAACTAAAAAGGAAATACCCGACTGGCTCAAGTCTTTTGTCTCTCCCTTAACAAAAAGAGGCACTTTCGGCAATTGCAGCCTGCCGGTTTTATTGTCCTGCTCAAAGGTTAATTTGATCGGCACTTCGTATAAATAGCGTGAACAGACCACTCGTTTTGCCAGTGACTTATTAAATTGCGCGAAAATTTTTCTGATCATTTGATTACTTCCAATCGTAGTTTCGCCGGACAATCTAAAGTAGATTTACTCTAATACTTTGTAGAATTAATTTTACTTCTTTTGGACGGTCTAAAATATTTTGTCGGTTTTATCACTTATAAACTTTTTTCCGGTAAATTTCAATCTTTGTTTACATATTTCTAAAGTTTTTTGGCAATTTCGAGCGATTTGCCCTTCGTATCGGTATTATGAAGCGAAGAACTCTTGCCGTCAGCGTTTTCATACCAAAATGACATTTTGCCGGTTTTGCCGTAACTTGCCGGTTCCGCCGTCGCCGTAAAACTCTTTTTGTCAGCGGCAAGATAAATATTATATGTATATCCGGTTGATTCCGCCGTTTGCACATCGTCGGGCAATAAATTACTAGCGACTAATGCGGCAATATCGCCGTAAAGTCCTTTGTTCTGCATCGTGTAAACCATCTGCGCCTTGTCAATGCGGTTGAGCATCTCTTTTGCCTCTTTCTGATGAGTTTCGATTTTCAGCGCGAAAAAATAGTTTTTTCCTTCTTTTCTTATTTCCTTTTCCGCATTTTCGTCAACCGTCAAAATTATCCAGATGCCGTTTTCCTGCCGCAATTTTATTTCCTGAATGCCGGGTTCGTCGGTGTCGGTGTCAGGTAGTTTGGCGGTCACGGTCGCTGATTGCCCGGAAATTATTTCGCCGTTGATAGCGACATCAGCCGGAATCTGACGGGCGAGCGGCGCGAAATCAACTTGCAAATCCTTCAATTCATCATCCGTTAGACCTTCGATTGCCGGACGCAGATTCGTCAGAAACAGCGCGTCACGAAAACGCTGTTCACGCAGATTTTTGTAAAAAACTCTGACCGTATCCGCCGGAGAATTCGGCGCAATTTCTATTTTCGTGCGCGATTCGGAATCCTTTGCTTCGAGCGTGTGGTTCAAACCCGGCGAGTTCTTCGGCGAATTCTTATCTTCTGTTTGTTTGGAAGCTTCGACGGCACATCCGCATATGAAAAAAACACTTGAAATTGCCGCAATTAAAAAGGCGTTTTGAATTGTTAGTTCTATCTTGCTGAAAATCATTTAAACATCTCCGGTCTGATTTTTGATTTGTAAGAATGAAAGGAGAATTTCAACTGAAATCACGTTTCCACAAACGCGACAAAAAAATTATAACTGAAAACTGTTTAAAAATGTAAATTTATTTTTAATTATTTTTTGGAAGTTTGGCTTTTTACAAATTTAGAGGAACAATAAAGATTATGTGAACAAAATTTTACCGGATGACGGCAACTATTTTCGCCGCCACCCAATCGGCGGCGACATCGCGCGGCTGACGTTTTTCGCCGTCAACTGCATAGTTTAATTTACGCATCTCGTCGGTTGAAATCGCCTTTGCCAGCTCGTCAAAAGTCTGCTGCAAAATTTTCATTTTGTCCTGCCGCGCAATAAAGACGGCTTGATACGGCGGGAAATAATGTTTGTCGTCGGCTAATTGAAACAAATCGAGTGCGGAAATCAAACCGTCGGTCGAATTTCCCGCGATAATGTCCAATTCACCTGATTTTAAGGCGCGATATGTCAATGCCAAATCCATCTCGCGCGGCTGTTTGGCGAAATTAAATCCGTAGGCGTTTTTGAAACCCTCATAGCCGTCGGCACGCGACATAAAATCCTGACCGAAACCGGCTTGCCAGTTTTTCGATTTTGAAACCGCGTCGGAAATAGCTTTGAGATCATCTTTTTGAGCCGCATCGCCGCGCACCAAAATTGCAAAATCGTTGCTGAAACCGAGCGGCGGACTAATCGTTAAATCGTATTTTTCGGCGTATTCGCGCTTCGTTTCGTCGTAAACCTGTTGCGTGTCCGTGACGGGCTGATGTTTCAAAATCGCCGTGTAAGCCGTGCCGGTATATTCAGGATAAACATCTAAATTATTCGACAAAAGCGCGTCGTGAGCGAGATTGCCGCCGAGTTCGAGTTGGCGTTCAACGCGAATTCCTTTTTTTTCGAGCGTCTGCGCTAAAATCTCTGCCAGAATGACGGATTCGGTAAAATCCTTTGAACCGACGCGAATCGTCTGACCGGCGGAAGCGTTTGACGAACTCAAATTAGCGATAAAAGGAATCGCCAAAACGCTTAAAATTAAAATCGCCGTGCTGACGGCGAAAAGTTTTCTTCTTTTGACGGAAGTTTCGTTTCGCAAATTCTTCAGCGAATAAATTTTCTCGATTTGTCCGAGCGTGAAATCCGCCAATAATGCGAGCAGTGCCGAAGAGAGCGCACCGGCGAGCAGTAAGTTATTGTCGTTTTGACGAAGCCCGCGAAAAATATAAGTCCCAAGTCCGCCCGCGCCGACTGCCGCCGCAATCGTCGCCACGCCGACCGCGATAACGACTGCCACGCGAATTCCCGTCAAAATCACCGGCAGCGCGAGCGGCAGTTCGACCATTTTCAGCGTCTGCCAATCGGTCATTCCCATCGCCGTCGCCGCTTCCTTTATTTTCGCGTCAACGCCGGAAATCCCCGTCACCGTGTTGCGGATAATCGGCAGAAAAGAATACAAAGTCAGCGCGATAATCGCCGTCCGCGCCCCAATGCCGCCGATATACGCAATCGGAATCAGCAGTCCGAACAACGCCAGCGACGGCACTGTTTGCAAAATATTGGCGATTCCCAAGACCGGTGTTTGGAGAGATTTTCGACGCGTCAGCAAAATGCCGAGCGGCACACCGATTAAAACGGCGGCGGCGGTCGAAACAAAAACGAGAAAAAGATGCTCGCGGGTCAACGCGAATATTTCCGCCCAATTCTGTTTGAGGAATTCAATGAAATTCACAATAATATTTTTTAGCCGCGAACATACACGAAAAGACACGAAAAAGAAAAGAAAACTTTAACCGTTTCGTCTCACGTGAACACAAACACAAATAAATGGGAAATTAAGAGTTTAAAACAACTGACTTTAAAGTTCCTAATTTCGTGAAATTTCATGTTTGTTCGTGGCTAAATTTCCAATGTTTTCAAATACTCCCGCACTAGCGGCAAATCGGAATTGCGAAAATTTTCCGGCGTTTCAACGAGCGCGATGCTGCCCTTGTCCATCAAACAGATGCGCGTTCCCAAAACGAACGCTTCGTGCAGATCGTGCGTGACAAAAACGGCGGTTTTGCCGAGTTCTCTGACCAATTTTGCAAATTCTTTTTGCAGATTCGTCCGCGTAATCGCGTCGAGTGCGCCGAACGGTTCGTCAAGCAAAAGCAGATCGGGATCGGCTGCCAATGCTCTGGCGACACCGACACGCTGCCGCTGTCCGCCGGACAGTTCGTGTGGATAACGCGCCGAAAATACAGCCGGATTTAACCCGACGAGTTCGAGCATTTCAGCGACTCTGGCGCGTGTTTTCTCCTTTTCCTGATGTTCGAGTTCCGGTACGAGCGCGACGTTTCGTTCAATCGTAAAATGCGGAAAAAGTCCGGCTTCCTGCAACACATAACCGATTTTACGCCGCAGTTTGATCGCGTCCCAATCAAGCGTAGATTTTCCTTCAACGATAACTTCGCCGCTTGTCGGTTCGATCAAACGATTAATCAACCGCAGCGTCGTCGTCTTTCCGCAACCCGATTCGCCGAGAAGAATTAAAATTTCGCCTTTGAAAACTTGCAGATTAATGTCGCTTAAAATCGTCGTGCCGCCGACTTCGTAACCGACTGCGCGAAAATCAACCGTCACTTCCTGCTTTTCACTCGTTTCAATCATTTGTTAAAATTTAGTCTAACATTATGTTTGAAGAAAACGATAAACAAATCCCGACGGGCAATGCTTTTCGCCGGATGGATGAGACGGCGGACGAGAAATTTTATGATTTTCCGCGTTTCGTTACGCACATTGACGACGGCGCGATTCGGTTTGTGACCGAACTGTACCGCGAATATTTCCCACCAAAAAAAGGCGCAATTTTAGATTTAATGAGCAGTTGGGTGTCGCACCTGCCGGAAGAAATCGAATATTCGCGCGTCGCGGCAACCGGAATGAACGAAGCGGAACTCGCCGCCAATCCGCGTTTGAGCGAATATGTCGTGCAAAATCTCAATGCAAATCAAACTCTGCCGTTCGCGAGCCGTGAATTCGACAGCGCGGCAATCTGCGTTTCGGTGCAGTATTTGATCAAACCGGCGGCAGTTTTCCGCGAAATCGGTCGCGTTTTGAAACCGGACGCGCCGTGCGTCGTCACTTTTTCCAACCGCTGCTTCCCGACCAAAGCAGTCTATGCGTGGCAGATGCTCGACGACGAAGGACACATTGAACTCGTCGAAAAGTATTTCACGGCGAGCAGTGAGTTTGAAAATGTCAAAACAATTCGCCATCAACCGACCGGCGGCGATCCGCTCTACGCCGTTATTGGTTTCGCAAAAACCACCAAATCTAGCGCGTAAGAAAGAGTTGGAAAATTATATTGTCGGGCGGTCTGGAAGTTAAATGCTTTGAAGATAAGAGGTTATTTGCCCGCTAAATACGCGAAAGGACGCGAAAAAGAGAAAAACCATTTCAATATTTGATTTATTTTAGCGTTTCTTCGCGTGTTTAGCGGGCAATGTTTTCAAGTGGTTTTTAATCGAAAATATTCCGCAGGAATAATTTGCTTGGTTGTTCCGGGCGTATCGGTATCGAATTGCGCGGCGAAATTGACGAATATTTTTCAAAATGCAGCCTTACACAATCCCTCCATTGCAACCACAATTTGAACGAACTATACTTGATAGCTTATTTGAATGGACGTTCAACTGGTTATTACATTTTCGATTCTGATTGTCGCGCTGATTTTGTTTTTTACGGACAAAATTCCCGCCGATCTTGTTGCTTTGCTCGTCGTCGTCACGCTCGGCGTGTCGGGCGTTTTGACTCCGCAGGAAGCGTTTTCGGGGTTTTCGCGTTCCGCCGTGATTACGATTCTGGCGATTTTTATTATCGCCGAAGCGTTGCGGCGCAGCGGCGTTACTGAACAAGTCGGGAATATTCTGCTCAAAGTCGGCGGCAAAAGTGAACTGCGGCTGGTCGTCGTCGTGATGATCGCGGGCGCGTTTCTGTCGCTGTTTATGAACAACATCGCGGCGGCGGCGGTTTTGCTTCCGGCGGTTTCGGGCGCAGCGCGAAAGGCGAAAGTCAATCTTTCGCGCGTTTTGATGCCGCTCGCCTTCGGGACGATTCTCGGCGGGATGGCGACGCTTTTGACGACTGCCAATATTATTCTCAGCTCCTTGCTCGCCGATAATAATATTCAGGGTTTCGGTCTCGTGGATTTCGCGCCCGTCGGCATTCCGCTGGTCGTCGTCGGTATCGCGTATATCGCGCTCGTCGGACGCAAATCGCTTCCCGGCGAATCGCTGCTCGAACGCACACAGGTTCCGTCTAGAAATGAAGATTTGGTCGAAACTTACCATCTCGACAAAAATCTGTTTCGCGCCGGTGTGCCTGAAAATTCGTTTTTGATCGGCAAAATGATCGCCGAATGCACTTTGCGCGAAGATTTCAAAGTCAGCATCGTCGCCATCGAACGCGAAGGAAAGCGGCTCGTGGCAATTTCGCCGGAAACCGTCATCGAAGACGGCGACGTTTTGATTTTAGAAGGCGACAAAGAAGATTTTCGCCGCCGTGATGTCGAACCTTTTATGGAGCATCTCGCCGCGAGCGAATGGCACGCCGACGATTTGCAGTCGCGTGCCGTTGATGTCGTCGAAGCGATGCTCGCGCCGCGTTCGCGTTTGATCGGCGAAACTCTGAAATCGGCGCATTTTCGTGAGAAATACGGGTTGACGGTATTGGCGATTTGGCGGGCGGAAGACGAATTTTTTATCAATTTGGCGGACGTTCCGCTGCAATTCGGCGACGCGATTTTATTGCAGGGTTCACGCGAAAAACTGGCGGTTTTGGGCGACGATCCCGATTTGATCGTGCTGATGTCGAAGGAAGATCAGGCGATTACGGTTCCGAGCAAAGGTCGCGCCGCGCTGATGATCGTCGTAGCGACTTTGATGACGGCGATTTTCCTGCCGGATATTACTGGCGCGGTGATGCTCGGCGGCGCGCTGGCGATGATGCTGATCGGGATTTTAACGACCGAACAGGCGTATTCGGCGATTAGCTGGAAAACAATTTTTTTGGTCGCGGGCATTTTGCCGCTCGGCATCGCGCTGACGAAAACAAACGCCGCCGCGATGATGGCGAACGGTGTAGTTGCGGTTCTCGGACCGTTCGGACCTTATGCGATTCTCGGTGGATTATTTCTGGCGACGATGCTGCTCGTCCAGGCGATGAACGGCGCGGCGGTCGCGGTTTTGATGGGACCGATTGCCATCGGCATCGCTAAACAAGTCGGCGTTAATCCGCGCGCTTTGGTAATGGGCGTTGCGCTGGCGACTTCGATGGCGTTTATCACACCGCTCGGTCATCCGGTCAATATAATGGTGATGAGTCCGGGCGGCTATAAATTCCGCGATTTCGTCAAAATCGGATTGCCGCTTTCGATAATTTTGTTTGTCGTTGTGATGATTGTTCTGCCGCTCATCTGGCAGCTTTAATCAAAAAACTCTCTGACACTATTCGTAATAACGCCTAAAATTTCTTCGTTCATTTCCGTATGAATCGGCAGCGATAGAACTTCGGCACACAGTTTTTCCGTAATCGGCAGAAAAAAATCCGCCGGAACGGATTCGGCAAAAGCCTCCTGCCGGTAAAGTGGAACGGGATAATAAATCATCGCGGGAACGCCTTTTTCACCCAGGAATTTTTGCAGTTCGTTGCGCTTTCCGTTTTTGATTCGGAGCGTGTATTGATGAAAAACGTGCGTCGAATGTTCTTCGTGCGCGGGCGTTTGCAGTTCGGCGATGTCGGCAAACGCTTCGTTGTAAAATTCGGCGACTTTTTGACGCGCGGCGCAGTAATCGTCCAAATGCTTTAATTTTATATTTAAAATCGCCGCCTGAATCGAATCGAGCCGCGAATTTACGCCGATGACCGAATGAAAATACTGTTTCGATTGTCCGTGATTGGCGATTATTCGCATTTTTTGCGCGAGTTCGTCATCGTCGGTAAAAATCGCGCCGCCGTCGCCGTAACAGCCCAAGTTTTTTGACGGAAAGAAAGATGTGCAGCCGATATGTCCGATTGTTCCGGCTTTTTTGACGCGCCCGTCGCTGAACGTATAATCCGAACCGATTGCCTGTGCATTGTCTTCGATAACATATAAATTATACTTTTCCGCGACGCGCATAATTCCTTCCATATCACAACTTTGCCCGAAAAGATGAACCGGAACAATCGCCTTCGTACGCGGCGTAATCGCTTTTTCGACAATTTCCGCCGCGATGTTGAAAGTGTTCTCGTCAACTTCGACCATCACGGGTGTAAGTTTCAACAAAGACACGACTTCCGCCGTCGCAATAAACGTAAAAGATGGCACGATGATTTCGTCGCCTTCTTTCAAATCAAGTGCCATCATCGCAACCTGCAAAGCGTCCGTGCCGTTGGCACACGGAATGACGTGCTTGACGTTGAGATAATTTTCGAGATTTGCCTGAAATGCTTTTACTTCCGGTCCGTTGATATAAGCTGTTGAAGAAATACAGTTTATCACCGCCGCGTCAATTTCGTGTTTGATTTTTTCGTATTGACTTTTCAGGTCAACCATTTGTATTGAATTCATTTATTTTTCCTTGCGCTAACAAACTATCGAATTTAAAACTCTGCCAACCAAAAAGCAAATGCGCTGTTATTTAACCAAGGTTTATCTGAAGTCTGAGTAATATTTTTTACCACAGATGAACACGGATAAAAACAGGATGAAAAACCGGATAAGAATTAAAAAAAATGGATTTATCTCTTCTTCATCAGATTTTATCAGTGTTCATCTGTGGTAAAATTTCTTCCGTGCCGACTCTGTGTAAGCCTCAATTATTTAACAAAAATATATCAGCCGATTTGTCGCCGACAACCGACAAAATGTAAGATGTAAACTTAAAACAATACAAAAATTTAACAAAAAACTATGTCAAATTACGAAACAATTCTCGTGGAAAAACGCGGCGCGGTTGCCGTTTTAACTATTAATCGTCCCGATAAACTCAACGCTTTAAATTCAAAAGTTCACGCGGAGGGCGTGGCGGCGTTGGACGAATTGCGAACTGATAATGAAGTTCGTGTCGTTGTTATTACGGGCGCGGGCGAAAAGTCTTTTGTCGCGGGCGCGGACATCTCGGAATTTGCCGGTCAAACCGCCGTTACGCAGCGCAATTCGTTTCTCGAAAAAACGCTTTTCAATTCGATTGACACTTTTCCAAAACCCGTCATTGCAATGATAAACGGCTTTTGTTTGGGCGGCGGCTGCGAACTCGCGTTGGCTTGCGACATTCGGCTGGCGAGCGAAAAAGCCAAACTCGGACAGCCGGAAATAAATCTTGGAATAATTCCCGGCGGCGGCGGAACGCAGCGTTTGACGCGACTCATCGGCGAAGGAAAATCAATGGAAATGATTTTGTCAGGTGAAATGATTGACGCACAAACGGCTTTGAGTTTGGGTTTAGTCAACCACGTTTACGCGCCGGAAGAACTCAAAGCAAAAACGATGGAAATGGCGAATAAAATCGCCGAAAAAGCACCGATTGCGCTGCAAATGGCGAAGGAAGCCGTCAAACTCGCCTCGCGTTCAAATCTCGACGAAGGTATGCGCCGCGAAGTTGATCTTTTTGCGATTTGTTTTTCGACCGAAGACAAAGAAGAAGGCGTGGCGGCGTTTTTGGAGAAAAGAAAGCCGATCTTTAAAGGCAAATAAAACAAAGAAATTTACAGGGAATAACAGGATGAACAGGATATTTTAAATCATTGCAAACTTTGATTTACCTCTATCTATTCTGTTATCCCTGTAAATTTTTTCTTCACTTTTTTTCCACTTTAATAATCGGCGAATTTTTGCCTTCGCTCGTGGCAAAAATCGCTTTTTCATCAGCCGAATAACCGACGGCTTCGCCTTGTTCTCTTTCGCCTAATTCAACAATTACGGGTTTTTGCTTCCAGATTTCGTCAAAATTTTTCGCATTTTCAGGTAGAACAATTTCATAAGCCGAAAAATAATCGCAGATGACGACGCGCTTGCCGTCGGGCGAAATATCGCCGCCGGTTAAAAATCCGTTGGGAATTGCGGGAACTGAAAAATCGGCGATTTTTTCGAGCGTGTTTGATTTTTCCAGACTGTAATCCGCCGCCAATTTATAAACGCCGGACGCGCCGCTCAAGCGTTTTGTCAAAATGTAAATATCGCCCGTTTCGGGATGAACCATCAGTGTTTCGGCATCGTGGCGCATATCCGGATATTCAAATTTTATCGCATCGGCAGTTTCGGTTTTGCTCGAATTTTTCGCGCTCGAAATTTTGTCGGCATCGGAAACTTTGGGTTCGGCGACGCGGTAAATCGTCATTTCGCTTTTTGTTCTTTCATTGTTGCCGATGTCGCCGATATACAAAAAACATTTGCCTGTTTTTGTGTCTTGAAAAGCGGCGATGTCTTCCCAATCTTTGTTTTTCGCGCCGGAAATCTTCCACGTTCCGAGCTTTTCACCTTTGTCATTCAACGCGAAAATAAAAGCATCGTCTCCCGAATCGTTATGCGTCCATAAAACACCTTTGTTACAGCGCGATGCAGCGATTCCGCTGCTTTCGGTTATTTCTTTTGAGCTGATTTGACCGATGATTTGCGGCTTTTGATAATTGAGAGAATTCTTTTCATTCGGCTTGTTATTATTCCCGATATCGCTCGAAGAAACGGCTGAACAGCCTGTAAAAAGCAGACAAAAAAACATTAAAGATATGACAAACGCACGATTTTTGATTATAGTTTTAGACAACATACTTCCACCAAAAAGAATTATAACGTATTGGGCGGCGCAAAGTTTCGGGTTATTTTCATCAAACTTTTTCCGCGAATTTTCGTAGAAATTTATAATTGCAGGATTCAAATTCAAAAATGATTGTCGGAACCGAATGGTTAATTGAAGCCGTCGGCTGTGATGCCGATCTTTTGCGCGAGATGAAAATTTTGCGCGAAGTTTTTGCGCGTGTAATTGCCGATTTGGGTTTGAAGACAATCAACGAAGGAATCTGGCATCAATTCGCGGGCGAAAAAGGCATCACGGCACTCGTCGCTTTAACCGAATCGCATCTGGCTTGTCATACTTATCCCGAACATCGAATTGCAACATTTAATTTGTATTGCTGTAAATCGCGTCCCGAATGGAATTGGGAAGAAAACTTGAAAGAATTGCTCGGCGCGGAAATCGTGAACGTGCAAAAAATCGAACGAGTTGGCGAAGATAATTCCAGATTCCAAATTCCAAATTCCAAATTTTCTGGAGGTGCAGTTTGAGCGTCTTAAAAGCAAATTGTCCAAGTTGTGCCGCGCCGATTGAGTTTCAGAAAGGCTCGACGATTGTGCTGGTTTGTCCGTTTTGTCGTTCTGCGATTGCGCGAACTGATCGTGCACTCGAAGATTTGGGAAAAGTCGCGGAAATCGCTGATTCGGAATCGCCTCTGAAACTCGGTTTGAAAGGTGAATTTAAAGGACACAAATTTGAACTGACCGGACGCGCTCAATTAAAACACGATTCGGGCGGATTTTGGGACGAATGGTATGCGACGTTTTTAAACGGGTGGGTCGGCTGGCTCGCCGAAGCGCAGGGAAAGTTTTATATGACTTTTTTCCAGCCGCTGCCCGAAAACGTGCAGATTCCGCCGTTTCAATCTTTGCAGATCGGGCAGAAAATAGAGCAAATTCCGAATCAAAAGTCTTTTGTTGTAACGGAAAAAGGCACAGCGACAGCGGTTGCGGCGGACGGCGAAATTCCGTATCGTCTTACGCCGAATGAAAAAAGTTATTACGCCGATTTGTCGGGCAAAGACGACGCTTTCGGGACGATTGATTACAGCGAAAATCCGGCGTGGATTTTTGTCGGACAGCAGGTTTCGCTTGCCGAAATCGGCTTGGGCGACGCAAAATCCGTGCAGCGCGAAGCTAAAAAGGTTGCCGTCGGCGCGATGGGTTGTCCGAATTGCGGCGGCTCTCTGAAACTCATTGCGCCCGACAAAACCGAGCGTGTAACTTGCCCGTTTTGTAATTCGCTGCTTGATGTCAACAAAGGCAATTTGCAGTTTCTCAGAGTCCTAAAAAAATCGAAATCGCCGCACAAATTCGTTTTGCCCATCGGTGCGGAAGGAATTTTTAAAGATGCAAAATTCAAAATTATCGGTGCGATGGATAGAAGCGTAACGATTGAAAGTGTCAAATATTTCTGGGACGAATATCTGCTTTATAACCCGAAAATTGGTTTTCGGTGGCTCGTGCATTCCGATAATCATTGGAATTACGTCGAATCGGTCAATCCTGCCGAAGTAGAAATCAATGATTCTTTCGGCAAATTAACGGCGACATATAACGGAATAAGTTTTAAAATTTTCCAGGACGCGCCCGCTGTCGTCGAGTATGTCAAAGGCGAATTTTACTGGCGCGTCGAACAGGGCGAAACGGTAAAAGCGGCTGATTTTGTCGCACCGCCGCTGATGCTTTCGCGCGAACTCAGCGCAAATGAAGTAAATTGGTCAATTGGAACATATCTGACCAACCCGGAAGTCGAAAAATCCTTTAACATTGAAAATCTGCCGAAACCGTGGTCAATCGCGCCGAACCAACCGTTTGCCGGCGGTTTTTACATCAAAGCCGGGTTTATAATGCTTGCCTTTTTGCTGATTGTGGGGATTTTTATGATTCCGATCAGCGGATTCACCGGCACGGCTCTGGCGCAGCAATTGACGCTTGATCCGACGGCAACTCAGACGACGGCGCAAACCGTTTTTTCACAGCCGTTTGAAATTAAAGGGAATCGCAATGTGCGAATCACAGCAAATGCGCCGGTCATCAATTCGTGGGCGGATTTGGATATTGATTTGATCAACGAGCAAAATAACGAAGTCGAATCTATTGATATTCCGATTGAGTTTTACGTAGGAGTCGAAGATGGCGAAAGATGGTCGGAAGGCGGACAAGCCGCAGACGCGACGCTTTCCGCGCTTCCGGCGGGAAATTATACATTGCGGCTCGAAGGAACGTGGCAAAATTTTCAACAGCCGCTGACCGTCACTGTCAAAGTCGAACAAAACGTGATGCGCGGCGTAAATTTCTGGCTGTCGTTTATTCTGCTGGCGATTCTCCCGTTTTGGAGTTTGTTCCGTAAATTTTCGTTTGAATCGCGCCGCTGGAGTGAAAGTATGTTCGGGGGAAGTTCTTAGTCCTTTGTCCTTTGTCCTTAGTCCTTTGTTTCTGATTTGAAATACATTTGTTTTCAGTAAGATATTATAAATTCCAGGCAAAGTTTGTGTGAACAAGAGTGCGGTTTAGATTTAACAAAGGACAAATAGAAAAGGACAAAATATAATGATAAAAAAAACACTTTACATAATTTTCGGGACGGTCATTATCCTTTTTTATCTGGCTTCGTCGTGGTTCGGCTGGGAAGTTGCCAATTCGGGAAGTAATTCGCGGCTCGGTGTTCCTTTTATTTACAGCGGTTTTCGTGGAGGAAAATAAATGTTAAATATGCTTGCTTTGGTCGTTAAACTCGACGCGTTGCTTGAAACGCTGGTGACGACTTTGATATTTGTCGTGATCGGCTTGGTTTTCTTCGCCGTCGGCTATTTTATAATGGATAAAATAACGCCGTTTTCCATTCGTAAGGAAATAGAAGAAGACCAAAACACCGCGCTCGGCATCGTCATCGGTGCAATGCTGATCGGCATTGCGATCATTATCGCCGCTGCGATTCAGGGATAATTCTCAAATTTTTCGCGCCGAATTTCAATCTCAAAAACACTGCCGCAACGCCCGAAACGCTGCGACAGATTGTGCTTTACAAAAAACATCGGCGTTTTTTCGGCTGATTATCAATTTAACTCGGCGAGCATTATACTGCTCGCGCTTTGATCCCGGCGGGCGTAGAGAATTTTTTTGCCGTCCGGCGAAACGGCTAAATTTGAAAAATAGGTGAGCGGTGATTTTTCTGTGGTCATGATTTCTTTTGTCTGCCGCGTCGCAAAATCGAAAAACTTGATGCGGAACGGCGGTTGAACGGCTAAACCAGTGTAGTAAACACCGTTTGACGCAACCGTCCACGAACGCCAGCCGCCGGCTTCGGCGAGTTCGGGAATAAGTTCTTCGCCGCCGCCGTTCGTATCAACCTGCCACAAACCGGCTTTTTCGCTGTCTTTGGTGTAGATGATTTTCCTGCCGTCCGGTGCGGCAAACATTTCAAACGCTCCCTGCTGCGTAATTTGCACCGCTTCGCCGCCCGACGCGGGCGTTTTCCAAATTTGGTGACTGCCGGAGCGATTCGAGCGGAAGAAAATCCACTTTCCGTCTATACTCCACGCGGGCAACGAATTCACTTTGCCGGTTTCGGTCAATCGCCGCGCCTCGCCGCCGTTGACCGGAATGATGTAAACGTCGCTGCCGTCGGCGGTTTGAGCATCATAGACGACGAATTTTCCGTCCGGTGAAAAACGCGGACTGCCGGATTGAGCCGCCGAATTAGTTAATTGCCTCTGGTTTTTGCCATCCGCATCCGCAATCCAAATTTCATCCTTTCCGGTGCGGTCGGAGGCGAACGTGATTTGGCTGCCGTCGGGCGAGAATTGTTCGCTGTGGTCGGCGTGAGTCGAACGAATAACCGGGCGCGGCACCGCTTCCGGTGCGATTTGCCAGATGTTTTCGTCCGACTTTTCTTCCACAAAAGCTATCGTGCGCCCGTTCGGGGAAATCGCCAAATCTTCCAAACCCCGGCTGCCGGTCTCAATCAACTGCGGTTCGCCGCCGCTCGCCGAAACTTGCCATAAATTGAGCCGGTTGATATTTCGATATGAAGTGAAAAACAATTTTTGATTGTCAGGACTCCAGCCGATCCCGTAAATTCGCACGTCATCGGAAGTGATTTGACGCGGCTCTCCGCCGACTGCCGAAACGACAAAAAGTTCGCGGTGAAAAGGACTGAAATAACGAATAAAAGCGAGATTTTTGCCGTCGGGCGAAAAACGCGGCGTGTGGTCAACGAAGGGCGCGGCAGGTGCGGTAAGTCTGATTCTCGCCTTGCTTTGCAGGTTAATTAAATAAATTCCGGTTGGTTCCCGCGACGCTCCGAGTTCGGCGACGGCGAGAGATTTGCCGTCGGGCGCAAACGAAACGCTGCCGTAACTTGCCTGATCGTAGATAATTTGCTCGTTGCCGCCGAGCGCAGACATCAAGATTATTTCGTTATGGGTTGGCAAAAGCCGCACGAAAGCGATGGATTTTCCGTCGGGCGAAAAAACCGGATTTATTTCGTTGGCAGCGTAATTAGTTAAACGCAGCGGATCGCCTGCACCGATAACTTTGACGTAAATATTCGAGTTGCCGCTTTCCATTCCGCCGTCCCACGAAAAAACCATTTGATTGCCGTCGGGCGAAAAAGCGGGCGAATCTTCGCGTCCGGGCAAGCCGGAAAACGGCACTATTTTCGCGGCGAGAATGACATTTGATTGGTTTTGAAAAAAATAACCGTAATAGGCGGAGAGTGCGATGGCAGCAAAAATCAGCAAAACCGGGACAGCCCAAAATATAGAAATTTGCCGTCTTAAAGGAGCGGCGGGCAGTGCTTTTATTTTCGGCGTTTCGAGGATTTTTCCGTCAACGAAAGAAATTTCCGTATCGTCCGACGACGGCAAAATTTCGATACTTTCTTCGATTTGGATTTGCTGAACGATTTCTTCAAATTGAATGTGATGAACAATTTCATCTTTGGAAACAAGCGCAGCGGATTCCGATAATTTGACGACGACTTCGGGCAGAAACCGATAACCGCGTTTCGGAACGGTCTCGATTATCGGCAAATCATTCGCACCGCTGGCGGCAAGTTTTTTTCTGAGCCACGAGATATTCCGCGTCAGCGTTCCTTCTTCAACGTAAGTATCCTTCCAGACCGTTTCGAGCAGTTCGTCTTTTTCAACCACCTGTCCGGCGTTTTCAACCAACAGAAAAAGCACCTCGAATTCCTTCGGAGTCAATGAAATAATCTTATCCTCACACAACAAGCGACGTTTTTTTACGTCGAGTTTGAATGATGAGAATTCGTATAACTCGTTTTTTTGCTTGCTTTTCACTATATCCGAAATTTTATCCGAAAAATTTTCCGACTTTTTATCAGGACTTTTTACGCTGGGATGCCTAATCTGCTGTCAGACCGAACAAGAATATCATTTTTAAACAAAAAATTGAAAGAATGAAAGCCATCCGCAGAAAACAATTTTTTGTAAAAACCAATACCGTCAAACAAATAACGGGCGGCGTTCGGTAGATGAATCATTTTGAAGTACTTCGTCTAATGTTGGTCAACCGGATTCATTTTTGCGAAATAAACAATGTCGGTTTTGTTTGCTTGAAATCAAGTTCAAATTTTAGAAACAAGGAGAATATTTTTTATATGTTCAAATTCAAAAACTACGGCGCACTGATTATGTCTGCGCTTTTTATTTTCGGCGGCGCGGCGACGGGTAACTTCAGCATCGCGGCAAACGCTCAAACGGACAATTCAAAACTCGAAACGGTAAGGTTGGAGAAAATGGGCGAAACGAAAACAGTCGAATATTCGCTCAATCCCGGTGAAACCAGGGAAATTGCCGTCATAGATTCAAAAACCGGCAATCAAATACTTGTCAAATCTTCGCAGCAGGGAGTGGATTCCGAAAGTTCGACGGCGAAGTTTGCAAAAACACCTCAGGTAATAAACAGTTCGGTGATTACTACGGAACGTTATGGGTTTGTCAAGGTTCCGGCAAAAACCAACTGGACTTTGAAAAAAGACGGCAAAGAAGCAGCGGCGGGCGACGATGCTTACGAACACGGAACGACGACGGCTAACGCCGCCAAACTTAACCTCAAGTTTAACGCCGACTCCACATCATTTTTGCCGCCGGGAATGTATATTATTTCGATTAAATGCGTTCAGGATAAGCCGTGCGAAGATAAGCTGACAATCGGCTACACAAGCGGCGGAAACGTTCCCGATGCCGCTAATTTAGACCCTGAATAATTTTTTGGCAGCGCAAGCGAATTGAAAAAGCGCGGACAACCTAAAAACGGAGAGGAACGGCGGAGTTAATTCAAAGCTGAGCCGAAAATCTTTTCCCAAACATTTAAATGAACTAAAAACACAAGGAAGAAAAAAATGAAAATTATCAACATTAAACTAATCATCATCGGTTTGTTAATGATCGGCGCAGCAACTGCGGCGCAGGCGCAGACAAACTATTTGACAAACATCGGCATCAGCAATAATTTTGCCTTCGATTTCGGGTTGACGACTTCGTTGAATAAATATTGTCCGGGTGCCGACAATTTGCTGACCGACGCGGAAATTGCTGCCGCACTTCAACTGCACAATGAAACCCGTCACGCCGTCGGACTCGAACCGCTCAAATGGAACTATGCGCTCGCCGAATTCGCGCAGAAATGGGCAACCAAAGATACCGGCGTTCACAGCACCGACAAAGAACGTCAAAACATTGTTCCGGGCGACGGGGCCGGAGAAAATTTGGCACAGGGATATGATTCGGAAAAACAAATTACGGTACAGACGTTGATTCAGGGCTGGATTGACGAAAAACAGTTTTTGCAAAGCGACAAAAAAACCTGCACGCCAAATCCTAAAAATATTCCGTGCGGACATTACACGCAAATGGTATGGAGAACCTCGACCGAACTCGGTTGCGGCATCATCCACAATTCCAACTCGTTTACCATTGACCCCGGTTCGAAGGGAAAAGCGTCCTATTTGGTTTGTATTTACAATCCCGGCGGGAACTATGACGGAGTTGCCGCTCATTAGAAATGCGAATCAAGAAAAAAACAGCGGATAAAACAGATTTAATATTTACGCGAAAGCCGCCAAACATCCCGGCGGATTTCGCGCTTTTGCAAGGCGGCCCGAAAACATAAGCGGCTTTGCTGATCACCTGTTCGGCGGATCTAATATTGATACTTGAGCAAACCACCGAATGCAAAATTGTTTCACCACCGCGCATTTAACGATTTTTTTACATCAATTTGAAAAGACGCGAATTGATGTAACTCATTTGTTTGCTTATATTTTACACTATCCGAAATTCTATCCGAAAAATTTTCCGATTTTTTATCAGGACTTTTGGGGGCGGATTTTATAAATTTGCTCAAGTAACACCGAACAATAAAAATCGAACAGTTCAGGTCTATCTTAAAAAGGATGAAAATCATAAAGAAGACACGCATTCTTGTTGAAACAAAAAGGGAGATCGTCATCAGTCAGTCGCCGTCCAATGAACCGTTCATTTGCGAGCAATGCGGCGGACAAATGATGACGGCGCAAATGACCGCTAAGTTGTTAAGTGTAAATATTCGTGAAATCTACAAACTGCTTGAAAAAGAAAATTTGCATTTTTCGGACAGTCAACTGGAAGTGACGCACATTTGCTCCAGTGCGTTCAGCCGGATATTGAGAGAAAACTAAGTAACAACAGCAAAAATGAATAAAAATACCAAAGAGAAACATTGTGAAGATACACAGAATACTGGTAAAGTACATACCGATTTTAACTATTTTGACAATCGCTCGCGGAAGTCTCGCTCGAATTTACCGAAGCGGCGAGGAAAACGGAAGCGATTCTGGAAGTTGCCCGGAAATAATCAACACGAAATCGCCGAACACCGCGCGATTTTTCAAATAACAACAGCAGTCACAAAAAATTTTAGGTGAAAAAACTATCCTGCACCGTAGTTGCAGAGATTTTGAAAAAAAGAACGCAGTGAATTCTTGAAACGCCACAAGCAGGTTTTCAATACTGTATTTACAAAAAGAAGGACTTTATGAAAAAAATAACTAGACTCTACACTTTAATAGCCATTCTGATAATGGCTGGCGCGGTTTTTGCCGGAGTTTCCATCAAATTCGGCTTTTTCGGCTTATCAACAGAAACAGAGCGTGCTTCGGAAGATAAGGAAGCACGTCTTCCGAAGGCGGACAGAGGAGAAGAAGGCGAAGAAGGTGATATTACCGAACGCCTTGATTGGTTTTTACAGCAGCGTTTGTATGGACTAGGAGAAATTCCGGCGGAAGCGCGTCAGAAGGCACAGGAAGAAGCCAATCTGACCGCGCCGAGTTTGGATCGTAGTTCCGCGCCGGCAGCAGTGTGGAATTCGGTCGGACCAATGCCGATCAATTCGCTTTATCAGTCGGCAATCGGTAATCTCAGCGGACGTATCAACTGGATAGCCGTTCATCCGACCGACAATAATATCGTTTTGCTCGGCACGGCGACAGGCGGCATCTGGCGTTCGACCAACGCGCTTGCCACTACGCCGACTTTTACGCCGGTCAGCGATAATCAGATTGATCTGGCAGTCGGTTCGATTGCTTTTGCACCGTCCAATCCGAACATCGTCTATGCGGCGATGGGCGATCAGGACAACAGCTATTTCGGCACGGGCGTTTTGAAATCAACCGATGCAGGTGCAACGTGGACGCGGCTGTCGGCGGTCGGAATTCTCGACAAAGGTTTCGGCATTCAAATCGCGGTTAGTAACACCGACGCGAATCAGGTTTATCTGCTGCGCGGCTTGTCGGGACTCACCGACCGCAATCATCCTTCGATTACACAAGAAGGCGGTTTTTACCGTTCGACCGATGGCGGCGCGAATTGGACACGCACACTTAACGGAAAAATGACGAGTTTTGCTGTTGCGCCTCTGAATGCAGGAAATCCGAACAGTATCTATGCGGTAGTTCTCGCTTCGACTCAAACCGGAGCGGTCGCCAAAGGAATTTATATTTCGCCGGATAACGGAGCCACTTTCCAGTTGGAAAACAGACCGAATACACCGACGGTCAACACCGAAACAGATTTTCGGGTTTCGATCAGCAATGCCGATCCATCAAGAATCATATATTACGGCGGGAAAGAAAAAACTGACACCCGACTGTTGCTTGAATCGGATGCCGTCTCCGGCGGCAATCCGACTTGGGCGGAAGTTGCCGTTCCATACAGTAAGGTTGATTCGGAACAGTTTAACTACAACACCTATATGGTCGCCGATCAGTTCACGGCGGGGCAATTCTATGTCGGCAACCGCGACGTTTTTCGCTTGACGGTTGATGCTCAAAATACACTTACTGCCGAAAACCTGACTAACAACTTCGTTTATGTCTATAACTCGGACCCAATGGTAATGAAGTTTGAATGGAAATTTCAGCCGGCAATGGCGAAAGCTCACTCCGACCAGCAGAATCTCGCTTTTGCGGGCAATTCGGCGACGTTTTTTATCTCGCAGGACGGCGGTTTACAGCGCACGACCGATACCGGGGCGACGTTCAGCAAAGATTTGAACAGCACTCTTGGACTGACGCAGATTATCGGGTTGGCGGTCAATCCGACTGATTCGGCAAAACTTTATATCGGCACACAGGACAACGGCAACCAGCGGCGTGTCAGCGGTACGCAGTGGAATGAATTCGTCGGCGGCGACGGCGGACAAACCCGCGTTGACCCGACCGATCCGAGCCGCGTTTTCACCAGCTATATCTACGGCGAAATCACCCGCGTCGAGGCTGACGGCACGGGAGCGCAAACCGAAATCAACCCGCAAAACTTCGGCACCAAGCGACGAACGGCATTTTATCCGCCGATTGTGACCAACAGCACGGATTCGACGCTTTATGTCGGAGCGAATACGCTGGCAATTTGCACGAACTGTGCGACGGTCAGCGGCGTTGGCAATTGGACGTTTCCGGCAAACGGAACCGGCGCAGAATTGACACGGGATATGACTGATACATTGAGCGCAATCGGTGTGCAGAAATCCGCTTTCAGCAATACGCAGACGATTTACACCGGCTCGTCAACCGGCGCATTTCAAGTCAGTCAGGACGGCGGCGCAACCTTTACCAACCGCACGGGGATTCTGGATACCGCCATCAACAGCACAAGTGAACCCGGTCGTTTTATTACGAGCATCAAGGTCAACCCGACAACTCCGGGAACGGCGTATATCACGGTTTCCGGTTTTGGCACCAACCATCTTTTCACCACCAAGGATTTCGGCGCAACGATTACCGCGATGAATTTTACGGTTGATATTCCGGTCAGTGATTTTGTGATTGATCCGACGGCAGTTACTACTTTCTACATCGGCACGGACATTGGCATCTACCGTTCGACTGATGCGGGCGCAAGCTGGAATCAGTTTAACGACGGCATTCCGCCGGTCGTCGTGATGCGTCTCGAAAGCACCAATGTTAACGGCAGCAGTACATTGCCTAACGGAGCGCAGGCGGCAAATAACAGCATTTTGGCGGGAACTTACGGACGCGGCGTTTTCCAAAATATAATACTCGCGCCGACCGCCGCACCGGTATCAGTTAACGGTCGCGCCGTGTCGCTGAAAGGTCGCAGCATCGCCGGTGCCGTCGTCACGATGACCGATCTAAACGGTGAGGTTCGCTACGCCCGAACCAATTCGTTCGGTTATTACAACTTGAGCGATGTTGTTGCCGGACAAACCTACGTCTTCGCCGTCAGAGCGAAAAATTATCAATTTGCGCCGCAAACCGTGTCGCTGACTGATAATTTGGACGGACTTAATTTTACGGCGCATTAGAATTAGCCGATTGATTGGAATAACAGCCGCGAAAAGCACAAAATGAAAATCTCGATCTTTGAGAATTTTGTGCTTTTTGCGGCTATAATTTTTGACATCACAATAATATTTGGATATTTTTCATAATTATCGAAAAAAGTTAAAATTACAACACTATGAGCAATTACACCGGGCAGCAAATGACCAACCGGATAGACTTTTCGCCGCAGTTGGCGGACGGGAAAAAATTGCTGTCAGTTTTAACGGCGGGGTTGTTTGTCATCATAATTTTGACGATTTTGCAGGATTTCATTCATTCGCGGGTGAACGATTATTTCTTCTATTTCTCCGAATCGTTACTGTTCAAAACATTCTGGTTTCTTTTTCCGCCGCTTCTGTTTGTTCAATCGAAATATTTGAACAAGCTGAGAACAAAAACTATTTTGCGTCTGATGATGACGATTTCGGTTCCGACACTAATTCATCTGCTGCTGACACCGCTAATAATATTTGTTGTTTCGACCGTCTTTTACTCTCACACCTTTTCTTATTATCAAACATTTGCCTACACTATTTCGGAAGATTTTTATAAATTGCCGCTAATCTACGGTTTATCTTTTTTTCTATCTGAATATATTTTCACCGGAGCAAAACCTATCGCGCAGGAGAATGATGAACTACCCGTCGGATTTTTTGACGCGGAGAAAACAGAACTAAAAGCTAAGGCGCAGATTCGACCGGCAGGACTTGAAATTATTGTTGTTTCCAGCGGAAGAAAATATGTGCCGATTTCAGTGAACGATATTTTGTATATCAGTGCGGCAACTCCGTATGTGACAATCCACCTTGAGAACAGGCGTTTTTTGCATAACGAAACTTTAAAGTCAATCAATGAAAAATTGAATGCGGCGCAGTTCGTTCGCATTCACAAATCCACTATCGTTAATCTGGATAAAATCGTTTCTTATAAATCCCGCCTCAACGGAGATTATGATGTGTTGCTCGAAAACGGGAGCGAGATCAGGTTGAGCAGAAATTACAGCGCGGAATTCAAGCAACGTTTTGACGGGTGTCCACAGGTTGAGCGGTAAATTCATCGTGTTGCGCTGGTAATTGACGATTCTTGTGGAATTACGGTTTTTTCTTTGATACGTTGTTCCTGCTATGAAAAACCGCCTAAATTTTTTGAAGTATATTTTCGCCGCATTTGCCCTGACGCTGACCGCGTGTCACGGGCAAACCGCCAAAAGTCAAAATCAGCGTCCAACTCCGACCGACCAAAACAAAATTGTCGGCGGCGGCTGTGACGGCTGTGAATTGATGTTTGTCGGAATGCCGCACGAAATAAAACCGGTTGATTACAGTCCGGGCTGGACGGAAAAAGGGCAGAAATTACTCGTCACGGGCATTGTTTACAAACCCAGCGGACAAACGCCCGCTCCCGGTGTAATTATTTACTACTGGCAAACCGATCATAATGGTTATTATTCGCCAAAAGCGGGAATGGACGAACGCGCCAAACGTCACGGGCATATTCGCGGCTGGGTGAAGACCGACGAAAACGGTAAATACTCGATTTATACGATTCGCCCCGCGCCTTATCCTGACCGGGACATTCCCGCGCACATCCACATTTCCATCAAAGAACCGAGCATTGCCGATGAATATTATATTGACGAATTCGTTTTCGATGACGATCAACTTTTGATTCCCGCCGTCAGGCAAAAGCCGCTTGAAAATCGCGGCGGCAGCGGGATTTTGCGCGTGTTGGTCAAAGACGATCTGCAAATTGCCGAACACAACATAATTTTGGGATTAAATATCCCGAATTATCCTGAAACAGTAAAAACCGGGAAACAATCGGGTCTCGAAATCGGCGAGGATAATCCTTCGTTCACCCCGTTTCTCGCCTAGGGACCGGATCAGGGAACGAGAGCCTGCCCGGTTTGCCGCTACGGGCGTTATCACGGAATCATTTATTTTGTCGGGAATATCCCGAACCGGGACGAGATAAAAAAATGGTTGACGTTTCTCGAACGGGAAAGCGTCAGGCGCGGCAAATATCTGAAAGCGTATTTCGTTTATGGAAACGAAAAGAATTACGACGAAGACGAAAGACGAAAAGAACTGGAAAAAATCGGGCGCGAATTAAACTTAAAAAACACTGCCCTGACTTTTGTGCCTTCAATGCAGGATTCGGAAAGCGAAGTGAATCTCAACCGGATCAACCCGTCGGCTGCGAATACGATCATTATTTTCAGACAGAGAAACATTATCGCCAAATTTATTGATTTGAAACCGTCCGCCGAAAGTTTCAAAAACATTGTCGCCGCTTTGGATAATTCGACGAGTAAATATTTTAGTTTACCGAAAATACACCTTGAAGATTAATGATTACCCCGCCAGCCGTGTTCACCGATCAGCGGGACAAAGGCACATTTACCGAAATCTTCGGTTTGAAAGCCCGACGGAGTGCGCGTGACGCGCATCAGGTTTTGTGATTTTTGCTCTTGTCCGATTGGAATAACGAGCCGTCCGCCGACTTTTAGCTGATTGAGCAGCGGTTCAGGCATCGCCGGACTGCCCGCCGCGACGAGAATTCCGTCGTATGGTGCGTGATTTTGCCAGCCGGTCGTGCCGTCGGCACATTTCAGATGAACATTTTGAATGCCGAGTTTTTCCAGCCGTTCATTCGCTTGTGCGGTGAGTTGCGAAACTCGCTCAATCGCGTAAATCATTCGCGCCAACCGGCTCAAAATCGCCGTTTGATAACCGGAACCCGCGCCGATTTCCAAAATTTTACCGTGCGGGTCAATTTCCAGCAGTTCGGTCATCCGGGCGACGATAAACGGCTGTGAAATTGTTTGATTGGCGGCAATCGGGAGCGCATTGTCTTTGTAAGCCTGTGATTTTAGTGCCTCGGGAACGAAAAAATGACGCGGCACATCGCCCATCGCCGTCAGCACCCGTTCATCACGGATTTTGTAATGACCGCGCAGGTTTTCAATCATTCGTCCCTGCGGAATTTCATATTCGTTTCGATATTTCAAGTTTTTCTGCCTTGACTGGATAAAGTCGCTGCTGCCAAGTATTTCGTATTCTTTTATTGTAATTCAATTTAAAAAAAGACTTGCCGAATTATGATACGACAAGTCTTTTTAATTTTAACCGAAAGCGAACGCCTATTTTTTCATGTTTGCGTTGGATTTCATATTGTCATTGCCGTTGACCATTTGATTGGTCATCGAATCGTTAGCCTTGACCTGAAGCATATTTTTTACGCTTTTGACATCTTTAACTTCCTGAGCTGATTTGACGGCTTTTTCCATTTCCATTTTCGTAGCAACCGTTCCGCGAAGCGTAACGATGCTGTTTTCAACGTCAACATTAATGGTCGAATCTCTCAATTCGTTGGTTGTCGCCAAAGCTGTTTTGACTTTTGTCCACAGCCAGCCGTCTTCTGCGCCCTGTCCGATAGTGCTGCCCGCTTCTTTTGCATCTTTTGAATAACGGTCTTTGTCTTTATCGTATTCTTCTCTGGTAACTTCTTTGCTGTAACTCGTATTGCTCATCATCGTCGTGTTGGTATTCATCACGGCGGTGTTCATCATATTTGTGTTGCTGTTAATTACAACAGCCTTATTTGAATTGGTTTCTTTTACTGTTTCGCAGCCGGCAAGCCCGAGGGCTAATGCGGCGACAAAAGTTAAAAACATTATTTTTTTCATAACTGATTCCTCTTATTCGCTTAAAAATTCTAAGTTTAAAGTTAAAAACTTTAAAAGACATCCTAGTACATTCGGCGGATTTTTTCAAAACTAAAAAGGGGTTCAAGTGATTTACGGTCTCACTTTCGAGGCTGCAAAGTCAAACTTTTTAGTTATTTCTCCCGGCACTTTCCTTTGCCAGATCATTGGCTTCTTTACTGTACTGCTGTGCAGATTCCATAATTTTTTGAAAACTTGTTTTGACTTCCTCAAATTTAGCACTAACTGCTGCGCGCTGTTTTTCATCTTTCGGATCGTATTTGTCGCGCAGATAACCGGCGGCTTCCCGGTATTTTTCAAAAGCATTCATTTCCCTCTGCAAACTCTCCGACTTCAAACGCAAATATTCTTTGAAGTCAGAGTTGATGTCCATTTCGCGTGCTTTGTCTATTTTTTCAACCGCACTTTTGCCCAGCACCATTCCGCCGTTAATCAGATCAATTAAATCGTTTGACGTGCTTCTAACTTTTTCGATTTCGTTGTTTTTAAGCGCATTGGTCAATTCTTCACGTTTAGCCTCGTTTTCGTTATATAGAATTTTGATTTTATTCAAATCCTCATTGGCATCAGCGACAAGCTGTGCGGCAGCGGTCGTGTCGTCGGAAAATTTTAGAATGTCGGAGCGTTCAGAGCCGTCTTTTTTACCGCACGAAGAGAGAAACATAAAAGAAAGCACAAGCAGCAAACCGAGCGGCAAAATGTTGCATTGTAATTTCTTCATAAGCATATCTTAATCAATCAGCCGAAAATTTGCATTATTTTTTCTGCGCCACACGAACCCGTCTAAAATATAATGCGTCAACTGCGGCACGGCAAGCAGCGGCACGAAATAAATTTTCCAGTTTTCCAAATCCCAATTAGTCCCGAAGAGCCAATTCCGCTCGTGCCATACGCCGCGATGCCAAAAAAGTTCTTCGATATAAGCCAACGCCCACAGCGTCGCCAGAAAGACAAACCAGTTTGACGAAACGGTTCGATAAAATTTCCCCGCCGTTTCGCGCTGCGATTTCGCGTAAAAATAGATTAGCGCAAAATACGGAACGCCGTGAATTATCACGTTTGTCACCGTAAATGCGTAATCCGAATTAAGCGCGACGATGCCGACATACCAACAAACGGCGGTCGTCAAAACGATAATATCTTTGCCGATGTTCAAAAATCCGCTCGTGAAATAAAGATAGACGGATTTTCCAAAATACAAAACAAGCGATGAAACATAAAGTGGAAACAGAACGGTTGCAGTAATTTGCGGCAAGTTAAAAAAATCGTTTTCGACAAACCAGTTGAAATTGCGCGGCAGCTGTGTCATCCAAAAACAAAGCGGATAAACCGTCGCCAAATAAATCGCCGCCGCGTCAATCCACCACGTCAGGCGCGATTTCTCCCGCAATTTCGCCCGGTAAAGTTTCACCCACCCATATTGCTGCCGGACAAAATGAAAAACCGCGAGCAACGCCAAAGCTTTCCAAAACGTCAATTCGCCTTCCGAGTAAAGCGCAACGCCGACCGCGTAGCCAAATACGGGAACGAGCGTATAAAGCCAAACGCGCCGCCGAAATTCCGCCACATCAAAATAAACCCGAAACGAAGTTGACCAAACGTGCGCGACATCAATCAGCAAAACCGCCGCAATCCAAGTCCATTCGGGCGATTCGTCATTCAAAACACCAAACTGCCAGCCGACCGCCAGCAGCAAAAGCGACAAAACCGCACTGCCGAGAAAAACCGACAAATCAATCTCTCTCGAAAAAAGCCATTTTGATTGTGCTAACGCTTCATTCATTAAAACTATTCAAACAGGATTGTTAAGATTCTCAAAATAATCTTTTTGCTCATCGCTTACAATTTCAAATGACTTACAAATAAATTCATAACAAGGTCCGTCGTCAAAATAAATTCTAAGATGTTTCAACTCTGAAGAATCAGCATCAACTTCTGATAAATTACGCTTTATTTCAGTAAGCCAGACTGAATTTCCAATGTTAATAACTTTATCGTAAGCTCCAATCATTTCAAACGAACACGCCTTGTAGTAAGTGCATTTGAAACTTTCTACACCGTCAAAAATTAACTTTTCAAAAATTATGAAATGATCTTTTTCACCTTCATAAGCGTATTCAAGGGAACATTTTCTTCCCAAAAGCATTAAAAATTTAACACCTTTGAGAAATGCAGTTGAAGTAACTGATATTTTCCAAATAATTTCAGCCATCATTTTTTCCTAAAATCTCATTTGCAACTCTCACGCCATGAAAAAATGCTTCTTCAAAAAGCGCGATGCCGCTCAAATCCGAATGCGCGAAATGAATGTTTCGATACGGTTTCTGTGCGTTCTCGCGTGCGCCGTTCCACATAAAATTCGGGCGCGGCGAAATCATCGCGTGTCCCCAGCGCATCACGTCAATTTTTGCGGTCAGTTCGCGGATATTCGGATGAGCGCGTGATAAATCGGTTGTGATAATGTCGGCTAACTGCGAATGATCGAGCGCGAAAAGTTTGGCGCGTCCGTTTTCTTCCGCGCACATCGGATAATAATAGGTAAAAACCGCCGCGCCGTAATCAATGCCTTTTTGATGTGTTGCGTTGACGTAACCAAGCGATGGACTTTCGTATAAAACATTGTCCCACGCGAGCGGAAAATCTTTCGGGAAGCGATTTTTCGGGCGGTCTTTTAAAAAGAGATTCGCCACAAACCACGCATTGTGCTGAAATTCATTAATGTAAGCGGGCGCGTTTTGCTTGAAGTCACGAATGACGTATTTCGCCGTAAAAATCGGCGCGGCGTAAATCGCTTTTTCGCAGTGCAGACCGCGAATCTCGTTTGTTTCCGTGTTTAGATAAATGACATCAACGCCGCTTTCACGCGGAATCATTTCGAGCGCGATGGTTTTCAGGCGAATTTTATCTTTAATTTGAGCGGCAAAATGATTGATGAAATGCCCGTTGCCTTCGGGGAAAGTGATAAACGGCTGCGATTCTTCGCCCGATTTTCTCACTCTTGAGCAGAAATAAAAAAGCCCCGCCCACGCTGAAGCCGCGTTGAGTTTCAAGCCGTA
The DNA here is from genome assembly GCA_038235165.1 of Pyrinomonadales bacterium. Taxonomy (GTDB): domain Bacteria; phylum Acidobacteriota; class Blastocatellia; order Pyrinomonadales; family Pyrinomonadaceae. The sequence goes on from JBBSUG010000001.1 coordinate 263,841, forward strand.
ATCGTCGCGCGTCGCATAGTCGCAATACCAAAAAAGCCGTTCGGACGTGAAGCCTTTTTGACGCAGCCAATCGCCGAACGAAATTTTATCGAGTGCCGTAATTTCCGCATCATTTGAACAATCGGCAATCGGCAAAGTAAATGCACGTTTGCCGGAACCATCGCGCCAGTTGATCCAGTAATCAATCTGTTTTTGAAATTCCGCGTATTGCCGTTTGTCGTCATCCGACGCGCCGACGTTCAAATATAAACCTTCATACCAGCGACCTTTGTAGAAAACGCGCTCTTCTGGTTCGCGGCACAAAAACTGTTCTTTGACGACGATTTCACCGTTCGCCGTTCTGCCTTCGGTCAAATTCATTTCATCGAGCAGCGCAATCAACTCGGCATTTTCCCGAAACGGAACAGGCAGATAATGTGCGCCCCACGGATACGAAACGATGTCGGAAACACCGCTCTGCGCCGTGCCGCCGATTTTGTTTTCGAGTTCCAAAAGCACAAAATCGTTAAAATTATTTTTTGTGAATTTCCAAGCCGCACTCAAACCCGCCGCGCCGCCGCCGATGATGGCAACTTTGACGCTTTCCCAATTATTTTCGGGAATCTCCACCTTTCGCAGTTCGCGCAAAATATGCCCGACATTGACATTCGCGCCGACAATTTCGCCGGCAATTTCAGTGTTTTCAGAATTTGATTGGCACGCCGAAAGCGCGAATGGCAAGCCGAGAAAGGCGGTTAAAATTTCGCGTCTGGTAAATTTCATATAAATTTTTAGCCACGAACAAACACGAAATAAATCAACAAAAGGTTAAAACAAAATATTCTTTTTTCGTGTTCTTTCGTGTTTGTTCGTGGCTAAAATTATTCAAATCGCCGCCATTCTGCTTCGTAATATCGAACGAGTGCCTGATTATCGAGCCGGTTAATTTCGATGTTTTCATTTTTCGGCAAATCAGTGTCCGCCGAAAATTCAAACATTGACGCGAGCGTTTGATCGTTCAAAAACTTTAATTTAATGTTTTCGGGTAATTTCGTCGGTTGATCGAACGGCTGCAATTTTGCGAGAGCGTAACCCCAAACGCCAAAACTCGGCACGGTCGTTTGATATGGTTTGACGTAAAAACCGGCGGCTTCGAGCGTTTTGATGATGCACCAGAAAGACTTTCTGGCGATCAGCGGAGATGTCGTTTGAATGACGACGGCTGAATCGGGCTTCAGTTTTTTTTTCAGCAAATTATAAAACCTGGTCGTGTAAAGTTTTCCCAATGCGAAATTATTCGGGTCGGGAAAATCAACGATTGCCGCGTCGAACGGCTCGGTTGCAACCGAATCGAGCCAGACGAATGCGTCAGCGTTGGTGACGTGAACTTTCGGATTATCAAGTGAATGTTGATTTAATTCGCCAAGCGCGGGAACGTGCTTTGAAACGCTCGTCATTTCCGGGTCGAGATCAACCAGTTGAATGTATTCGACCGACGGATATTTCAAAATCTCGCGCAGTGCAAGTCCGTCGCCGCCGCCGAGAACCAAAATCCGCTTCGGACTTGCGCCGAATGCCGCCATCGGCGGATGCACGAGTGCTTCGTGATAACGATATTCGTCGAACGAATTGAATTGCAGATTGCCGTTCAAAAAAAGTGCATAGCCAGTTTTGCCTTTGGTCACGACGATACGCTGATACGACGAACTTTTCGCGTAAATTATATTGTCGGTGAAAAGCCCGTCTTCGGCGAGCGACGTTAAGTAATCAGCTTTGATAAACGCAATCAGCAGCAAAATTATAATAAAGAAACCTTTAACGCGCAGCAGGTTGATGTTTTTTGTGATGAGCGGTTTGAGCAACCACGTTCCCCAAATTCCGACTGCCGCGTTGAGCATTCCGAACAGCAGCGAAGTTCTCGCCAAGCCTAATTTCGGGACAAGAAAAAGCGGAAATAAAAGCGATGCGACGAGTGCGCCGATGTAGTCGAACGCGAGAACGCGCGAAATTAAATCCTTGAAATCGAGTTCGTCCTGTAAAATCCGCATCAATATCGGAATTTCCAAACCGACGAGCGTTCCGATGCCGAAAACGACCGCATACAGCACGATTGAAAAATAGGAAAGATGCGCGAAACTGAAAAATAAAAGCGGCGCGGAAAATCCTCCCAGAATAGCCACAGCGAGTTCAATGTCAACGAATTTTTCCGCGATATTTTTCTCGATAAATCCCGAAAGATAAGAGCCGACTCCCATTGCAAACAGGTAAACACCGATAATAATCGAAAACTGCGTCACCGAATCGCCCAAAACATATGAAGAAAGCGTTCCGGCGAGCAGTTCGTAAATCAAACCGCAGGTAGCGATGACAAGCACATTGAGAAATAAAAGCGGGGTTCGATTCATTAGATTAAAGTTTTTGATATTTCATTATGATACATAATTTCGTTTGTCGGAAATTTGATGGTTGTAAAAATTAAAATCATTGTTGAAATTACACAGCGTTTCGTCACAGGCAATTTCTATGCTGCCCGATAGTGCATTTCGATACCTCGATTTAACTGCTGATTCGCACTTTTATAACGCCTAGATACTTTTGTCCGCCGATTATTTTGATATAATAAATTTTTGTGCGGCGGATGAAACAAATACGAAATTAAATTTTTAATCCGATCATTTTCTGCGAAAAACGCATCACAGTACATTTCAAAATATGCTAACGAGAGAACTGGAAGAAACATTAAGCTACGCGGTTGATGAAGCCGTTAAATATAAACACGAATACGTGACCTTGGAGCATTTGCTCTACGCACTGCTCGAAGATAATGCGGCGCGGGATATTTTGTATAACTGCGGCGCACGGGTTGAAGAAATCGCCAAATCGCTGGAGACTTACTTTGAAGACGTTTTGGAGAAAATGCCTGCTAAAGTTCAGCAGATGCCGGAGCTGACTTCGACGTTTCAATCAACGATTCAATACGCAATTTTGCAGGCGCAGGGCAGTGGACAGGAACGGGTGGACGGCGGCAATATTTTAGCCGCGCTGTTTCAAGCCGAACAGTCTTACGCCGTTTATCTGCTGTCGCAACAGAGCGTATCAAGGCTTGATATTTTGAATTATTTGGCGCACGGCATCTCGAAAATTGACGGCGGAATAGAGTTCGGCGGTATTTCCGAGGGTGTCGAGGACGAAGAAGAATTTGCCGAAGAGCGCGCCGGGGGCGGCAAAAAGAAAAAGCCGCTCGAATCCTTCACGGTCGAACTCGTCGCCAGAGCCAAAGAAGGCGGCATTGATCCGATCATCGGGCGGACGGCGGAAATCGAACGTACCGTGCAGGTTTTGTGCCGCCGCAAGAAAAACAATCCGCTCTATGTCGGCGAACCCGGGGTCGGCAAAACCGCACTGGCGGAAGGTTTGGCACTCAAAATCTCGGAAGGCGACGTGCCGGAAGTCCTGCACAACGCGAAAATTTTCGCGCTCGATATGGGCGCGGTTCTCGCCGGGACGCGCTATCGCGGCGATTTTGAACAGCGATTCAAAGCGATTCTCAGCGATCTTAAAAAGGAGAAAAACGCGATTCTTTTTATTGACGAAATTCACACTATCGTCGGCGCAGGCGCGGTGTCGGGCGGTTCGATGGACGCTTCGAATATTCTAAAACCCGCGCTGGCAAACGGGGAACTGCGCTGTATCGGTTCGACGACTTATACTGAATACAAATCCGCATTCGAGCGCGACCGGGCGTTGGCGCGGCGGTTTCAGAAAATCGAAGTCGGCGAACCGACGGTTGAAGAAACTTACGAAATTTTGAAGGGTTTGAAACGATTTTACGAACAGCATCACGGCGTAAAATATTCTGACGAATCGCTAAAAGTCGCCGCCGAACTCGCCGGAAAATATATCAACGACCGCCATTTGCCCGACAAAGCGATTGACGTGATTGATGAAGTCGGCGCGGCGACGAAACTTTTGCCGGAAGAAACGCGCCCGAAAGTGATTTCGGTGCAGATGGTCGAAAATACGATTGCGCGAATGGCGAAAATTCCGCCGAAAACGGTCGTCGCCGACGAAAAAGAACAGCTTAAAACGTTGCGCGAAGATTTGAAGGGCGTGATTTTCGGGCAGGACGAAGCGGTTGATAAGGTTGTGGACGCGATTCAAATTTCCCGCGCCGGACTCGGACAGGAAGCAAAGCCCGTCGGCTCGTTTCTGTTTTCCGGTCCGACCGGAGTCGGCAAAACCGAATTGTCGAAACAACTGGCGGAGCAACTCGGCATCGAATTTATGCGCTACGATATGAGCGAATACGCCGAACCTCATACGGTTTCGCGCCTGATCGGTGCGCCGCCCGGATACGTCGGTTTCGATCAGGGCGGACTTCTGACCGAAGCGATTATGCGAACACCGCACGCCGTTTTGGTGCTGGACGAAATCGAAAAAGCGCACCCGAATCTTTTCAACTTGCTTTTGCAGGTGATGGATTCGGCGACGCTGACCGACAATAACGGCAAAAAAGCCGATTTTCGCAACGTCATTTTGATTATGACGACCAATGCCGGTGCGCGTGAATTATCTTCCGGCGGTGTCGGTTTCCGCAACGACTCCAACACCAAAGGCAATGCAAAAGGTGCTATCGAACGTACGTTTACGCCCGAATTTCTGAACCGGCTTGATGGGCGAATCGGGTTTAAGCCGCTCGACGTTTCAATTATCAAAAATATCGTCGTCAAATTTATCAACGAACTGAACGGGCAGCTCGCCGAAAAGCGTGTTTTGGTTAAATTGGATGATGCGGCATTAACTTGGCTGGCGAAAAACGGTTTCGACGCGCGTTACGGGGCGCGTCCAATGGCGCGTTTGATTCACGATAAATTAAAACAACCGCTTGCCAACGAAATTCTATTCGGCGAATTGACCGACGGCGGCAGCGTCGCGGTCACGGAAAAAGACGGTGAATTGATTTTAGACTTTTAGTTTGAAAGCGTGGGAAAATTCTCGCACTTTTATTTAGATTCTTCCTCTTCGAGCGTCATTTCCGAAATTTTGCCTTCATTATTAACGCCGAAACGCCACAAAAAAAAGCGTTTCGGCGTTTCTGCCCGGTAACGGTATGTTTTCACATTCGAATCTGTTTCGTTGCTGACAAAGACGAGATTTTTAACTGCTCCGAACGATGCAATGCGTTGATTGTTTATTTTGGCGCGTTCACCGGAAAGCGATTTGATGAGTTCGCCGGTCAGCAGGTTTTGATCCAGATTGTTTTCCAAACGCTGAGATAAAACAGTTTTCACCAGCCGAGAAATCTGCGCGTCCGGTTCAGCTTGTGGTTTCATCGCCCGAAGCGAAATTTCGGGAATATAAATCTTGGCAATGCCTCGTGCGATGACGCTGCCGAGTCCCTGATCGCCGAGATTCGTTAAAACAATCACGTCCAAATCGGCATTGGTGTAACGCGAGATATTGGCGGCAAAACCAGCGGTTTGTCCGCCGTGGCTCAAAAGCCGCTGACCGCGAAATTCTCCCACATTCCAGCCGAATCCGTACGGGTTTTCCGTGCCGCCGGTCAATTTAAAAGGCTTCCACATTTCAGCTTTGCTTTCTTTTTTGAGAAATGTTTCGCCGCGCAGGGCGATGTCCCATTTCGCCATATCCGAAATGGTCGAAACGATGGCTCCGGCACTGAAAAGATCGGTCAGTTCATAGTCACGCCCGACAAATTTACCGTTTTCCCACTCGTAACCGGTAGCGCGATTGCGAATGATAAACTGCGGATCGCGGTCGGTGGTCGAGTTCATTTTCAGCGGATTAAAAATTCGGCGGCGCAGAAAACTCCAGTAATTTTCTCCCGTTGCCGATTCGATAATGTAACCGATCAGACTGTAACCGCTGTTGCTGTATTTGTAAGCAGAACTTGGCGCAAAATCGAGCGGCTGTGGACTCAATTCCCTGATGAAATCGCCCACCTTATATCTTTTTGAAAGCTCAAAACCACCGAGACTCGTGTAACTTTTGATGCCGGAAGTGTGTGTCAAAAGATTTCGAACGCTGACATTTTTCCACGTTTCAGGTGTGTTCGGCAGGTATTTTGAAATTTTTTCGTCCATGTTGATTTTGCCGTCTTCGACAAGAAGCATCACGGCGACGGCGGTTATCTGCTTGGAAACCGACCCGATTTCAAATACCGTTTCTTTGGTCGCCGGAGCATCGAATTCAATGCTCGCCAAACCGTAACCCTCGCTTTTAATGATCTTCCCGTTCTTGACAACCGCTATCGCCGCTCCCGGAATATGCCTTTCGGCTAACTGTGAACGAACATAACCGTCAACTTCGTCAGCCTTCACCGCAACGGCAAAGATCAAAAGAATGTAGATAAAAAGCAGGAAAAACCTTATGTTGATAGATTTGAAATTCATTTGATTAATATATGTGAAAAGATTCGATCCGGGCAATTTTTACGCGAAAATTTTCTCAAGTCAAGACCGCATTTTGCAGAACTGAATAAATAGTGCCAATTGGTGAGAGCCGTGTCGCCGGTTTGCGCCTTATTTGTGAGAATTTCTCTCACAAATAAGGCGCAAATTCGCTTTGCGAGGTAAAACTCGCTAAACTTGATTTGAAAATATTGACGATTGACGTATTTTAATTTTTGGAAAATATAACAATCGGAAATTCGAGAATTTAGTATATGGATATTAGTTACAATTGGCTGAAGGATTTGGTTGACACGGATTTGTCGCCGCAGGTTTTGGCGGAAAAGTTGACGGGGGCAGGATTGACGGTCGAGGGAGTTCACGAAAAAGGCGACGATTTCGTGTTCGACATAGATTTGACTTCAAACCGTTCGGACTGCCTTTCGCATTTTGGCGTAAGCCGCGAGATTACGGCGATTCAAGGTTCGAGGTTCAAGGTTCAGGGTTCAAGGTTGGAAGAAAATCTGAAATCTGAAATTCGGAATTTGGAATTAGTCAGGATTGAAGATGCTGATTTGTGCGGACGTTTTACGGCGCGAGTTATCAAAAATGTGAAAGTTGCGCCATCGCCCGAATGGCTGCAAAAGCGGTTGGAAGCGGTCGGCGAACGTTCGATTAATAATATCGCCGACATTACAAATTATGTAATGCTCGAACTCGGTCAGCCGATGCACGCTTTTGATTTCAATAAGTTGGCGGGAAATCGTATTATCGTCCGGCGGGCGCGAAACGGCGAAACGATCACGACCTTAGACGGCATCAAGCGTAAATTGGATGATACGATGCTGGCGATTTGCGACGCGGAAAAGCCGGTCGCCGTTGCAGGTGTGATGGGCGGCGAATTTTCCGCCATTTCCGGTGAGACGACCGACGTTTTAATCGAGGTCGCTTATTTCAGACGCGAGAACATCCGCCAAACTTCGCGCAAACTAAATCTTTCGACCGAAGCCAGTTACCGTTTTGAGCGCGGCGTTGATATTGAAAATCTGATTCGCGCGTCGAATCGTGCCGCCGAATTGGTTTGTGAATTGGCGGGCGGTGAAATCGGCGAATTTGTTGACGTTTACCCGTCGCATTTTGAGCCGAAAGAAATCGAATCGAAGGATATTCAATTTGCGGTCAAAAGATTGACGGGGTTAGAAGTCGAAAAAGAAGAAATTCTGCGGATTCTGTCGGCGTTAGGCTTTGACTCTCGGTTTTCGACTTCCGACTCTCGGTTTTCGACTTCCGACTCTCGACTGTTCACCGTTCCGAGTTGGCGGCACGACGTTTCTATCGAAGAAGATTTGGTCGAAGAAGTTGCGCGAATTTACGGTTACGACAAAATTGCCGAAGAACTTCCGCCCTCGACGGCGGCGGGCGAATATCAGCCGAACGAAATGCGGAAACTCCGTTTACGTCAAACTTTGGCGAACGCCGGTTTTAATGAGGCGATAAACTACAGCTTCATTGATACGAAAAACGACGATAAGTTTGATTTAATCCCGGATTTTGTTGATGAAAGCGTGGACGAAAAGTTTATTTCGCTGCGCGATTCGATTATTGAAGGTTCGACGCGAATGCGTCCGAGTTTATTGTCGGGATTGCTCGACGCAGTTCGCGCCAATTTTAACCATCAACGCCGCGATGTGAAATTGTTTGAACTCGGCAAAGTTTTTTCCGCGTCGCCGAAGCAAAAAGACTTACCGAACGAACGTGAACTTCTCGCGCTCGTCGTAACCGGCAGTGAAACATTGCAAAATAAAGTAATGCCGCTTCGCGCTTACGATTTTTACGATGCGAAAGGCGCACTCGAAATTGCGGCGAACGCTTTAAATGTTCCCGCGCTTGAATTTAACGCGGCGAACACTAAACATCTGCAAAAAGGTCAGTCGGCGGAAGTGCTGCTGAACGGCAGGGAAGTCGGCACAATCGGACGCTTGAGCGACGAAATCGCCGCCGCTTACAAATTCAAGCAGCCTGTTTTCGTTGCAGAGGTAGATTTGGAAAATCTTTTGCAGGCGAAAGAACTCGATGTTTTGTATCAGCCGCTGCCGAATTTCCCGTCAATCGTGCGCGATGTTTCTCTGCTCGCCAAGCGCAGCAATAATTTCGCCGATATTAAAGAAACAATCGCTGCAGAAAATGTCGAACTGCTTCAAAGCATTGAATTTGTTGATGTTTATGAAGGTAAAGGAATGGCGGACGATGAGCGTTCAATAACGATTCGGCTTGCTTACCGGAGCGATGAACGAACGCTGACGGAAGAAGAAATCGAAAAAATTCACACGCGAATTTTACAGAATCTCGAAACAAAACTCGGCGCAAAACAGAGATTTTAACAAAAAGTTAAGAAAATGCTTGAAGTTTTTCGCTAAAGTAGGACATAATCAATCCGAAGTTATATAAAATAATTTAGCGGAGAAAAAAAATGGGCGGACTATCTGGAATGGAAAAATTCTCGCATCTGGAAGATAAGATTTATTTGACGATTGAATTTGCCAAAAAAATGCGCGAAGAAAAAGATAAAATCGAGCGCGAAATGAGTTCTCTGCGACACGAGGTGAGCAGTTTGTTGGAGGAAAACACCCGGCTCGAAGAAAAAGTCGTGGATTTGCTTTCGGAACGCGACGCGATGAATCTCAAGGTCGAAGGAATGCTCGAAGCGATGACAACCGTTCTGCCCGAAGTTGCCGAAGCCGTACGGAGGTAGAAAATATGACTGGAAGCAAGGAAAAAACAGAGGTGGCACAGTCCATCCGGGTGGAAATTTATAATCAAACTTACAATATTCGTTCCGACGGCGACAACGAATATATTATGCGTCTGGCAGAATATGTTGACGGCAAAATGCGCGAAATATCAAGCGGAACATTCACGGTTGATTCGCTCAAAGTCGCTATTTTAGCCGCTCTGCATATCGCTGACGAATATCACCAGCTAAAAAATCATCAGGAACAAAACGACGCGCAGCTCGCTTCCCGCAGTGCAGAATGCACGGAAATGCTTGACCGCGTTTTAAAGCATAAAGAAACAGTGCCGCAGGAAGTTGAAACCGAGCAGTAATTTCAACTCAAAGCAATTGCTGAAAAACTCCAATATAATGAGAACGACCATAGAACGAACTTTTTTAAAAGCGGTTCGTTTTTATACTTTTAACACCCCGATTTCAAAAGGAAAATATCGTCTTTACCAAACCGCGTTAAAAATGTGTCTTCATAAACCGTCACAATTAGAAGCCAAAACACAGGACGGACGACGATATTCAATTGATTTGACAAGCGGGATGCACGAAACGGTTTACTTTATCGGGGAGTATGAGCCTGCTATTACCGAACTAATTTCCGCGATTGTTAAAAAAGATGATATCTGTCTGGACATCGGGGCAAATTTCGGTTGGTTCACCGTCTTTTTTCATCTCCTTACCAAAAATAATAATAAAGATAAGCAAAATCAACCGTCGGTTCATGCTTTTGAACCGAACCCAAAAGTTTTCAACGAATTGAAGACAAATTGGCAGCTGGCGGGCGAACCGTCCAACATTTATTTAAATAATGTGGCGATGGGTGACGAAATAAAAGCGGTTAATCTGCATCAATTTGACGATATGCCGAACGGTTACAGTTCGCTTTCTGATATGGGTTCTGAAAAGTTCCAAACCGTTTCGGTTCCAATGATAACTCTCAATTCGTATTTAGCCGATCACAAAATTGAAAATGTAAATTTTATCAAATTGGACATTGAAGGCGCGGAACTGATGTTTCTGCGCGGCGCGACGAAATTGTTTGAGCAGAAAACACTCCCGTTTTTTATCATCGAAATGGCTTTGGGAACGACGCAGGGATTCGGTTATCTGCCCAATGATTTGATCGAATTCATTCGGAGTCAGGCTGACTATACTTTTTATAAATTAGACGATTCAAACGGGAATTTGACGGAGATAAACGGTTTTGCGCCGGAAGATATTGGGGCGGATGTCCTTTGCGTTCCTCCCAACTGTGAGCCGTCACGATTGGAAAAATTGAACATCGTCAAATAAAATAGTTGTAGTTTTTTCAGTTTTTCGGGGAAATTTTTGTTTCGTGTTTCCATACCTATTTCAATATGTTAGAATAATCTCAAGGCGAAAGAGTTTTTCTGCAAAGTTGGTTACCGAACGCCATAATAATTGAGCCAACACTTGAATATACGGGAGACCGATGCTGCTTTTCGGTGCAATCTTTCAAAGTTAAAGACTTGCCATAGAATTCGGCTTTGCCTCTTCGGAGGCAGCAGGTCACCCACCTGTAACATACAGGTTCAATTCAATCGTTCGGGACGGCTTTCGCGGTTTTCTATCGCCTTCTTCTTTTCAATAATTCAAATAAATGCGGATAAACGCACTCAAATCTCGTTTTTATTCGTTCACCCTCCTATTTTTCATTCTAATTTTAACTTTATTTGCCGCGTGTCGAACACCGCCTCCGGCTGATTTGCGCGTTTTTGCGCCAAACGACACAATTGCTTATTTTGAAATCAACAACTTAGCGAAAACTCTCGACGCGTTGACCGAAAACAAAGCTTTTCAGGAAAACGCGAAAAGCAAAAAAGACTTTTCCGCGCTCGAAAATGTTCAAATTGCGGTCATCGTCACCGGCTTTGAAACTTCCGAAAAACAAATCACTGAAGAAAATTCCATTCTGAATTTGCAGCCGCATTTCGTCGCTGTCGCCGAAACTCACGGTTGGGAATTTCAAACGCTCGCGCTTGTCAATAATCAGATAAACGCTTTTGTTAGAGAGCGTTACGGCGGCGATACGATGCTTGAGACGAGCGACAAAAACGGCGGCAGGGAATTTGTCTGGACGGCGAAAGACGGTCGCAAAGCATTTGCTTTCGTTCAAAAAAGCCGCATTTATTTTAGCAATGACGACGCGGCAATCGAAAAATGTTTGGCGGCGGGGCGCGGCGAAACTGAAAATTTGACGAAAAACGAAAGTTTGTCACGCGTTTATTCGTCAAAACCGGAAAACAATCTCGCTTTCGGTTATATCTCGCCCGCCGGCATCACCCAAATCGCCAATTTAACCGGGATTTCAACCGCGATTGAAGCGACCGACAACGGCGATGAGAGAAGTTTTATCGCCCGCGTTCTCCCGCAAATCCTGCAAAATACGACGAAGGAAGTCGTTTGGACGATGGGTAAAACAGAACGCGGCGTGGAAGATAAATTTCTTGTTACGCTCAACCAAGAAGTTTCATCCGTTACGAAAGAAACTTTTGGTGCGGCAGCGAAAAATGATTCAAATGTGATCGAATTTCTGCCCGCCGATGTTGTTTCAGTGACCGTTTATAATCTAAAAAATCCGCTTATCGCGTGGCGCAGTCTGCTTTTAGTAACGGCGAAAAATACCGATGCCGTCAGCGGAAAATTGCTGCTTCAATTCTCCGGCAAACTGCTTGAACCCTACGGCGTTTTCGATGCCGAAACTTTCTTGGGCGCAATTGGTCCCGACATTTTAACCGCGCAGTTTGACGCGGAAGGCGAAAAAACGGTCGTCGTCGTCACCGTCAAAGATGCGGAAAAAGTAAAAAAGTCAATCGCCGCCATAAATTTCAAATCTGCGCCGGAAAAACAAGAGAGTGCGGATATTTGGCGGTCGGAAGATGAAACTTTAACGGCAGCACTTATTCAAAATAAGCTCATTCTCGGCGATGCAGAAAGCGTTCTTAAATGCCTGCGTGCAAAACAACTTGGAACAAACTTCAAAAATTTTCCGGCAAGTTCGGCGGTTGCCCTAACTTACGCAAGAGAAGAGAATCCGGCTGAAAAAATTATCGCCCTTTTGGGAAACGCGGCGGAAAACAAAAAGATTGAGACATCCTACACAGCCGAAACAGGATTTACCGAAAAAGGCATTGAACGCAAAATTGTTTCTGATTTTGGTCTGCTCGGCACAATTTTAGAGAATATCAGCGGTGAAAACTAAACCACTTAATTTAATAATGATCTCACAAATCCCTGATAAATCAGCCTTTACTGAGTTTGTAATCTGAAATTGAGAGTTTAGAGTTCGCAGGCGTTTGTAAAAAAATATTAAGTAGTGCATAATAATCAGGTTAATCCTTCTCTTGCACCGAATAAAAAGGTGCGCTCGTCAAAGATGGTTTTTTGGATAGTTCGAGAGCAGGCTGGTTATTAATTGCAGAAGCCGCTCACTTTTTTTGGGCATCCGAAACCGACCTTCGTTATAAAACAATTTCTGAAGACAATTCGATTCGACGCTTCTTTTGAAATTCCCGGATACGGGAAAAGGTATATATTTTTATGTCAGCAAAACTTTATGTAGGAAATCTTTCCTTCGACACAACAGCACAAGATTTAGAACAAATATTTGGTGAAATCGGAACCGTCGAATCGGCAAATCTGATTGAAGACCGTGAAACCGGTCGTTCGCGCGGCTTCGCATTCGTCGAAATGTCGAGCGAAGAAGAAATGCAAAATGCTATCGCGCAGCTCAACGGCAAAGAAGTTGACGGTCGTGAATTAAAAGTCAACGAAGCTAAACCCCAAGAAAAACGCGCAGGTGGCGGCGGTGGCGGCGGTGGTCGCGGCGGCTATGGCGGCGGCGGCGGCGGAAATCGCGGTGGCGGCGGCGGCGGCGGTTACGGCGGCGGCGGCGGCGGCGGTTCGCGCTGGTAAATTGCCCGAATATTTATAATATTCAAACAAGAGAAAGCCTCCGGCAAATGTCGGAGGCTTTTTTTAGTTAGCGGTGGCGGTGGCGGCAGAAGGCAGTAGAAGCGGCAGAGGGCGGAAAAAGATAAGTTCCAAGTGCCTTCTGCTTCTGCTGCCGCTTCTGCTATTTCTTCAAAATCCCGTCCACCGTTGCCTGCGTGATCGGGTGATAACCGGGACGCGCTTTGGCATAAATTTCGTCGGCGCGTTTTTTGCCGTCCGGTGTTTTGATGAGTTCTTCGTATAAAGGTTTGACGAATTTGCGCCGCCCGATGGTCGTCAGAAACTCTTCAATGCGCGTGTTTGCCGGCTGATAATTATTTTTGATTGCCATTTGAAGCCACTGAAACGCGATTTCGGAGTTTCCGCGCGTCGTTAGATTAAACGCTTTATCAAGTTCCACCATTTTCGCCGCGCCCAAATTTTCGGGCAGTGTTTGCAGGAAGTGAAGCCATTCCTGCGTTGTCCATTCGTTTGTCTTAACATCGGCGGCGGCAACTTTTCCGTTCTCGTAACCTTTCGCCTGCGCTTCAACTTTTTGAAAAGCGGCAGATGTCGGGTTCGGCGCGTCCTTCGGCAGACCGGCTTTATAAATCCATTCGTCGGCATCGGCGCGGGTGATTAATTTTGAATTTTCGTCAATTAAGTTTTTTTGCAGATAATTGACAAAAGTTTCGGTCGTAATGCTTTGAAAAGCGTGTGAATCGAAATAGCCGCGCAAAAAATTATCAAACTTTTCGCGCCCGACAGCTTCCTCCAAATGACGCAGATAAAGCGAACCTTTTTCATACGGCACTTCGGTAAAACCGTCGTCCGGGTCGCGCCCGTTCAAATCAACGTGCAGAATTTCGTCACGCGCATCAAATTCGGCGAGGTTGCCGTCTAAAACTTTGCGCCCCAACATCGTTTCCATTTCGCGGCGCGGTTTGCCGTAAATTTCTTCGATGATGCGGCGTTCGATGTAGGTCGTCGTCCCTTCGTTAAGCCAGAAATCGCTCCACGTCGCATTTGTCACGAGATTTCCTGACCACGAATGCGCGAGTTCGTGCGCGACCAATGAAACAAGGCTTCTATCGCCTGCCAAAATCGTCGGCGTGGCAAACGTCAGCATCGGATTTTCCATTCCGCCAAATGGGAAACTCGGCGGCAGAACCAATAAATCGTAGCGTCCCCAGCGATATGCGCCGTAGAGTTTCTCCGCCGCTTCGACCATTTTTTCAGTATCGGCGAGTTCATACGCTGATTTTTCGAGCATCGAAGGCTCGCTGTACACGCCCGTCCGCTTGCCCAAATTTTGAAATCGCAAATCGCCGACGGCTATTGCAATCAAGTATGACGGAATCGGATGCGTCATTTTAAAACTGTATTCGCCGCTTCGCGCATCGTTATTTTGCGAATTTCCTTCCGCGCTCATCACGGCGAGCAAACCTTTCGGCGTGTGAACTTTCGCCGAATAGGTCACGCGAATTCCGGGCGAATCCTGAAGCGGAATAAACGAACGGGCGTGAATCGCCTGCGCCTGCGAAAACATATACGGCGTTTTTTTGCCAGCCGTTTGTTCCGGCGCGAGCCACTGCAAACCCGAAGCGGTCGGACTCGTTGAATAATAAATGCGGACGAATTTTGCGGCGGCGGGAAGCTGGATCGTCAGCGGTGCGCCCAGAAATTTATCAGTGCCGCCAATTTTGAAAGCCGCGGATTTGAAAGTTTTCCCGTCCGCTGAAGTTTCGGTTTTTTCGATGTTCAAATCGCGCGTGTCGAGAACAATCGGCGCAGTTTTATCGGCGGAAGTGCGTTCGATACTTAATGTCGCCGTTCCCTGCAAAATCTTTTTGTCGAACAAAACGTTCCAGTCAAGATCAATGTGCGTGACTTTAACCGCCTGCGGATTCGAGAAAGAATGAACGTCTTTGGCATAAGTTCCCGTCGTCGTTTTTATTTCCATATTATTCATTTTCTGCGCGTTGCTGTTCGACCAATTTGCCGTCAAAATCACCAGCACGAAACATAAATTCATCAAGTTTTTTAGTTGTTTTGTCATTTAATATTTGCTCCGTATCAACCTGACGGTTAATAAACGATCATTTCTTCTCTGACTTTATAAGGCTTTTTCTTTTTCTTTTTAATTTTGACGACAAAAATTTTATCATATTCAAATTCGCCGAGCGGCTGATATTTGTCCTGCCCGATCAACCGGTCAACGAGTTCGGGCGTGGTCGAATTGTGACCGATGATGACGATTCTTTTCACTTTGCCGGACGTTGCCAGATCAGCCATTTCGCCGAGTTTTTTGTAATCGTAAAGCTGAATCATTATCCGGTGTTTTCTGGCAAACGGAATGATCGTCGCCCGCGTTCGGATCGTCTGCGTCGAGAAAACCGCGTCGGGTTTATATTTTTCGAGAACTTCGACGAGCCGCTGCGCCCGCAAATCTCCTTCCGCCGAAAGTTCGGGGTCAGCCGAATCCGCTTCTTCCGAAATGTCTTTTTCAGCGTGCCGCAGCAAAATAACGGTCAGTTTTCGGTGTTGGGCAAACGTACTGCCGCTCATCGCCGCCAACAAAAACGAACCCAGCAAAAGGGGGAAAACAAATTTCATAATTGGTAATTTTATTAATTTTCGGAGAGACTTTTATGATGTCTTTTTTATGTTACGCGCTGTCCGCCTGAAATAAATTATTTTCCTGCGGAATAACCCGCATCGGCAATTTCTCTGGCTTTGACATTCGGATTCGTCGTTTTTCGCACGTCAATTTTTTCGTTAATATGTTCGTATCCCGCCAAGCCTTTGACGAGCAGAAATTCGCCGTCATCATCGCCCATCAATTGTTTTTCCTCGTCAAATTTATAAGTGTTATATCTGATGATAATGGCGAACGGCTTCCCGTCGGCTAACCGCCATTCAGCCGTTTCCTGTTTCCATTCGCCCGATTCTATGAACAGCGAAATGCTTTGTTTGCCGCGATTAACACTGAAATCCGCCGCGCAGCAACTATAACCGATGTTTAGCGTATAACCGCCGGGACCTTTGCATTCGACCGGAATGTCCTGCCCCCTGTTCTCGGCTTCGCGCTCTTCTCTTTTCGTCCATCCGCTGCCGCAGTTTTTCAAATTTTTGGTGTATGAACTCGAAAAGCGAGTTTTCGCCGCCGCTGATTCAGTGTTGTAATTTGTTGCCGCAACAAAAGAAATCACGGCGATCAACGCTATCAAAATTTTCATCGTCAATCTCCTTAAATTTTCCTGTCCCGACTTCAAACTATACAAACAACCCGCCCGAATTCAAAATATCGCTCAAATCAAAAAAATGTTTCTTTGCCGTTTGCCATCCGTTTGCCGAATAAATTTCGTCTGTTAATATGTTAAGTTTGAAAATAGACGGAGCGCGGATTAGCCGTCCGTCGGAGCGCGGAAGTCTCGTCCGCTTCAACGCCAGCGAAGCGATGCGTTGAACACGTTCATACTATTTGAAACTAACTGAAACGCAAGAGCCGTGAGAATTTGAATGCGTTTACAACGCACCTAACATCGCTTCCCTCGTTGGGCGGACGAGACTTCCGCGCTCCGATGATTTTACAAAATAAATATGAATACGAATTTGAGAAACAGTATTTTAGAATCGTTGGCAAAACTGCTTGCCGAAAACAAACAAGCGATTATTGAGGCGAATAAACTAGACATCGCCGCCTGTCCGACAAATGATTTGGTGATTTATGATCGTCTGAAAGTTAACGGCGCAAAAGTCGAAAAAATGATCGCCTCGGTTCAAAGCGTGATTGCTGCACCTGATCCGGTCGGCAAAATTATTTCCTCAACTGTTCGACCGAACGGATTGCGAATCGAAAACCGCACTGTCCCGTTCGGCACGATTCTGATAATCTACGAAGCGCGTCCCGACGTTTCCATCGAAGCCGCGATTATCGCGCTCAAAGCTGGCAATAAAATCTTGCTCAAAGGCGGCAAAGAAGCCAGAGACACTAATCTTTGTCTGGCAAAACTGTGGCGGCAGGCGTTGGAAGAAAACGATGCTGATGTAAATTTTGTCAAATATCTCGACATTTCCCGCGAGGAAACGCAAAAACTTATTCAGGGAGACGCAGACAAATTTGACATTGTAATTCCGCGCGGCGGGGAGACTTTGATTGATTTCGTGCTGAAAAATTCTAAAGTTCCCGTCATCGTCAGCGGGCGCGGCAACAACTTCGCGTATGTTGATGACGAAGCCGATTTTGGGATGGTGGTTGACATTATTCTCGACGGCAAAGGACGTTTGAGCGTCTGCAACGCGCTCGATAAAGTTTTGATAAACGAAAGTCTGCCCGATTTTGAACCGAAAATCAATCAATTAATCAGTTCTTTGCGCGATAAAAATATCGAAGTTTTCGGCGATGAAAATATTTGCTTAATAGATGATTCCGTTCCGCTGATTTTTGGCGAAGAAATCTGGCACGAAGAATTTTTGTCGGCGAAAATCATCATCGGAACAGTTTCAAATGCTGCCGAAGCGATCAGAAAGATCAACAAATATTCTGGCGGACATTCGGCGACGATCATCACGAACAACGCCGAACGCGCCGAAACATTTATGAACGAAACTGACTGTGCGGCGGTTTATCACAACGCTTCGACCAGATTTACCGACGGCGGCGAATTCGGTTTGGGCGCGGAAATCGCTATTTCGACCCAAAAACTCCACTTTCGCGGACCGCTCGGCGCAGAACATCTTTTGACGAATAAATGGTTCGTCTTCGGCGACGGGCAAATTAGAAATTAAAAGTTAGATTTACCGCAGAGGCGCGGAGAATTTTATTAAAGTAATTTTGATAAACTCTGCGTCTCCGCGCCTCTGCGGTGAAAATAAAATGAAAAAGAAACTCGTTCTAAAAATAGGCACGTCAACCCTGACGAACGGCACGAATTTGATTTCGCGCGGCAAGGTCGAAGACATCGGGCGGCAGATTCTCGTTTTGCAGGATAAATACGATATTATTCTCGTGTCGTCCGGCGCGATTGCCGTCGCCCGCCAGCACATCAACATCAACGATTTCGGCAAACTCGTCGAATCGAAACAGGCATTGGCGGCAATCGGACAGCCGCTTTTGATGCGGATTTATCACGAAATTTTCGCCGATTTCGGCATCCGCACGGCGCAGTGTTTGATGACTTACCGCGATTTTGAAAACGACGTTTCGCGGCAAAATACTCTGAACACGATCCACGAACTCCTTAAATACAATTACGTTCCGATCATCAACGAAAACGACACGACCGCCGTCGAAGAAATTATTTTAGGCGACAACGACAAACTCTCCGCCCTCGTCGCCGCGCTTATCAAAGCCGATCTGCTCGTCATCGCCAGCGACATTGACGGCGTTTTCGACAAAAATCCGCACCTTCACCCGGACGCAAAACTAATCCACGAAATAAAAAACATCACGGAAGCCAAAAGCCTCGTCGAAGAACGCGATTCCGGTTTGGGAACCGGCGGAATGAATTCAAAATTGGAAGCCGCAATGATTTGCCAAAAAGAAAACATCGAAACTTGGATTGTCGGCGGCGGACGCAATAATTTTTTGGTTGACGCGCTTGAAGGAAAAGTTCAATTTACAAAGTTTTCGACAAGTTGAAATCACTTAAAGTATGAAAACAATTCGATTTATTGAATTAGTTTAGGCAGAAGACTTCTTCAAATTTTCAAATCATCAATATCTTTGACAACGACGGCAGAATCTATATTTTGAAAATCATCCCAATCATCAGTCAGTAGTTCGGCGTTAGCATATTTAGCGGAAGCGAGAATTATCGCGTCAGGCAGTTTTATCTTTTTGAGTTTGTTTTTGCGGTAGATTATTGATTGGTCGGCGATTTCGCGGTTGATTTCAATGATTTCGAGATTGGCGAAAGTTTGGTCTAACGAATCTTTTTCATTTTGATTGGGGAAACTCGAAAGCATATACTTCTATATAACGTCAGTTCGAGATAAGATTAGGCTAAAACCAAGTCGTTTCTCAACTGCAAATTCGGTTTCTTTTCCTAGTATGTGTAAGCAATCAAACCGGCGACGACATTCGTGTAAAAGTTCCACACCGAGCGATGGCGCGTGTGTTCAATCTGTGAAATGTTCTTGAGCTGGTCATAAATCGTTTCGATGATCGCTCTTTTTCTGAGCATCAATTTTTCAAACACACTGATAAACTTGTTCTTCATATTCTTCTTGACCTTCGTGATCAGCTGCACATTCTCCGCTCCCAATAAATCCGTCAGTTGCTGTGAAATATAGCCTTTGTCGCCAAACAACTTGCCCCATAAACGCTTGCTCAGTGTCGGCACGGGTTTCCGGTCATCAACATTTCCAAGCGTCATCTGCCACGCCAGAATCTCGCCCGTATCACCGACGATCAAATGAACCTTAAAGCCGTAAAACCAACCCGTCGAAGTCTTCCCGCGTTGCGCCACCCCCTCAAATACCTTGTTCTGCTTGATCCGCAAGTTGCTGCACACTGCCAATTTCGACGCATCCACAAAAGAGACTCCCGAACACTTTCCCAACCGAGTCTGCATAAATCCTCCGAGTAGTATCAGCGAATCTCTCTGCAACTCGACGAACCTGTTGTAACTCAGTAAATTACGGAAATCCGACCGCCAATACTGACACACTACTTTCGTGTAAAACCTTTTCAGATCACGAAAACCGGAACGGTGGAAAAGAACCACAATAGTCATTACTTCCGCCCGCGACATCTTGCTCGGTTTGATGCGCTTCCGCTGACCATCAGCGAGCATCTGCTCATTAAATTTCGGCTCAATTTGGCGGCAGAAATCGTCAATCTCACAAAAAATTGTTATTCTATCCATTGAAAAGACTCCTTAGATTTATGATTGTGTCTTGTAAACCTAATTATATCTTATCTTTGGTGTCTTTTCTTATCTCGAGCTCACGTTATATAGGTGATAATCGAAACGCAAAACTCATCATATTTTGAATAGAGTTTCCGGCGATCAATCAAGTTTTTAGACAAGAAAATAAGTAGATTGCTGTCAAGAATCGCTTTATTCCCACTCATCTCTCGATTTCTTTTGCCATTCGACGGGATTTTCAATTTCAGCAAAAGGATTAGCTTTCGCCAATTTTTCAAATGCCGCAAACAGTCTGTCTTTTTTTGCCCTTATATCGTCGGACGTTTGGAGTGTCACGGTAACGTGAGCGACCGCGTTTTCGTATTCTTCAAACTCTTTCGGCAAATGAATCACGTCGTGTTCGATTTTCGCTGTAAATTCAAGTGAATTCATAATTTCAAAATATCGTAAAAGCTATGTTTTTACAACATTCTTATTTGTGGGAATGTGGAACAATAAGACTGCAAGTTTAACCTCACGCATTGGATTATCATTTGTGTGAAAAATATAATTCAACCAAGTGTCCTGTTTTTCATTAACATACCTGACAAAATTTGCATGATTTGGCGTAACATTTTTCACCTCATTTATAACGGATGAGAAGTCTTTGCTCTTTACAAAAATAATGACCGAGGCTTTTGAGTTTCTCCAAGTTAAATAGCGATCAAAAAGCTGACTTATGGTTGCAAGATAACCTTTTTGTCCGTGCCAAAACTTACATTCAGCAATGAAAACAACAGTTTTTTCATACTTTATATAAATGTCAGTTTTCCCTTTTTTATTAAAGGCTTCACCAACTGCTGTCCAATTATAACGAGGCTGCAAAACGAAAAGAAAATGATCTCTAATTTCTTCCTCATCTTTACCTTTGGAAATAGATGGATATTGTTCAAATCCTTTTCCGTAATCGTGAATTACCTGTAAAATATCCCAATAAATATTTTCTTCCAGAACATATTCGATATTTCCTCCGTCAGTTTTTAATTGAGGTTTTAAAGATATATTTCTCTTTGATTCGCTTTTAGGAGTTTCATAACTTGATGATAAATTTGAACGCTTTTTAATCGGAATACCTAAAACTTGAGTAATACTGTCAATTTTATCTTTTCTTCGTTCAATTAAATTCTTAATTTTATTTTTTAATTGCCAGTTGTATCTTTCAATTCCCTCAACTAATTTGGCAACTACCATTTTAATATCGTTTATTGTGGATTGAGCCTGATATTTGATTCTTTCCAGATCACTATAAAAATCAATAACCTCAAAGCACAAACAATCTTCATCTGTAAAGACTAATGGGGTATTGGAATAATGTATGTCCGAATAAAATTGAAGAAGGTTAATGTCACCGCTACAAGGTATGTAATAAATAAAAGTTGGTCTTTCATAACTATTGCCTTTTCTTACATTAAAATCATAAGGGAAATGTTCCGCCAAAACTAATTTTTGTCCAGTTGTTCCTTCAATCTTGTCAAAGTTCAATTCAGGAGTATTTAATGAGTATTTGTTACATAGATACTCATTGTATTTTTCCACTTCAATATTAACCAGATAATCATCAGATTCTTGATCTATTTCATTTATCACTTGATCTTCTAATTGCCTTGTTAATTCATTTAGCATTTTTTCGGATGCAATGTGAAAAAATGGTGGTGAGTTTTTCTCTCTCATATTCAATCTATTAAACAAACATTTTTCCCGGATTCAAAATGCCGTTCGGGTCGAAAAATTGTTTGATGCCTTTCATCAATTCAAGCGCACTAATCATAAACTTCGCGACGATGTCTGATTCTAATGATGTCAATTTTTTTCGAGTCGTCATTTATTGAATAGATAACTCGGTAATCACCGATTCTGATTCGCCAAAGATCGGAAAAGCCCTGAAGTTTTGTGCAGCCCGAAGGACGCGGTTCGGCTGACAACTTTTCTATTTTTGTAAAGATTCTTTGGATTAGAGAATTCGATAAGGCTTCGAGTTCTTTGAGCGCGGAACGGGAAAATGTGATCGAATAATCAGCCACGCAATTTTCCTTTTTCAATCAATGATTTTTTGACGGATTCGATAGATTGGCGAGGTTCTTTTTCACGTTTTTTGACAGTCAAACCGTCGTAGAAATCTTCCCAAAGTTCGCCGTTTTTCTTGAGATCAATTAAAACCGCAACTCTTTCCCCTTCTTCATTTGTAACGTAATTTATACCTTGCATTGCCCAAACTCCTATTTCTCGAATCTTATCACAATTTACTCGTTAAATAAACATTTTGCCCGGATTCAAAATGCCGTTCGGGTCGAAGACTTGTTTGATGCCTTTCATTACCGCAAGCGTCGGCGCGTCAACCGCTATGTCTAAATATTGGGCTTTGACGTAGCCGATGCCGTGTTCGCCGGAGATTGAGCCGCCTAAATCTACGGATAGTTGGAAGGTTTCTTTGACGCATTCTCTCGCTCTGGCAATTGAATCCGCGTCGTCTTTGTCGCACATAAAATTGACGTGAATGTTGCCGTCGCCGGCGTGTCCGAAGTTGGCGACGAAGGTGTCGTGATTTTTGCCGATGGCTTCGATTTGTTTGATGAGCGCGGGAACTTTCGAGCGCGGGACGACGACATCTTCGTTGAGTTTGAGCGTGCCGTATTTCATCAGACTCGGCGAAATGGCGCGGCGCACGTCCCAGAGTTTGTCTTCTTCTTCTTTGGTGCGCGAACGCAGGATGTCGAAACCGCCGTTTGCGCCTAAAATGCGTTCGATCATTTGCGCGTTGCGTTCGACTTCATCTTTGAATCCGTCAACGGCGACGATCAAAATCGCGTTGGCTTCGGTGGATAAACCGAACGCGAAATTTTCTTCGATGGCTTTGATGCAGTGTTTGTCAACGACTTCCATCGCCATCGGGAGCAAGCCTTCGGGCGTGAATTTCGTGAGAACTTCGCACGCCGATTCCATTGATTTGAAACTGGCGCGAACGGTCGCCGTTGCTTCGGGCATCGGGAGAAGTTTCAAAGTCGCTTCGGTGATAACTCCTAACAGTCCTTCGCTGCCGCACATCAAACCCGTCAGATCGAAACCGACGACGTTTTTGACGGTTTTGCCGCCCGTGCGAATGATTTCTCCGGTCGCCGTGACGACTTCCAAACCCAACACCGAATTTTTCGTGTTGCCGTATTTCGGTGTTCGCATTCCGCCCGCGTTTTCGGCGATATTGCCGCCGATAAACGAATTTTTATAACTCGCCGGATCAGGCGGGAAAAGCAATCTGTGTTTTTCGACCGCCTGCTGCAATTCAAAAGTCGTCAGTCCCGGTTGGCAGACGACGTATAAATCATCAGCCGAAATCTCGATGATTTTATTCATTCGGTCAGTTCCGATGACGATGCCGCCGTCCACCGGAACCGCGCCGCCCGTGTAGCCGACACCGCCGCCCCGCGCCGTCACGGGAAATATTTCACGGTTGGCGAGTTTCAAAATCTCCGACATCTGCGCCGTCGTTTCGGGAAACACGACCGCTTCCGGCGGAAATTTCTCTTTCACGGCATCCGCGCCGTATGGCTCGACTTTTTCAGGTTCGACTAAGACATTATCCGCACCGACGATACTTTGTAATCGTTCAATTACTTCGGGTTTTGAAGCATTTGTCGTAGCGCGTGGTTTGGCATTGAAATGGATTGATTGATACATACAAAATAAAATAGACACGGCGGAAACCAACTTTAATTTCCGCCGTGTCCGGTAATTTTCAGTTTTGCTAATTAGTGCGCGCCTAGCCAAATTTCCTTTTCGTCGGGTCCGTCCGGAAAACAGGTGCCGCCGCGCTTTTGTCCTAATTTTACGCTGTTGGTGCGGATCAAAATGACTTGCGTCGAAGCGGCGGTATCAATTTTGCACTTTCCTTTTTCGATCTCGCCACCGACCATAACAGCCGTCGCTTTTATATCGTTGTAGTAATGTTGGATAATTCTGTCATCGGCTTCCATTCTGAGAACTTTACACTTCGGCGCAACATCTAAAACGAGTTCCTTGGTAACGGCGTTTTTGGTATAACTTAAAACACATTTGCCTTCTTTTTCAATCAGTTCAAAGTTAAACGAACTTTTTTTTACCCGAAAGTTTTCCTGCGCGTGATATGCGGTCGGGGCGATGGTTAAAAACAAAAGCAGAAAACAAAATTTCATTTTTTTCACGTCGTTATCCTCCAGAACCAAACTTCTTTAGAACGTCCGAAATAATCATATATTTGGTTATTGCTCATAGTGGAATTTTTCCAAACGTCAATGTGGTCTCCCTGATTGTTCGTTCCCCAGAAATCTTTGCAAAAGACTATGCCGTTCATTCCCTTGATTGAGTTTACAACACTATCTTGAAAGACCGACTGCTCGACCGCTTTTCTGATAAATTTTGTCGGTTTGCCGAGTTTTGACGACAATGCCAGCCAATCGGCAAGTTTCTGCGCGACGAGAACGTGATTTTTATGACCTTTGAGCCAGCATTTTCTCTCGCGGCACTGTCTCGTATTGATGCCGGCACCCGCCAGCGCGATGCTTAACTTAATCGCACATTGATTATCGAGTGATTTGTGCCAGGTACCGTCTGGGCTGCGGCACGGATGCGCTTCGGGAGGTTTCAAATTCAGCGGATGACTTTTCCACAAATCAGCAAATTTAACTATTATATCATTATTTACTCCTTAATTTTTTGACGTGCTTTTTCACGACTTTTAGACGCTTTGCCAATTGCCTTTTTGCGAAGAAAAGCCTGTGTCTCAGCAGGGATAAATACTCAAGTTTGCTGCCTTTGTCTGATACGCAGGGTTCTGACGATTCGCCAACTAGACGCTCAATTTGACACATCTTGACCGGAAAGTAACTTTTTTCGCGCTCACTAACAAATCTTTTTCGATCTGCCAGTGAATAGTCTGCTTGCCTTTGTCAACGAAAAGGTGTTTAATCAAAGTTTGCTCTGTCAGTGACAATCCGAGCAAGAGGGAGTGTGAAGAAGAACAATGGCTTTTATATCGCTTAATAATAATGAATCAATTGAAAACGCTCTGCGTCGTTTCAAGCGTAAAGTTATTACGGAAGAAATTATTAAAGATTTGAAAAAACACGCGCATTTCGTGCCGCCCGGACAAAAAGCGAAACTCAAATCGGCAAACGCCCGCAAGCGTAACCGCAAGCGTTACCGTCCGACGGCTCCGCGCCAGTTTAGCAACAGCGGCGGCGGCGGCAATATGAACAACCGATAATTTTACAACATTTTTAATGTTTTATGCGTGATGCAGAATAGTTTTGATTCTTTGAAACTTTGTATCGCGCATTTTTTATTTTTATGAGTTCTGAAAAAATTCGCATTCTGCTGACCAACGACGACGGTTATCATTCGGAAGGAATTATCGCGCTTGAAAATGCGCTGCTCGAAATCGGCGACGTGTATGTCGTCGCGCCCGCATCCGAAATGAGCGGCGCGTCGCACAGTTTGACGCTTTCGCGTCCGCTGCGGATTCGGCAGTTGGACGCGCGGCACTGGACGGTTGACGGAACGCCGACCGACTGCGTGACGCTCGCGCTGAACCAGATTCTGCCGCCGGAAGAGCGACCGCATATCTGCGCTTCGGGCATTAATCACGGGGCAAATCTCGGCGACGACGCGACATATTCGGGAACGGTCGCCGGGGCGATGGAGGCGACGATTCTGGGCATTCCCGGACTGGCTTTCAGCCTCGTCGTCAACCGAAAACACGATTTCACCGAATCGGCGAAAGTTGCTGCACAGCTTACGGCAAAAGCAGTTCAAGAAGGTCTGCCGGAAGGAACGCTGCTCAACATCAATGTTCCAAAAGGTGTTCCGCAGGGAATTCGCGTGACGAAACAGGGTTTCAAAAACGCCCGTCCGGTAATTAGCGAACACCTCGACCCGCGCGGCAAACTTTATTACTGGATCGGCGAAGAACGGAGCGGTTTTCACCCCGAAGGCGGGACGGATTTTGAAGCGGTTGACGACGGTTACGTCTCGGTTACGCCGATGCGAAGCGATTTGACCAATCATAAAGCTATTGAAATTCTGCAAAATTGGAATAAAATGTCTTCGTAAGCAGTGATAAGTATCGTGTGAACTTTTTTAATTTGGAATCTGGAATTTGGAATCTAAATAATGTCGAATGAAATCGAAAATTACGTTCCGCGAAATAATTTCAAACGCAGAAAACGACAAGCGTTTGCAGCTTGGGAAATGTTCGGGGTGCTGACGGCGTTTTTGGTTTTTGTGATTTTGCTCGCGCCCGTCGCTGAATCACACGGTTTAACTTCGGTCTCGAATCCAATTTACAAATTTTTCAGCTACATCTGCCATCAAATGCCGTCGCGGTCGTTTCATTTGGAAAATCACAGCTTCGCCGTTTGTTCACGCTGTTTCGGCGTTTATTTCGGGCTTTTTGCCGGTTTTCTCGTTTATCCGCTTTTTCGACGAATCGAAGAAACCGAACCGCTGCCGCGTTTCTGGCTGTTTTTGGCACTGGTTCCGATGGGAATAGACTGGTCGCTCGGATTTTTCGAGATTTGGGAAAACACACCCTTTTCGCGTTTTTTGACCGGCGTGGTTTTGGGCGCGGCGTGTGCGGTTTTTATTATTCCGGCAGTGGTGGAATTAGTACAGCTTCTGTCGGACAAATTGCAGATAAAAAGGCTGTCACGGTGACAGCCTCGAAGTATCTAAATTTTATTGTTGATACTGATTTTTGATAAAGGTTTTGGCAACACATTACAGCTTATTTCGATGTGTCCCTTGATAAGCAATACCTAGTATAAACAATTTTGATGGCGATTGACAAGTTTTAATCGAACTTTGTTCAAATTTAGTTTTGCACAGCAAATTATTGCGAATACTGCAAAGTATTATGATTAGGGAATTTAACACGAGTGTTCGGAATTCATTGGATAATTTGCTTCTTCCCAAACTTTCTTTTTGTTGACTAATCTGCAAAATAAGCGCAAAATTATAACAATCATCCACAAAATAAACATTTATGAGTTTCAGCAAAGATACAGCGGTCGAAAAAGCAAAGAAGGATTTGGCAGCTCGTTTGAATATCGCAGAAAACGGCATTGAAACCGTTTCCGTCAGCGACACGGAATTTTCCGATATGTCGCTCGGTGCGCCCGTCGAAGATGAAATGTCCGCGCAGATGATCGCCAGCGGCTGGCAGATAGATTTGCGTGCCGACGGCAAACAATACAATTACCGGGCTGACAAATATCAGGTCAGATTACACGACTACGATGGGAAAAATTACATCATCGAATCGTAAAATAACACGAAAAACAACGCGAAGAAAAATTAAACTTATTTAACAGGAGTTTGAAGAATGAATCGAAACAATTTTTGGATACATCTGGGCATCGCCGCCATTTTGATCGGATTGGCAGCAATCATCGGACAGGTTGTGCAGTGGGAATCGAACAGATTCAATGACACCGCCAAAACTGTCAAAGTGGTCACACCGAAACCGGTCGCGGTCAAACGAACGGTTGACGAACGTCAGCCGGAGGTTTTGGTGAAATTTCGTCCTGATGTAAGTTTGGCTGATGTCAAGAAAATCGTCGGAAAGA
Source organism: Pyrinomonadales bacterium (assembly GCA_038235165.1). GTDB lineage: Bacteria > Acidobacteriota > Blastocatellia > Pyrinomonadales > Pyrinomonadaceae. Next base: position 291,478 of record JBBSUG010000001.1, read on the forward strand.
ATAATGACCGCATCGAAGATATTTTTCAACAGGAAAAAGGCTGGTTTGCAATTGACGATCTCGATAATCGGGACAAAGAAGCAGTTGCCGAACAGTACCGCGAGATGAGCGATTTCGTGGTTTACGTGGAACCGAATAATGAAATAAGACTCGACGACCCGGCAGATGTTTCAGATACGGGTAAAACTTTTCGTGATAATCCGTCAAACCCGGTTTTGCCCAACGATCCGATGTTCAAAGACCAGTGGGCGTTAAATAATGCCGGACAGGAAGGCGGCAAGGAAAAAGCCGATCTCAGTGCAGTGGCAGCGTGGGCTAAAACGCAGGGAAGTGGTGATGTCGTCGTCGCCGTTCTGGACAGCGGCGTTGATTATACGCACCCTGATTTAGTCGGCAATATGTGGCTTCGTCCTGATAACGTGCCGCAGTATAAAGACGATGAACTCGGCACTTTCGACGATTTACACGGATTTAATGCGGCGGATAATCAAAGTGACCCGATGGACGACAACGGACACGGAACGCACTGCGCCGGCATCATCGGTGCCGAGGGCGATAACGACGAAGGCATCGCCGGAATCAATTGGAAAGTTGAAATTATGCCGCTCAAATTTATGGGACGCGGCGGATTCGGCACCACCAAAGATGCGATCGAAGCGATCAATTATGCGATTGACCGCAAACAAAAAGGCGTGAACGTCCGCGTGATAAATGCCAGTTGGGGTTCGACCTCGAAATCGAAAGCGTTGGAAGATGCGATTAGAGCCGCTGGTGAAGCCGGAATTTTATTCGTCGCCGCCGCCGGAAACAACGGCACGAGCAACGACAAAAATCCGCATTACCCGTCAAATTACGATTTGCCGAACGTCATCAGCGTTGCCGCACTCGACCGCAACGACCAACTCGCTTCGTTCTCAAATTTCGGCATCAAAACGGTTCACATCGCCGCTCCGGGTAAAGATATTCTTTCAACCTGGCTGAACGACGATTATCGTGAAGCGTCGGGAACTTCGATGGCGACACCGTATGTTGCCGGAACCGCCGCACTGATTTTATCGATTGAGCCAAAACTATCAGTCGAAAAACTGCGTGAAAAACTTTTGCAGTCGGTTGATAAACTCGATTCGCTGAACGGCAAAGTCGAAAGCGGCGGACGCTTGAACGCAGCGAAAGCGGTTGGAAATTAGTCAAAAAGCATTTCATCAAATAAAGGACGCGGGCGTTATAAATACGCCCGCGTCCTTTATTTATTTGTATTTGCGGTCGGTAATAAGTAAACTTTTTGAGCGGTGTCAAAATTCTGTGTTAAAATAGAACAAATCAAAATTCAAACAAAACAGGGAGTAAATTTTGTTACCACTTCTACTATTTCTACAAAACGCCAATCAGGAACTTGCTAACACAGATACCAATCAAGCAGCGAGAAAAGCCAGCGAAGAGTTCGTTGGTGCCGGACAGGCGGCGCAAGACTCCATCGTTGTTATGGCGAACGGTTTTTTTGCAAAACTTCCCGTTATTGCAGTCGGAGTTATCGTTTTTCTCATTTTCCTCGCCATCGCCTACGGTGTCAGAAGAATTGTTGCGGCGGCGACCCGCAAAGCCGGACTTGATTCGATGCTGTCGTCGCTTTTGGCGCGAATCAGCTATATTATTACCGTCGTTCTCGGCTTCTTTATATCCATTGCCGTTATTTTTCCGACCGTGACGCCCGGTAGTTTGATCGCCGGTCTCGGCATCGGTTCGGTTGCTCTTGGTTTCGCTTTTAAAGACGTTCTGCAAAATCTTTTCGCCGGATTTTTGATTATGCTATACCGACCTTTTCACATTGGCGACCAAATAAAAATTAAAGATTTTGAAGGAGTTGTCGAAGATATTTCAGTTCGCGCGACGAGAATGAAAACTTACGACGGCGAACGAGTCGTGATTCCAAACAGCGAATTATATATGAATTCGGTTCTGGTGAGGACGGCGTTTCCGCATCGGCGCGTTAAAATTATTGTCGGCATCGGTTACGGCGATTCGATTGAAGAGGCGCGGGCGACTATAATGAACGTGCTGAAAAATACTGAAGGAGTTTTGAGCGAACCGGCTTACGATGTCAATGTTGTCGAACTGGCGGATAATTCAGTCAATATGAAAGCATTATTCTGGTGCGATTCGGTGCAGTCGAGCGTTCGCAAGACCAGTGACCGCGTAGTGACCGGCATCAAAAACGCTCTCGACAGCAAAGGTATTGATATGCCGTTCCCACATATGGTTTTGATGACGCAGGAAGGTCCGCTGCAAATAGAGCGGGAATCGGGAAAATAGTTTTTTAATTTACAAAAAAAGGCAGTTCGCATTTGAATGAGCGAACTGCCTTTTTTTGTTAAAACAGCTGTCCACAAAACTCAGCCGATCAACCGATTGAACGCTTCACCGCGCAGTCGGAAATCTAAATTTTCATCATCCGTCTCCGCACCGAGATTTTTGTAGAAATTAATCGCCGCTTCGTTCCATTTTAATGCCTGCCAATCCATTCGCGCGTAACCGCATTCGCTCGCATACTTAGCGATTTCGCGGAGCATCACGAGACCCAAACCGTTGCCGCGCAAATCGGGCGTGATATACAAATCTTCGAGAAAGATGCTGCGTTCCCCGCGAAAACTCTTAAATATCGGAAAAAATAAAGCGTAACCGGCGTACCGATTTCCAGCCATCGCGATTAATGCCCGAACAAAACTTTTCTCGCCGAAAATCGCCGTTTGCAAATCGTTGTCGGTCACTTCACACCAATCGGTGAGATTTTCGAACTCGGCAAATTCACGAATTAAGGCGGCGATTGCCGGAATATCGTCTTTTCGTGCGTCACGAACTAATAATTGATTATCCATTGTTTTTAATTTACGATGTGTTCTAAAGTTTTTCAGTCAAATACTTTGCGCCGAAAGGCAAAATATAGCCTTTTGTATTGTTGCCAATTTCCGACAAAATCTTCTCCAAAGAATTCACTTTATGTAATCTCATTGCCCGTGTTTCATTTTCAGGCAAGTTCGTAATAATTTTGACGTTAAATTTTTCGGCTTTGCGTAATAAGTTCCACGCGGTTTGTCCGTTGACTTGATAACCGGCGCAGAGTTTTTCGGCTAAATCAGTTGAATTACCCGCCGCGAACCACGATAAAAAGTCTTTTCTGCCTAATCCGTCACCGCATTCCGCTAAAAAAATAATCGTTCCGCCGTCAGCACAGGCGCGGGAAGCCGCGTCGAGAGCTTTGTGCGCCTGAATTAAATTGATGTCGTGCGGAAATCCGCCGCAGCTAACGATGACTAAATCGCGTTTTCCGTTGATTTCAATCGTGTGCCGTGCGGCGTAATCATCACACGCCGCGCGATGGGCAGAAATCCAGTCGCCGCAAAATAAGTCTGCCGCCATGCCGTTTTCATTAACGATGGTGTTAATTGAAAATGACGGCGGAAGCTGTTTGACGACTTCGATAAACGCCTCGTGAACGGCGTTGTCGTCTAAAATTCCCGTCTCCACACCCGCGCGGGTCTGTTTTGTTTCGCAGTCGAACGCCAGTTTGTGTGTTGCGGAAATCGTCCGTATTGAGGCGAGTCCGGGACAAATCAACTTTCTGCCGCCCGTAAATCCAGCGAAATAGTGAAACGAAATGCCGCCAACGATGATGACGTGATCGTGTTCGGTCAGGGCGCGGTTGAGTTCGACCGGAATGCCGCCGGAAGTTTCGCCGAGCCGGACGATTTGCGCCAAATCACGCGGATTATGATGCAGAATTTTGACGCGCTGGGCGATAAACGGTGTGAGCAGCGTTTGTTGTTCGGTCTCGGTGACGCGGCGGTGAATACCGGTAGCAAAAATGATACGGATGTCGAATGGCAGCGTCCCGTTCGCAATCAGACGGCGGACGAGCAAATTGACGACCTGACCGCTCGCCGTTTGCCGCGTCGCGTCCGGCACGACGATCAAAACGCTTTCACCGCTCCCGACAATCTCCTCAATCGCCGGTGAACCGATAGGAACCTCAAATTTTGCCCCGATTTCCGCGTCCGTCAGCGCAGAATCAGCTTGTGACTCGCCTAAAATATCAAATTCAGCTGAATCAAAATTGAAGTTTATAAAAGTTTTTCCGTAAGCTAAATTTAATTCAGACATTTTAGTTGGACTTAGTTTTTTTGTTTTTGTTTTTAGTTTTTAGTCTGGAACCTTAAACCTGAAACTTTGAACCTTGAACCGCCCCCGGTTCAAAACAGTTCGCGCCCGAAAAACATTGATGTGTGTCTATCGCTTCATCGGCGACCGTTTCCATTTGAATCGTCAGATGGTCAATGCCGAATCCGTCGTGCATTTTTGTTTTTATCTTTTGCAAAAGTTCGGATTGCAGAATGTTTTTGCCTCCGCCAGCATATAAACAAAAGTCAGCACCAGCGCGATTTTCAGTTTAGTCAAACTTCGCGCCGAACGTCTTTCGTGTGTATGTGTATGTCCCATCTTTTAAATTCCAAATTCCAGATTTCAAATTCCAAATTTAAGATGCAGAAATTCAGGTTAATTTTCCAATTTGTTTAATAACTACAACTTTGTGTCTGAGAACTTCCGATTTAGAATCTGGAATCTGGAATCTGGATTAACCTTGCCGCACGGCTCGCCCGCTGCTCAATGATAAATTATAACGCGTTCGGTTGCCTTTTTCGTCGCTGATTTCGACGGTCACCGCGCCGGTCGTGCTGGAGATTTGCAGGCGAAACGAACCGTCGCCCGACGCAAAAATCTCGCGCCCGGATGAGCGCACGGTCGCACCCGGTTTGGTTTTGCCGCTGACAATGTAAATGTTTCCGCCGACTTTTTCGATTTGCCACTCGCCCGCAGTGACCGTCTCGCTGTTGGTTTGTTTAATAATCGCAAACTTCCACGGTTCGCCCCAATCGCTTGTCTGACCCGACGCGGAATTGGCTTGCAACCGCCAGTAATATGTCCCGGAAGCGAGATTGGCGATGGTGAAAATTTGATTCGTAATCGATTCGCGCTCAATTACCATCGCGTCGGAAACAAAAAACGGGGAAGTGGAAACTTGCAGATGAAACCGCAAAGGCGAATTCGAATCCGGTTTCTGCCAGCGAAAAGAAACGTCTGATGACGCGGAAATCTGCTCGGAATTGGGCGGAGCAACCAGTTTCGGCGCGTCGAGAAGTTGCTCTTTCGGCGAAATTCTACCGTTTTTGACGGTGGCGAATTCATTTTCTTTTATCACGGTTTTTTCATTGCCCGTGTTCGATTCGACACCGCCGCGGCTGATACGGATTTCGCCGCCTTTGGTTTGGTCGTTGATCTTGAAACTCGCGTCGGTTTGCGGGAACAGACGATTTTCGGATTCTTTGACTTCGACGACATTTTCCGAACTCTCCGTCTGCTCCCGCGTTTTGACGTTTAATCCGCCATGGTCGAGTGTGACGCGTACGTTTGTTCCGCCGAAAATTGAGGAACTGTCACGAATGACAATCGTGCTGTTCGGTCGGACCGAAAGCGTCGAACCGTCAATCATTTGAATCTGAGCGCGTCCGTCAGCCTGTGTCTGCACGGTGTCGCCCGCCGCGACGTAAGTTTCTTTCGTCACCAAAATCGTCTCACGGGTCGAAGCGCGAATGATCCGCACGTCGCCTTCATATGAAACTATTCGCGCCGCATCTCTCGGGATGTCAGCGTTTTCAACCGCCCCCGACAACGAACTATTGTGCCACAACCACCATCCGCCGCCGATCAAAAGACACAAAAATACGATTCCGGCAATGCTGCCGTAAACGGTGCTTTTTTTGATGTTCCACCAATCAACGTAAAATTTGCGATACTTGTTCTGCATCAAACGCGGCGCGGCGCGAAGAAATCACCGGCTTTTTGATTATACTACTCTTCCGTTGATTTTGCGGGCGGCAGAAAAAGCGAAAAAATTATTGAAAGCGCGATTGCCCCGACGACGATGCCGAGCGAGAGATTGATAATAATTTGTTCATAATCGTGGTGCAGACACCGCTGCAAAAATAGGTTGAAGGCGGAATTCGTTTCGCCCGTAAGCATCATCAAACCCTGTGCGAGCAGCGGCAGAAGCATTTTGAAGCCGATGAAACTTAACACAAACGCCAGTCCGTATTTGAGCAGATGAAACTTTTCCGCCATTTCGACGAGCAGAAAAAAGAACGTCCGTAAACCCAAAATAGCAAAAATATTTGAAGTGTAGACGATAAATTTGTCGGTCGTGATGCCGAAAATTGCCGGAATCGAATCAACGGCGAACACCAGATCGGCGACGTTTATCACGACCAAAACAAGAAGCAGCAATGTTCCCAGCCGTTTGCCGTTTTCGATGACGAAAAACTTTTCGCCCTCGAAGGTTTTCTTGATCGGGATAAACCTCGTCGTCAGCCGCACAATCGCGCTTTCTTCGGGGTTGAAATCTTCATCGCCGCCGAACATTTTCAGTCCGGTGTAAACCAGAAACGCGCCGAAAAAATAGAGTATCCAGTGAAATCTTTCGACCATTTCCGCGCCCGCGAAAATCATCACCATTCGCAGCACGAGTGCCATAAAAATTCCCCAGAACAACGCGCGGTGCTGATACTTTTTCGGGACTTTGAAGTAATTAAAAATCAGTAGAAAGACGAATAAATTGTCTATCGAAAGCGAGAGTTCGATCAGGTAGCCGGTGAAAAACTCTTTCGCTTTGTGCGAAGCCAACGCCCAATCCTGCTGATGCGTGCCGACCTGCCAGTAAACGAAAACATTAAAAAGCAGTGCCAGCGAAATCCAAATCACGCTCCACACCAAAGTTTCGCGGCGCGTCGGCGTGTGCGCGTGGCGGTTGACGATGGCAACATCAACAAACAGCGCGATCAAAACGACCGCAAAGAAAAAAATCCAAACCCACAGAGGATATTCCATACTCAACTAAAATACAGGTTTTTAAGTTTAAATGTCCAAAGTCCAAAGTTTAATACAAGCTAATTTTGGACTTTGGACTTTGGACTTTTGGCTGGCAAATCACATCGGCTGAATTCGCAGCAGATAACTGCATACGGCAATCGGAACACCGGGGGAGACCGAGATGCGCTGACCGACGGGGAGTTCGTAATTGTTAATCATCGCCGGATTGCGCCCTTCGTTCAAAAGCGAAAAATTTCCCTGACCGTCATAAATTAAACTCAGGTGACGGCGGCTGATTTCCGGGTCTCCGGTCAGCGCGACATCCACCGGCTTAGATTTTGAACCGCGTCCGATACTGAGTTCGTTTTGATAAACCGGGATGACGCTTTGCCGAACGCCTTCGCGCCAAATCTCCAATTTGTAAAATTCCTTGTTGCGCCTCGTTTGAACGTGCGTCAATTCCTCTATCTCGCCGGTTTGATAGCGGGCAGCCTGCGGCACACTCATTTGCTGAATGGTCGGCGGCAGCTGATGGGAATTGATCGTTTGGTTTTGAACGAAATTTGGCGGCGACAAAACGGGACTGTTTTCAATCGGAAGAAGCGACTGCGATGGTTTAGGGATGTTTTTCGGTCGCGCCAAAACGCTGGTTTTGTTGCTTGAACTGTCGTCCCAACTGTGCTGAACGCGTACGTCGCCCGGTTCAAGCGTCCCGTCAACCCGCAGCTCGACGGCGAACGACTGCGTTTCGAGTTTGCGCTTACCGGCGATTTCCTTCGCGCGTTCGGCTAAAATATGATAAAGCCCCTGTTCCAAACCTTTACGCTTTACGCCCTGCCAGTCTTTATCATCCGGTTCACTCAAAAAAATGATGTACTCGGTCGGAATAATTGTCGTTCCCTGCGGCAGCGGCACGAGTTCGCGCTGCATCACTTCTTCGACCGCTTTGGCAATTTTGACAATAAATTCCTCCGCCTGACTGCGCGGACTGACCTGCGCGTTGCGGGCGGCTTCTTCCAAAATACTTTCCGACGATTCGCCGTCAATCCATTTTCTGACTTTATCCAATACGCTCATAATTATTCCAGATTGCAAACTCCAGATTCCAGATTGCAGATTGCAGATTTGCATTCCGGGATTTCAATTTGGAATTTGGAATCTGGAATCTGGAATCTACTGAACATCAACATATTTGCCGCTCACCCAGCCGTGCTTGGCGGAAATGGCGGTGTTGGTCGGGTCGCCCTGTTCGATTATATCAACTTCGTACCAATTGTCGCTTGAACCGACAACTTTCAATCGTGAACTTTTGGTGACGATGCCAACCGGATCATTTTCCGTGTTCGGGGTCGAACGCAGATAAACATCGCCGGTGGCGGTTCCGGTTTGGTTTGCAAAAGGATTTCGGATCGTCGGCAAAATAGTGCGTCCGCGCAGATAATTGTGCGTTCCATAGAGAATTCCCGCAAATAAACCGATGAACACGACGAAAATTGCGACACGATGCAGAAGTTTTCGCGGACGCTGCAGTTCGGGCTGAGCAAACATTTCCGGCTCCCGCACGGGTTCGTGGTCAATGACCGGCGGCTGTCTGACCGGTGGAGCCTGATAGCGTTCGTCCAGTTTGACGACCAGCGGCAGACGACCAGCGGCGGATAAATCTTTATCCACTTTGAAATCGTCGGAAGTGTTGAAGCTCGGTCGCTGCGGCGCGAGCGGCGTGTAGCCTTTCGAAATGTGCGGCTGCGGAACGGTGTGCGGACGCGCCGAAATTGCGGTCAAATCTTCGCCGTTCTCCGCTTCGGCAAACTTTTTGATGCCGGATAAATCCCGCCAAAATTCGGTGACGTTCTGCTGGCGGTCGCCCGGATTATTCTGTGTCGCTTTATTCAAAACCTTGATTAATTCGGTCGCCCACGGTTTACGGCGCAGATCGAGGGGCAGTTCGGTAATCGGCTGATTGGTGAAAAAGCGCGGCGATTCGCAAGTGATTAAGACATAAGCCGATTTCGCCAGCGAATAAATATCGGCGGCGGGGGTCAATTCGGTGACGGTCATCGTTCCCGCGTTCCCGGTGAAAAACGGGCTGTGTTCGGGCGGCGCGTACATATTCGTTCCGACACGCGTGATCGGCGAATCGGATTGGGAAATTCGAGCCACGCCGAAATCGGCAATTTTCACCGTTTGGCGGTCTTCGGTCAACAGCAGATTCTGCGGTTTGATGTCGCGGTGAATCACGCCCATTTTGTGCGCGTGTCCCAAACCGGCGCAGACTTGTTCCAGATAAAATAACGCCTTCGACAGATTCAAGCTCTTCTCGCGGCACGCCTTCGCCAAATCGCCTCCCGGCAGATATTCCAGCACGAGATAATGAAAAATCGTATTTCGCAGATCACGCGCTGTTCCGTGTCCGAGCCGGCTGATGACGTTCGGATGCCGCACGCGGTCGAGCGCAATCGCCTCGTTCTGAAAATTTTCAACTAAAGTGCGCTCCAAATCAAGGTCTAAATCGTTCTGCATAAAGACATTGAGAGCTTTCACGACGACCAGCGAATGCGGCGACTGCAATGAAGCCAAAGTGTCGCGGGCGATGTAAATTTCGGCATAGCTTCCGCGCCCCAACAGCGTCTGAATATTATAACGTCCGTCGAGCCGTGTATTATTTAACGAAAGTTCTTTCATCATTAGTCTTTAAGAAGGAGAAAGTGAAAAACGCCGCCATTACATTAAACCTTACGTTGATTATAAATTCAAAGTTCGTGAAAACATAACGCATAAAAAATCGTCCGCGTCATCAAATAACGGGGACGATTTTTTGTCGCTTGAAAGTTAAAGTTTCTTACTCGTTTGTGCGCTGAAAACCGGTAATTTGAACATATTGGAAAAACGGTGTTCCGGGCGGCAATCGTGTTGCGTCGAGAAACGTATTGTCAAAAACCCAGTTACGAATGGGTGGATTATATACCGTGTTACAGCATTTAAATGCTCCGTTTGCATTGTGTGAATTGAAAAGATTGATTAGCGAACCGGAGTAGTTCAAATTAGTTTTGAATGCACCACTGGCTGCCGGATCAGTCCACCGTTCTAAAAATCTTTTGAAATTGTGAACCCCGCCGTTCATTTGCGGCGAAATTCCGCCCTGATTCGGGTTGGCTTCCTTGGAAGCAATAGTATCACCCGAAATCATCGCAAACCGAACGGTCGTGTCAGTCGCCAGCCGTTTTGTCAAATCATACGGATAAGCAAAACTTTCCGCGTCGTTCCACGCGTTTGAAAGAATAGTTACTCCGTCCGCTACAATTGAAGCCGGAATATGTGTCGGCGTATTGAAAGGCTGGTAGTCACTGTAGGGAGTATTTCCGGTTGAAGGAACGCCTGCTACGCCGGTTGCATTATAATTCCCCTTAATGTAAACGCCGTTTTCAGATGCGACCGTGAAACCTTTAGTATTAGCAGGGATCGCAGCATCGTAAATGCCTGGCAGCGTTGTGCCATTGATTAACCTCACTCCGCGCCGGTAGTATTTGAGGTCACTCACTGCTGCCGCGTCTGAGAAGATGTCATCGCCGTAATTAACGGGAGCCTCACCGTTGCCGCTGTTAAAATCAAGAATTCCGTTACCGTTGACATCCTCTCCAATTTCGAGGATTCCGTCGCACCCGTAATACCTGCCGTTTGAACTATTATAGTTATAACCGTAGATGTCTTCCATGTCATATTCGCCGTCGAAATCAACATCACCACGCCGGTCAGAAACATAGAACACCCAGCCGCCGTTACTGGGGATATCGGTATTTTTCAACCCGACATTGCCATTGCTTTGGGCAAAAGGCGTGTCGGTTGGAAACATTCCGTTGAAGTCACCTCTCAAAAAGCGACGCAGATTGGCAATATCAAGATCAACCACACTCATCGCGCCATTTTTGGTTACTTTGTTGTTAAGATAAAGCGAGGTGCTGTTCAAATCATAAAAAGTGCCTTCTCGCGTATCAAACAGTTCAATTGGAAACGGAACGACAGCCTTATCGGAAGATCCGCCGTTGACAGCAGCCCGCTTCATATGAGCGTATCTTTCCCTGTCAATTGAGTTCGGATCAATATTCTCCCCCGTGCAGCCTGATGCACAACCAGTAGAAACTTTGCTGTCATTAACTCCGCTGTAACGAACCACGGCGTTGAAACCTCCCGATGAAGAGTAATAATTTAAGTAATTACTGCTGCCGCCGATAATTTCGGGTCCCGGGATGACAAACCTTTGCATTTTGATGATAGAGCGGCTGTCCACTCCGGTAGAAGGTGTCTGGGCAGTAGTTTGTAGAAGATTGCGACTGGATGAATCGGTTCTATTATCCGGCGCACTTTGATCGGAATAACTGCTAATATTAACAAGTGACGCTATGGCTTGTTCCGTCATACCCAGACTTAGAAAATCCTGTGTTATATCTCTTGTAATAATCGCGCCGTTTGTCGGGTCGGTACGAACGGTTTCAACCTTTATCCAGACTTCGCGTCCGGTATATAGACGTTCACCGTTGACACGCGTCGCTGTGTAGATTCCGCCGCCGCTGTTTAATTTCATATCTTTCGGCTGATAGCCGCGGGCAATGGAAGTAGTTATGTCGCCCGTTCCGTCAGCCAGTCCGTCGAGACGCACTCCGCAAACTCCCGTTATGGCAGCCGTGCCAGTGCCGGAAGCGCAACCGGGCAGTTTCGCTTTGCTGTCGGCGAGACTGACGCGAATTCCGGTTTTATTGGCATAGCGTTCGGCTCTTAAAATATCGTTGTCAACATCATTTATAGAGTTCGTGACGGGGACGAGATTTCCGCTTGCGTTTTTAAACAAATCGCCGCCACTGCTGTCGGCAACTTTTTTTCCGCGTTTAATCAACTCTATCAAGTCTGTATCGGTTCCGATTTTGACCGGAAGTTTTAGCTCCGTATTCGGACCTGTGGTCTGCAAATTGCCGTCGAAAACCGAACTATCCGATGCCCAGTTAGGATTGAGCTTGCTGGGCGGCATATCGGGTTTTGACGCAAAAATATTATCAGCAGCACCCGACGTAGTATTAAGAACACTTGCTTTATCAGGGAAGAGCTGTTTGTTAGCCGCCGAAGCGTTTTTGATAAATGATTGATTCTTGCCGCTGTCTCCAGTGTAGCCGTTGCGCCAACTTTGTGTGATAACCTGACCGACTGCCGTCACGCGCGAATCGAAGTAAACTCCATCGTCGCCCGGTGACAGGAAAAAATTTCCGTTGGTGTGAACTCGTCCGCCAAAACCAAAACGGGGCGGACGGTAAAGTTCCAAATCATCATCATAGAAAATACCAAACTGAAAAATGGGAATGCGATTGTTTAGTAAGTTACGTGTCAATTCGGCTTGCACACCGGATGAATTGGTTGCCGTTGCCCGCAAACGCCAATTGTCTCTAATGGCGTATAACCCGGCAAACGGTCCGCCGGGAAGAACGACCGTCTTGCTGAGGGATGTTTTGTCAAGTTCCTGTTTGAATGTGTATTGAGATGAATCTAAACCCGGAACTAATGCCGTCTTAACTTTACTTATATCGTCATCACTCGGATTGATTTTTGTCTCAAAAATTTTATTGAAATTTCTGGTCATCACCTCCAAACTGCCTTGCGCGGCGTAGAATGTGCGTCCATCCGCCGTTTCATTACCGATGGCGGCAGCTTCGGTTGCCGATCTGGTTAGAGCCAGAGCGACAAAGACGCTGATCAAAGCTAAAATCAGCACTGCAATAACTAAAGCCGAACCGCGCTGATTCGCATCATCCGCAATTTTTTTGAAACCATCCTGCGTAAAATCTGACGTATTCATATTTGTTTCACTATTTCCCTAGCTTGCGTCGTATCCTAAATTTCGTGTGCTGAAAGTCGAAGTCATATTAACCCGGTACGGTTGTCCGGCAGGGTTTAACTCACTTCCTTTAACAGAAATCGTATATCTTATTTGACGCACTTTCGCCAAATTTGCCTGCACATCATCCGCGTCACCGGCAATTCCGTTTGCTCCCGCGCTGGGATTGTCAGTGACGGTTCCAGTATCCAAAACATATTTAATTTGAAAGTCTTCGACACCGTAAACTATCGGTTCGTCAACCCAATTTTGCGGCGGATTGGCACCGACCGGCGTTACGTTTGCGTATTCTCTGCGTGTCAGCGTCCCGTCAGCGGCGACATAGTAAGTTACCATTCTGACCCTTTGCATACTGGCGGGGGCTGTGATGCCGCGCAAAGGACCTGACGTTCCGGTTTGGTTGAATCCAAGAACATCACCGTTAGAAAACTGAACTATATTCGTTCCGCTCAGCGCCGTTACAACGCCGAGAGCCGAGCCGGTATTCCCGGTGATGATAAAGATGTCATTTTTATTACAGGAGGCATTACTACCGGAGATCGGGATGATTTCATCAATACCGCCGCTGCTGGTTGTCGCGGCATTAATATTCAAAGGCAGTGAAACCTCACTGCCGGCAGTTCCGGTCAAGTTGAAACTAGAATCTTTGAAAAGGAATGTAACTTGATCCGTCTTAATATTGGAAGCGTTGTTAAAAGTATTCAGCGTAATATCATTTCCGGCAATAATCGGCGGCACGGTGTCGCGGGAATTGTCAAAATCATTGGGTATGCCGAGCAGTGCCGAAACTTTGTTGTCGGGTAACACTACAGTATTCTTCAACGGATATCCGAATCCTGCATTGTATGTGTCGCGCCCGATCATATTCAGAGCAACGCGAACATTTTTGTTAAGCTGCACTTGTTGATTGACGAGAGTGCGGCTGCGCTGGGCAATTTGCAACACCCCGTAAATTGCCGCCGTCACGATTAAAAAAACTATCATTGCAATGATCAGTTCAAGCAAAGAGAATCCTCTTTCACTATTGCGGCTGGCTCGTTCAGCTTCGGGCAAACTTATATTTTCTTGCATAAATTTTTTCGATCGTTAATAGCTGCTTAAAACTGTGGCAAGGACTTCTTGTCTTTTGATGGCACCGACGAAGTAAGTAACCGTCACCTGCACTGACCGAATTTTGATTGGCAGTGTGCCAATCGGATTGCAGTTATACGAAGGTCTATCCGGATCACATACATCAGTAATTACTATGCGGCGTTGAAGACCCGGAACGACGGTGCCGGTATCATCGGCGGTACCGATAATTTGATCCGGTCCGGCATCTGTTCTGACCGATTGAAAACCGGTCGGAAAAATGCCCTGCGGAACGGGACAAGGACTGCCAGTGCAAATGTTGCCGACGCTGTTCCATCCTAACCGAGACGGATCGGTGGTTTCCTTAACCGACATAATTGATTCCATTGTCGAAGTAGCAATTTGCTTGGCGTTCAACTGATATTCCTGTCCCTTGGTTTGAAAAACAGAGCCGGTGATGGCAGACAAAAGGGCTAAAATCCCGACTAGTAATATAACTACCGCGACCATCACGTCAATGTATGTAAATCCGGCTTCGTCATTAACTTTCATATTTATTTTTTCGACTGACTTATAAAACTTAATTCGGTAAAAATACCGTAATCATATGCCAAACTATCGGCACTGACATTTCCTCTGCAAATCGAAATCGCCTCAGAATGGCTTGAATGCCGTTCCGTCATATTTCCAGTATCTGACTGCGCCGGTGCCGCCAAACATTGTAATTGCTCTTACTTCTTTGCTGTTTCGAGGATTAGTGCTTCCAGCGACGAGCGGCGCCCAAACGAAGATAGTCGCGCTAACGAGACTTCCATCTTTTTTCACTACGGAACCGTCGCTTTTGAATCTGGCTGCCCACACGTTATGACCCGTAACCGTAATATTTCCGCTCTTGTGTCCGATAGTATCGGCGGCGAATGCGGCAACGCTGTAATTGGGCGGACTTGGGTTGGAGATTCCCGTCGGTGCAATATCCATTCTTATTTCTCTGACTGCCTCAAGCGGTATTGCCTTGATTTCCTTGTGAACTGTCGGACTAACGCTCGTATCTTCGTCAATAATCAGCATCTTATTGTCTGTCAGATCAATCTCAAAACGCATAGTTCTACGTCTGGTTAGCGCAAGTTGATTTGTTTCACGCATCAAATCCATCACTTTTAGCGATTGATCTTCCGACTTATATAATTTCGTGTAGTTGTAAATATAGGGAATTGAAATCGCGCTCAGAATTGCAATGATAATCAGCACGATGATAATTTCCGGCAGCGAAAACCCTTTCATCCCGTTTCGCCGTCCCGCGTCATCAGGAGTGTTTCGGTTATTGATGGTTGTATTCATTATAATTTTCGCGCCTCGAAGCAAACTGCCGCCGTGTTGATATGATTTTTTAGATAATGTAATTTGGGCAAACCGCTCGCCGGCTTGAAGCGCACGGGTAATCAAGCGTTGGTACGCGGCGTTCTAAAAGCACCTTGTTTTATGGGGTGTGTTATACCTCTGGAATTAATTACCAAAAAAAAAGACCGACCAGTCATTTTGACAGAACTGAAAATTTGAACCTTTCATTCTGGCAAAGGCAGTTAAAGATATAACATTAATTAAAACGATTTGCAACATCTTTTTCGATTGTTAAACATTAAATTTTGTCAATCAATAAAAGTTTTACAAATAACTGGGTTTGCGGCTAAAATGGTAAAGAATTTTGATAACATCTAACTTCTTTTCGTTTAAGCCATAAAATGACCGATAAAATTTCAACTTCGACTAAAAAGCCGGTGTCGCCCGATTGGTTCGTACGCGGCATTTTGACCCGGCTCGGCGAAACATTTGATCGTTTGACGGGCAGGAATTGGCAGCCGTCGAGCAGTTTGGCAACCAGCGAATTGATCGAAAAATTAAAAAAACTCTTAGACGCGGAAGTTAAAGACGAGGGGGCGAAAGGGAAGTTCGTGCCGCACAATATCAAACTTTTAATGCAGTGGGATAAGTTTTCGACTGATGCGGAAAGCGCATTGAAAAAACTCGAATACGAATTGCTGACAGCGGCGGTTGACCACATCAATGACCGGCGGTATCACACTTTTGCGCCGTTAAAGTTGGAAATAAAGCCCGATTATTTTACCGCCGGAGTCAAACTGCTGACGAGTTTCGACACTTTCGCTGATGAAGCCGGACGCGAAGCCGCCGTTAATGTAACCGTTCCCGATTTGAAGAACGTCATTCTCAATCCGGTCGAAGAAAAACCAGCCGAACCCGAAAAGCAAATTTTCACAGCACAGTTCACGGCGGGCGACAGTTTGAACAAAGTTAAGTTGACTTTTGCGTCGAAAGAACGAAAAAGCATCGGGCGAACGAAGGAAAACGATTTGGTGATTGACGATGCGAGCATTTCAAAAATCCACGCCGCCTTCGTTTTAAATTCCGACGGGCAATTGATGGTCGCCGACACGGGTTCGACTAACGGAACATTTATCAACGGCGAGCGTATCGCTTACGGCAAAGCATTTGTCATTAAAAACGGCGATAAGCTGCAATTCGGCACGGTCGCCGTCGCTCTCGAACATATCGTGGGCGAAGCGGAAAATTCGACGATGACGGAGGAATTTTCCGCTCAAAAAGATTATGTGAATTTCGACCAAACGCTTTTTGTCAGCGAAAATCTGGCGGCGAAAGACGATATGGAAGCCGCGAAACAAACAAATGTGACGAATGCGGACGGGAATTGAAATGACGATTCTTCTATTCTTTTTACAAATAAATTGGGAAAAGCTGCGCCCCGAAAATCTGTTCGGCGGGCAGATTTTGGAACGCACTCCGGCGGGTTTGAGCGTGGTTTACCTAATCGGACTCACCGTTTTAGTAGGTTTTTTACTAATCTCATTTTCCAGCAGTTTTCGCCATCCGAAATTTAACTTTGAACGGGACTTGCCGAAAGAAGTAAAACGCAAGTTAACGAAAACCGTGACGGACCGGAGTCTGCGGATTTGGCAGTTCGTCTTTATCACGCTGGCTTTCACGGTGTTCGGTTTTCACGTTTACTGGGCGGTTTTCGCAGAAAAAGACGGCGGGCGATTTCAGGAATTGAGCAACCGCGATTTGCGAACGCGGCGGGCGGCGTCTTCGCAGCTTCGCGGTTGGATGCTCGACCGTTCGGGTAAATTGGTTAATGCGCTCGCTTATTACAAACGCCAAACCGACGGCGATATTGTCAGAACATATCCGCTCGACCGCGAAATGGCGCAATTGCTCGGTACGGAACTCGGCACGCCCGGACTCGAACGGACGCTTTACGCGCAGAAAGCCGACCCGATGCCCGAATCGTGGGAGGTTTTAACAAAAATCAAACGCGACGATGATACCCAGCGCGACGTTCGCATCACGATTGACCGCGATTTACAGACATATCTGGCGAAGGAACTGGACGGCAAAACAGGCGCGATTGTCGTACTGAACCCGCAAACGGGCGAAGTTCTCGGCATTTATTCAAACCCGTCGTTTTCGTTAGGCGACATCAAGGACGCGAATGATTTGCACCGGCTGGAGCGCGACAAAAAAAGCCGTCCGTTGCTGAGCCGTGCGCTCCGCGAATACTACGTTCCGGGTTCGACCTTTAAAGCATTTACGATGATAAACGCATTCCGCAACGGCAAGCAGAACATTCAATTGGACGGCAAACCTGCGCCCGAATGTTATACGCCGTTTCGCGGCTCGCGGGCGATTTGCGATGCCGACGGAAGCTGCGAAATTTGCGGCACATTCGGGATTCCCGACGCTTTTCGTATTTCCAGTAACCAGTTTTTCTCGCAATTAGCCGTCAATCTCGGACGCGAAAAACTCGGCGAAACCGCCGGATTGGTCGGCATCCAAGCCGTTGACACCCCGGCGGAAGCGACGACGCAGGGATTTTTTCCGGGCATCTGGAATGTCAGCAACAGCCGCATCGCCGGGGCAATCGCGCCGGCGCGTTCGACGGTTGTTACGGGCAGTAAAATAAGTCTCTACGATTTGGGTTTGGAAGGAATGGGACAGGGTTACGCCGGACAGATGACCCCGTTTCAAATGGCGTTGATCGCTTCGATTCCGGCGAATATGCAGGGCAATTTGATGAAGCCGAAAATCGAATATGACCAGCCACCACAAATTTTCGGGAAAATTGTTTCGCCGCAGCAAGCCGCGACGATGCGCGACATTATGGCGACCGTCACCGAAGAATCGGGCGGCACGGGCAGAGTTGTCGCCGCGAAATTAGCCGGAACGGGCATTCGCGTCGGCGGCAAAACCGGTACGGCGGAAAAACTCGCGCCCGTCTATAACGCTGACGGGACGATCAAAACCGTCAAGAAAAAACGCCGTGTCAACGGTATATTAACCGAATATGACGCGCCCGTTCTGGCAAAGCGCGTGGACAGTTGGTTTATTTCCATCGCGCCGCTCGAAAATCCGCAAGTCGCCATCGCCGTCGTTGTCGAAGGCGCGGGACAGGGCGCACGAACCGCCGCCCCGATTGCCGCCGACGTAATATTAAAAGCGGGCGAACTCGGACTTTTGGGCGACCAATACAAGCCGAAAGCACCGGTGCCGCAGGCGGAGAGAAAAAAGAAGAAGAAGAAAAAATAGCTGTACTTGGTTCTTGGTCTTGCTTTTCAGTTGTTCACGGAGCTATTTCAGTGACAACGGAAAAAATAAAAAATTAGAATCAAAACTAAAGACCAAAGACCAAAAAATAATTACGATGAAAAACCGAACTTCATCACATTTCCTGATTCTGCTGTTGATTACAGTGCTGACCGGCATCGCTCACTACGCGATTTATTACGGGGCGTTGATTCGCGGCTACGAAACTTCCGGGCTGGCGGCGGCGCGAAATCTGGGTCTGCTGTTAATTTTGACGATGCTGCCGATTATTTTCAGCCGGTTCACGAAATATCAGGGAAACTGGACGCTTTATACAACAGCGGTGCTGCTTTTTTCCGTCGGTTTGACGGTGCAGTATCGTCTGTTCAGCGATGACGAATATATTTCCAAAGATCATAAATCGGAAGCACGACAGGCGAAAATCGAAACGCTTCAGCTTCACTATATTCAGGAAAATTATTCGGCTGACAAAAAACAAATAATGGGTTTGCCGCCCACGCCGCCGTCGCCGGTTGATCTTTCCAAAGAAAAACCACGCGAATCGAAAATCGGAATGTCGGATATTTTATTGTCCGAATTCACCTGGATTCCGCTGTTTTCAATTCTCTGCTGTTTCGGGGCGTATTATTTCGTCCGGCAGGACTGGATTCTGGAATTTTTGCAGAACAACGGTTTTTCAATCGTGTTGCTGACGCTGATTCCGCTGATGCTCGCCGCCGTCACCTCGCAATCCGGGAAATCCATCGGCAATATGACCCCGTGGGAGCCGTCGAAAATTCCGTTTCTCGTCGGGTTTGCGGCGATTTTGTCGAGTCTTTACAAAAAATTGTCGCAGACTTACTGGGGCATTCCCCGGGCGAAAGATGTTTTGCCGCTAGTTTTTATGGCGATGCTGCCGTTCGTGCCGTTTTTCGTTCTCAAAGATTTCGGGCAGATGCTCGTGTTCAGTTCGGTCTATATCACACTTTATTTAATTGCCGTCCGGCGGCTGCCGCAGCGCATTGTTTTTGTCGGTTCGGTAGCAGTCATCGTTGTTGTTTTACTGCTCAGTGCGCTCCCGGCGAGCGTGCAGATTAAAGTTCCGCTGTTGTCAACGCTTGCCCAGCCGGTCAAAAACAGCTTGCCGCGCCGTATTCCGCAGCGGTTTCATTTGTGGTTTGACGCGCTTAATCCGCCGCCGCCCGACACGCCGTTTTGGAAGGGTGATTTGGAAGATTTTTACTGGAAGCAGTATCAGGGCGATTTGACTGAACGCAAACCGGAGGCGAAACCTCTTTACGACGAATTGGCGAAAATCAATGCCGATAAAACTCCCGATGATGCCGCGAAAGTTCGGGCGAAGGAATTACGCGCTCAAATAAAAGCTCTCGCCGCGCAGGACATCACGGAGATGTATGAGCAGACGAAGTATTCGACGTCCGCGTCCGGCGACGAGCAGCCTAGTTCGGACGAAGATGTTATCAGCACAAATCAGGCGGATCAGCGGCAGCTTCGTGAACTCAAAGACCGGCTCGATACATTAAATGAAGAAGCGTGGTTCGGTGACGACGCATTGCAGTCTTCGCGGGCGACTTTCGGCATTTATTCGGGAGGCAAAACAGGGCGCGGGCTGGGTCTCGGCTACGTCGAACTGATTCCGGTCGCCGATTCAGATTACATTTATGCCGCCATCGGCGAAGAACTTGGACTTTTCGGCGGTTTATTGCTAATCTTTGCGCTGATAACTTTTGTCAGTGCGGGGATTCGCACGGCTTTGGACGCAAGGGATATGTTCAGCAAACTGTGCGCCGTCGGGCTGACCGCTTTTATCGGTTTTCAGGCACTGGTCAATATGGGCGGCATCACGCGGGCATTACCGATGACCGGCATCACGCTCCCGTTCGTCAGTCACGGCGGTTTCAGTTTAATAACCAGTTTCGTAATGCTCGGAATGCTGATGGCTTTTTCACATCGCAACTCCGTTGACGTGCAGCAAGTCCAAAGTTCAGAGTCCAATGTCCGAAGTTGATTGATGCGCCGTCATTAAATTTACTCGTCAAATTTGGGGTTTGAGACTTTGGGCTTGAGACTTTGAACTTTGGACTTGTTCGGAAAAAATAATGGAAAATAACTTTCAAATTGATTCGGCTTCCGTCTCTGATCGCGGATTGAGCGAGAAACGTCCGCAGAACGAAGATTCGTTTTTGGAAATGAATCAACGCGGACTGTTTGCGGTTGCCGACGGCGTGGGCGGAGCGCAGGCGGGCGATGTTGCATCGCAGATGGCAGTGGAAATTCTCGGCGAAGCGTTTGTTAATTTGAAGGAGAACGGCGACGCGGAAGAAATGATGAAATTGGCGATTGAACGCGCCAACACGGCGATTTATCAGATGTCGCACGATTTGACACAGCTTTCGACGATGGCGACGACAATGGTCGCGCTGCACGTTTCGGGCAACATCGCCACCATCGGTCACGTCGGCGATTCGCGGCTGTACCGGCTTGATTCCAAGGGCAAACTTTACCGCGAAACGCAGGATCATTCGGTCGTCGAAGAGGAAGTGCGCGCCGGACGAATGACCGCCGCGCAAGCCTCCAATCATCCGAGCCGCAACGTCATCAGCCGCGCACTCGGTGCGGATTACGCGGTCGAAGTTGATATGAAAACGATTATGTTCGAGCCGCACACAACGTTTTTGCTTTGTTCGGACGGCATCACGCGTCACATTGACGATTTTGAACTGCGCGATCTTTTGATTTCCAGCGACAAGCCCGCCAACATCGTGCAGAAAATGAAGGACATTTGTTACCAGCGCGGGGCGGGAGACAATTTGACCGCCGTCATTGCCAAAGTGACGGACACGGTGGCGGTAAATTTTAGCGATAAGAAACCGGAACCAATTTTTGAATATGAGGAAGCGACCGTTATCGCCGCCCGTCCGCCCGTACTGACCAACAACGAAGAATTTGCCGCGCCGCTCGCGGTCGAGGAAGAAATTCCGACGCGGCAGCTCGAAATGCCGGCGACTGTCAACGATAAATCAGCTGAAGAGACGGTCGCTTCGTCTGAAATGGTTTTTCCGACAACGACGCAAAATCGAAATTCGTTGTCATTTGAGGCTGGAAAAGCCGGGGAATCGCCGTTTGCCGTGAGTGAAAAAGTTCGAGAAGACAAACCGATTTTTACGGTGGTCGAAAAGAAACCGGATATTTTGGGCAGAGTTTTAACGCCGCTGCTGACGCTGTTTTTAGGAACGCTGATCGGTGCCGGAGTTTACCATTCGTGGGCGCGGCAGAACGCCGAACCGGACATCGTGCCGGTGCCGACGCAGCAATCGCAGAATATTCCGCTGACTTCGTTTGAAGAATCGCGGCGGACGGTTGATAAAAATCCGCAGCAGTATCTCGCTTCCAGCACCCTGCCGCCCGAAAGTGCCGAAGATTTTTATCTAATGGGACGCGCCAACCTTTTGCTCGGCAAATTTTCCGATGCCAAACAAATGTTTTTACAGGCGAAAGACCATTTGGGACAAACAAGTGATGTCAATAATAAAGTTTTGGCAAACGACATCGAAGTCGGCTTGATTATCGTGACCGTTCCATTTGCCCAAAATGAATTTATCAAGGTGATGAATTTGAATAATTCCAACTCATCGCCAAACACAAATTCATTTCGCACAAACCCGAATATTAACGGGAGATAATTTACAAATGAAGAAACCCGCACGAAATAAGGGTGACGAATGTCGCCTTATTTCGTGCGGGTTTCTTCATTTTGCCTTTTCGCTTCAAACAAAATCACGCCGCAGGCAACAGCCAAATTTAAACTTTCGACACTATTCTCCATCGGAATAATCAAACTTTCGTCAATCGCGGCGCGTTCTTCCGCACTCAATCCGTGTGCTTCCGAACCGAAAATTAACAGGCGCGGCACATTCCAGTCAATTTCTGTATAACTTTTTTCCGCATTGACATCGGCGCAGACGGAAACTAAATCCTTTTCTTTTGCCCAGTGCAAAACCTCGTCAAACGCGGCGTTCGTCCACATCGGCATTCTGAAAGCCGCGCCCATTGCGCCGCGCAGTGCCTTCGGCGAAAAAACATCCGCCGAATTTTCGGTTGAAATCACACCTGAAACACCGGCAGCTTCGGCAGTTCGCAGAATCGCGCCCAAATTTGACGGGTTATTTATTTGATGAAGCAAAATAAACAACGGCAATTGCCCTTGATTTTTCGCCAAATTAGTTTCAATCTCAATTTTCCCTGTGATCGGTTTGGCGGCGATGATGATGATTCCCTGCGAATGTTTAGTAGCGGCGACGGAGTTGAAAATCTGTTCGGGAACTTCGGCGAGACTGTCTGTTTTCGCCGCAACGTTCTGCAAAATAAGTCCGCCGTGTTCGCTTTGGCGAAACTGTTCGGTAAAAAGAACGTCGAAAATCTCCAAACCGGCGCGTAGAACTTCTTCCGCCAGCCGCGCACCTTCAACAAAAATCGCTTCTTTTACTCGCCCGTCACTGACTTTGCGGGCATATTTTATTCTTTGATTGTCGCGGCTGATGATTTTCATTGTTTTGATCGTAAACTCGTCACTCGTGAATCGTCAATTGATAGAGCGTCTGAAATCAACTTGTTTACCAAAACCTTGAAAGAAGATTTATCTGAAAAAAAAAGCCAAACAACTAATTTCCCCAATTTGTAATCACGCCAAAAAATGATAAATTTGACGTAATGCGAAGAGCGAAAATTTTAGCCACCCTGGGACCTGCTTCAAACACATCCGCCATTATCGAACAGCTTATTAACGCCGGACTAAACGCCGTGCGGATCAATATGTCGCACGGCACATACGAAGAACACGCCGCGACGATCAAAACGGCGCGGGCTGTTTCAAAAAAACTAAACCGACCGCTGTCCGTGCTGGTTGATTTATCGGGTCCGAAAATCCGCACGGGATTGCTGCAAAATGCGATGCCCGTCGTGCTGGAAGCCGATGCGGAATTTGTTATTACTTCGCGTGATATTTCCGGCAGCGTCAAAGAAGTTTCGACTAATTTCAAAGAGCTTCCGAAACTTGTCGAAAAAGGGGCGCGAATTTTGCTTGATGACGGCGCGATTGAACTGATAGTCAAAAAAGTGACTAAAACCGATGTCACCACCAAAATCGTCAACGGCGGCGTTTTGTCCGAACGCAAGGGAATCAATTTGCCGAACACGAAGCTGCCGATTCCGTCGCTGACCGACAAAGACCGCGTGGATTTGGAATGGGCGATGACGCAGGAAATTGACTACATCGCGCTGTCGTTCGTGCGGCAGGCGGAAGATTGTCTGGAAGTCAAAGAACTTATTAAAAAGCTCAATAAACGTAAAATTGGCAGACCGCTGCTCGTCGCCAAAATCGAGAAAGCGGAAGCGATGGAAAATCTCGATGAAATCATTGAGGCGACCGACGGGCTGATGGTCGCTCGCGGCGATTTGGGTGTTGAAACCAGCCCCGAACTCGTTCCCGTCTATCAAAAACAAATCATCGAAAAGTCTGTTTTGAGCGGCAAATTCGTTATTACGGCGACGCAGATGCTTCAATCAATGATTGATAATCCGCGCCCGACCCGCGCCGAAGCGTCCGATGTCGCCAACGCTGTTTGGGACGGCACCGATGCCGTGATGCTGTCGGCGGAAACGGCGGCGGGGAAGTATCCGGTCGAATCGGTCGCCACGATGAAACGAATTATTGATTCGGCGGAAACGGTCAAAACCACAAAATTAATCCGCGACCGGTTTAGCGAAGACCCGACCGGGCGCACTTCGCAGGCGTTGTGCAAAGCCGCCGCGGTCTGCGCCCGTGAAAAACTGACTGATAAAATTGCCGTCTTCACCGAATCCGGTTTGATGGCGCGGCGTTTGTCGTCCGTCCGTTCGGGGTTACAGACCTTTGCGCTGACCGGGACGAACGACGTGCGTAACCAACTGGCTTTAATTTGGGGCGTTGAACCGCTCTGCCACGAACCGGCGAAAACAACGGAAGAAATGCTCAAAGACGGAGAAAAAACTCTGCTTGCCGCCAAAGTCGTTGAAAAAGGCGAAACACTTGTAATGATGGCGGGTCGCTTATCGGGACTCGGGCTGTCCAGTTCAATTGTCGTTCTGACAGTCGGCGAAAACGTTCCGCGCCAGTAGGATTGATTTGAAGAGTGAAATACGTAAAAAAATAAGTTGTAACAGTTAATAAACGACGGTTACTGACGCGCCGCCTAACTGTTACAATTTATTTTTGTGTGACAACTTACTTTTGACCTTTTCCCTAACCCTCGCCCTTTTTCACCTTTTTCAAGGATTCCGGTTTGTGCGCCGCCTCTTTCCCGCTTTTGTCGCTTTCGACCAAAAATTCGGGATCGTCTTCGGAAGCCGCGACGTGATGACGTTTAATGTCGGTTTCGTCCGTCAGCTTTTTCTTGATCGTGCCAGAGGTTTTGCCCTGCGGCGTGTTCCACTCGACGTGATCGCCTTTTTTCAATTTTTCAGCCATCGCGTTACGCCCCCGCTTTTTTGTCGTCGGCAATGATTTGTTTGCCGAGTTTGTTCGCGTCAAAATAAGCGTGAAAGCGCGTGATGAGGTCTCCGTCAAATTCCATCACGCTGACACCTTCGTACTCAAAATCGTGTCCGTCGGTGTTCGTTCCCTTCGTTGTCCATTCCAGCGCGGCAGTTTTGTCAGTGATAATTTCGTTGCGAAAAGTAGATTTTACCTCGTCAAAACTATCACGATAATTTTTCCAAAACTCCCGCGCACCGATGTTTTTATCTTCGGTGACGACGTTGCCGACCTCGCTGTCTTCGCTGAAAAGACCGACGATAGTTTCCAAATCGCGGTCTTCTTCCAATTTCCAAAGCGCATCAATAAATTTTTTTGCCGTATTTTCTGCCATTGTTATTTTACCTTCCCTGTCATGTTTAATTTGTAAAGCTGTATTAACAGCATCCGATATGAAAAATGGATAGTCAAGCGAGGACGGATTGGTTTGATGAGTCTTATTTCCAAGCCGCACTACGGCAGAATTTTGTTTGAATGCAAAAATCAACAACAAAAATGTGAACGAAAGGCGAAGAACAAAAGAGAAAAAGCGAAAGGGTTTGAGCTGGAAAGAATTATTTTTATCGCAAATGCTTCCGCAAAAACGAAATAATTTTATACCCGTCCAAATAAACCCACGGCTTCTCCCCCAATGTATAATGACCACAGGGAATCGACACCTCATTGTGTGCAACGCCTGATTTTCGCAAGCCTTCCATCATTTGGCGCGACAAATCAACCGGAAAAGTCAGATCGTAGAGCGTGTAGATGTAACGCTGCGGACGCGGCGGCATTTTGGCGAGTTTGTCCATATATGCCATCGGTGAGATCGGCATCCAATATTCGCGCAGCTCTTCTAAACTGACATCGTTTTGCAGGCCTTCTTTGACGTGATAGGTCGAAAGTCCCTGCCAGACGACATCGGCGACGTAGCCGGAAACGTGGTTGAAAACGCCCGCGTCAATCGTGATGTCGTGAACAAAGGCGAAAAATCCGACGCACGAACCGATGCTCGTGCCGACGACTCCGACTTTTTCGTAACCCTGTTGTTTTAACCAGCGCACAGCGGCGCGGGTGTCAACGACCGATTGCTGCAAACTTTGCAGTGTGCGCCCGACATTCGGCGCGACGAGATAATCGGCGCGTTCGAGTTCCGGCGGCATTCGTTCTTCGTGATACGGCAGAGTCAGACGCAGCGCGGACACGCCGACTTTGTTGAAAAATTTGCACAAATCGAAATATGTTCCGGCTTTCGCGTTCCAGTGCGGCAGCACGACGACGGCAGATTTTTTGTTTTCCACCTGTGGAAAAAAAGTTGCGTAAGCCGTATTGTTTTCGATGGAAGATGTTTCAATCGCGCTCGTCCATTTTAAATTTTGAGTGCTGAGTTCCGAGTTTTGCGTCTTTTGAAAATCGGTGATTTCGGGCAAATGAAAGAATTCATCGCTGTTCGCCACCATTTTTTTTGAGTAGTCACGAAAAATTTGGCGCGGGTCGCCGCCGTTCGTGTTTTCTTTGATAAATTCCGTTCCCCAGCCGAACGGATGCACGACGCGGTTGTCATTCAAAAATGCGAAATGGCGTTCGCGGTTGTGCATATAGCGTTTGAACATAAGTTTTAAGTGTAAGGCTCAAAGCCCAAAGTGCAAAGTTTAGCGATTGAATGAGATAAAAGCAAAAAAGCGGTCGAAGTTGATTCTTCGACCGCTTTTTTGCTTTTTATTTTTCACTTACTTACTTTTTCAACAGCACGACCGGCGATTGTTCGGCGGCGAGAATTTTTGAATAAAAATCTTTCACCGAATTGTATTTTTCGATGGGGACGGTAATTCTTTTCATCACTAATTTGCGCGTGAAAACGAGCTTGCCGTCTTTTGCTTCGTAATGTGTGTTGTATTTGCCAAACGGTGTTTCGAGCGAAACCGCGTCCGGCATTTCGTCAACGGTGAAATCTGCCGGCAGCGTAAAAGTCGCCGTTTCGTTAAAAGATTCGGCATCGAGCATTACCGGATGAGCGCGGGTTTTTTCCGTTAAATAAACGGAATTTGAACGGTTGACGATTGCCGGTTTGAACACCAACAGGCGATTCTGCATCAATTGAGCGTAGCGCGGCGCGGAAAATTCCACGTCCAAATTAAAACTCGCGTCGGCTTGATTGTCTTTCGGTGTCAGTTTTATCAAATTGGCGGCAGTCGCGCCGCGTGTCAGCCAGCGTTCGATGCGTTTGTTGTAATCACCGTTTGAAAGAACCCGAAACATCGCGCGGGCTTGGGTTGATTGTTGTCCGGTCGAATGTTCGCGGATGATTCCCTTAATATCTCCGTCGCCGGTTAAATTTACTTCGACGTTTCGCTCCCACGCATTTAATTCCGGCGGCGTAACCGGCATTTTTGACAATCCGCCGTTGTCTCCGGCGATGATTAACGCTTCACTTCCTTGCTCGTAATCGGGCAAATCACCGACCGGCGTGTACGGGTCGGTCGCATCGAAAATCAAAAGTCGTCCGAGTTTCGGATGAACCATCACCGTCGGCGTTTTGGTATCGTCGCTCACTTTGACGGCGATGATGCAGTGGTTAAATTGACTTGGTGAAACCCATTCGGCGCGAACGAACGTCGGGTCGCCCGAATAAATCGCAATTGGATAAGCGTCAATTTTCAACGCGCGGAGCATCGCCCGCATTAAATTTGCTTTGTCTTTGCAGTCGCCGTAGCCTCGCGCCAAGACCGTTGTCGAAGGACGCGGACGATAGCCGTTGCCGTAACCGACTCCGATGTCAATGGAAATATACTGCAAATTTTGGACGTATTTGCCGATTGCCTGAATTTTTTCGAGTTCGGTTTTGGCATTGGCAGTCAATTCTTTAGCTTTGGCGGCGACGTTATCGTCAACAATTACCTGCGGATCGTAAATTCCGCTCGCCCAGCGGGAAACTTCCGTCCAATCGGCAAAGGCGCGGCTGACGGCTTGTGAATTGTTTTCAGGCGAATAATTAATTGATACGCGCGGCGCGAGATTTCTGACCGAAGGACTCATCGGCTCCGGCGGAATCGGTGCGAGATTGCGGAGTTCCCAAACGTAATTTGAGCCGTTAATTTGCGGTGCGACCGTTTCGTGATTGAAGGTGATGCTCGACGCTTTCCAACCTGACGGCAGATTCAGCGTGTAGCGCGACAGCACGGTCGGCAGTCGTCCCTGAAAACTCCAATTGTCTTGATAGAACAGCGGCTGATCTTCCGAAACCACCGTGTAACCGAAAACATACCCGCTGTCCACATCATCGGAAGCGTCAATTAACTTCACGCGCCCTTCGTTATAAACATCGTCCGGGTCGGAAATAACGTCCAAAATGGATTTTTTATCGTAACTTTTGGTCGAGCCGTCCGGACGAATCAGCCACGCGTCCAAATCGCGGATTTTGCCCGCACTGACTAGATAAAAAGCCCGTGCGACGGCGTAATTTCTTCCTTCGCGGGTCAGGATTTTGACGGCGTAATTTTCAGTTGTAACGAGCTTGCCGCCGTTTTCCAGCGTGACCTGCTGTTCGTTTTGCAGAACCGCTGCCGGCATGTCCTTTTCGTAAGCCGGCAAATTAACCGAAGCCGCCTGACGCATCCACGCCGGCGGCGAATCGTTCACTGCAAAGGCGTTAGTGGAGAGAATTGTTACGAAAAAACCTGTAAAAACAATGCGAGAGAATAAATTCATAGTTTTAGTTGTTGGTTCTGATTTATCAAAAAACTCATCAAAATCAGCTTTGTTTGAGCGTGATCGTATGCGTGTCGGCTTTGTGAAAAGCATCAAACAAGCTCTTCAGCGGTTCATAACTGTTTGCCGGAAAAAGGATAAAACCGCCGTTGCCGAAGTTAAATTTACGATTGTAAAGCAGTGAATTGGCTGTTTTATCAAATTTAACGTCAATGTTCATATAGCCGATTTTTTTCGGGTCGGAAATTGTTCCGGGCGCATCGGCGTTGTCCAATTGAAAACCCGGCGGCAGCGTGATCTCAATATCGTCCTGTTCCGCCCACGGATAATGAAAATAAATATCGTATTTCCGCGATGCGGTTGAAAATACCGGATTTCCGCCGTATTCAAAAAATCCCGGCTGTAAGAACAACCGCTTGCCGGTTTTTTGCGCGTAATTCGGAATGCGAACCTTGTAGCTGTATGCCAAAGGTTTGACCGATTCGTTCAGGTTTTCAATTTTGACGCTCGAAATCTCCGCCGTGCTAATGCGTTTTTTAACTTCTTCCTTGATGTTGTTTTCAAGTTTATCGGCGGATTCGTCATAGTTTTCCAACCGGTAATCCACTCCCGACTGCCCGGAGTATTCGACTTTGACACTGCCTTCGAGCGTGCCGTCTTCGAGCAGATTAAACTTGCCCGTGCGTTTGGCAACGTTTTTCTCCGTTCCCGAAAGCGGCGTTTTCACCCAGGAATAGTTGCTGTCTCCGACCAGCAACGCCCACACGTCTTCTTCATACCAAACCAGCATTCCGTAGGGCAAAAAATTTACGCCGGGGTTGAAAAATTTCCAATCGCTGCCGACCTGTACGGCGATTGCCGCCGGATGAATGAACGATTCGTTGGTCATACTCGGATCGAAAATCATTTTATTGCGATTTGCCGAATAGGCGATGCGAGTTTCAAAACCGAGCGAATTTGCCATCGCCCCGAACAGCATATCAACGTACTGCGAACCGGCTGATTTACGTTTCAGAATATCGGCTAACGATTTGACGGCGGGCAGTTTTCGGCGGTCGTCATCGGTCAGAGATGCGTCAAAACTCGTGTTTTTAATTTCCGACTGGCAGAATTCGTAAAGTTTTCGCAATTTTTCTTCCGGGGTCGAAGCCGACGCGGTAATTTCGGCAGCCGCTTTTTTGATATCGCCGTTGGATTTGTTCATTACCTTAACCAAACCGGACTGTTCGGCACCGACACCGCCCCAGTATTTTGCCGGATTGCTGGGGTCTTTAACCGTGTATGAAAAGGAAAAAGCACTGGCATTAACAACACCGAGACTCGACCCTTGAATCAGCATCCACGGACGCACCGTTTCTTCCGGCGGCATCAGCGGCTCTTCTTTGAAGGCAGGGACATTAGTTCTTCTGGCGACATAAAAACCTTTGTCGTCTTTGACGAATTTCGTATCGGTGAAATTGTAAGATTGGTAATCGGGTTCTTTTTTATTGTACGGTTTGTAGTAGTAAGAAAGAGTCTGCACGGGAATATCGCGCTGGAAATCGAGGTGCATTCCTTTCGCTCCGGCATCGCTGATCGCTTCCCGGTAACGATATTCGACGATCACGCCTGGTTCGATATTCGGCACGGCAAACGATTTGGCTTTGAGCTTCAACCCGCTGGATTTAATAATTTCGCGTTCAAAAATGTCACTCTTTTGTATCTCGCTGATCGAACCATCCGGCTTGATAATGCGGGCGGACAAGTCCTTAATTTTGATGCCTTTGTAAAACGGAATATCGAATTTGCTGTATTTTTCGCGTCCGCGTTCGGTGAAAATTTTTACCCGCACATAATGACTTCTCGACAAATCGTCAGAAGAGCTGTCGTCAATCTTTACATCCCAAAAAATTGCCTCGGCATCGGCTTGCGGATCAACCTTCGGCGTTTTCATAGCCAATTCAGCCGGAGTCACTTCGCGCCAGTCTTTGTCCTGAGCAAATGCCGCCGTCGAGCAGACGAACAATAAACAGAGAGAGAAAAGCAAAGCAAACTGCTTCCTGTTAGTTAAAAACATATTTTTACCTCGATAAATAATTATGAAAATTTTACAATTCTTGAGACGAAAATTACCGCAAATCGTGTGCGGATTAGTTGCTGTAGGAAGGTCATACTATGGAATATAACCGTGGAAATCGTCACCGACCCAAACATTTTATATTATTGTTCAGCAAATTTGCAAGAAAATTTTTCCGCGTGGGAAAAAGCAAAAGTGAACAGGCAAAAAGACATTTTTCAGATTTGGCGATTTAAATAGATGGAAAAAATAAACGGTTCATTTGCATTTGGATATACTTTCTCTTTAATTTTGCATTTTGTGTTTTCAATTTTACATTTATGTTTGTGTGTTATAATTCCGTGCAAAACGCTTTATTGAAAAATTATCAACGATACAGGAGAACTAGATAAATGGCTTTTGATTACAGTAAAATTCAGGAACTTTTGGGCGGCGATGCCGAAACGCTTCTGAATCACACAACCACGACTATTCCGAAAGAAAATATTCATATTCCCGACGCGGATTTTGTTGATCGAATATGGCTTCATTCCGACCGCAACATCAATGTTTTGCGCTCGATTCAGACGCTGTTCGACAACGGTAGATTGTCCGGCACCGGATATTTGTCAATTTTGCCGGTTGATCAGGGCATCGAACACAGTGCGGGTGCGAGTTTTGCGCCGAATCCGAAACTTTTCGATCCGGCGAACATCGTCGAATTAGCCATCGAAGGCGGCTGCAACGCCGTCGCTTCGACCTTTGGAGTTTTAGGAATTGTCGCCAGAAAATACGCACACAAAATTCCGTTCGTCGTCAAAATAAATCACAACGAACTTTTAACTTATCCGAATAAATTTGATCAGGTGATGTTCGGGACGATTGATCAGGCGCGGGATATGGGCGCGGTCGCCGTCGGCGCGACGATTTACTTCGGCTCCGACGAATCAACCCGCCAGATTACCGAAGTTTCACAGGCTTTCGCCTACGCGCACGAACTCGGAATGGCGACGATTCTGTGGTGTTATCTCCGCAATCCGGCGTTCAAAACCAAAGAGGGCGATATGCACACCGCCGCCGACTTGACCGGACAGGCAAATCATCTCGGCGTGACGATTCAAGCCGACATCATCAAACAAAAACTGCCGACGACCAATGGCGGTTACAACGCTCTGAATATTGAAAGCAGCTACGGCAAAACAGATCAGCGCATTTACACGGAACTGACCACCGACAACCCGATTGATCTGGTACGCTACCAGGTCGCCAATTGTTATATGGGACGCTGCGGGTTGATCAATTCCGGTGGCGAATCGAAAGGCGACAGCGATTTGGCGGATGCCGTCCGCACCGCCGTCATCAACAAACGCGGCGGCGGAATGGGACTTATTTCCGGGCGTAAGGCTTTCCAGCGACCGACAAACGAAGGTGTCGAATTACTGAATTCGATTCAGGACGTTTATTTATCGAAAGAAGTGACCGTCGCGTAAATGAGGAGAAATCAAGCAGAAAAAGACGACGCAGCACTGCGTCGTCTTTTTCTGCTTCTCTTTATTTGACAATATTTATTGTTACGAAATTAAAATTGATAACACCGGCTATATGTTTGAAAATAAAGTAAATAGACAAATACAGGAGCTTTCTGTTTACTCAAGTTTTGTCAAAAAATAAATTTATTGAATCCGCTTGATGAAGTCCAACGAAAACATACACAAGAGATAATTTATATCTTTAATATTAACGACAAGGGAAAGAGAGAAATAAAATGAAAAAATTAATTTTAGCAGTATTTGCATTGGCAATCGTCTTCGGTTTCAACATCAACAGTGTTTCGGCACAGATGAAAGATAAGAAAATGAAAGACGACAAAATGATGATGAAAAAGGGCGACAATCCAATGGTCGGCGGCGCGATGATGTACAAAAACAAAGACATTATTGACAACGCCGTCAATTCAAAAGATCACACAACATTGGTTGCCGCAGTTAAAGCTGCCGGTTTGGTTGACACTTTGAAAGGCAAAGGACCGTTCACGGTTTTCGCGCCGACCAACGAAGCGTTTGACAAATTGCCTGCCGGAACGGTTGATACATTAGTCAAACCGGAAAACAAAGCCATGTTGACCAAAATTTTGACTTATCACGTTGTTGCCGGAAATATGGATTCTAAAGCAATTGCCAAAGCCATCAAAAAAGGCAAAGGCAAAGCGACCTTCAAAACCGTTCAGGGCGAAAATTTAACCGCTATGATGAGCGGCAGTTCTCTCGTTTTGACCGACGCAAAAGGCGGAACAGCAACGGTCACAATCGCTGACGTGAAACAGTCAAACGGCGTGATTCACGTTGTTGACACGGTTTTGATGCCTAACTAACTGCGGAGTTACCACGGAAAAAGAGAGGAGCCGCAAGTCTTGTAAGATTTGCGGCTCCTTTTTTATTTTAAATTCTACTACTTTTGAGGGTGTAAGAAATTTTGTGTAATTCCAAATTTATAAATTAAAGGAGAATTACACATTATGACAATTAGCAAAGAAGTTTTAGATGAATTGATTAAAGATTATCAGAACCCGGAAGATTTGTTGGGTGAGAACGGGTTA
>JBBSUG010000002.1:0-218340 GCA_038235165.1 Pyrinomonadales bacterium
CGGCAGCGACGGCATCGTTCTCACTCGATTTGAGGGAAGCCAATCCGATATAGCACGAACGCTGGCGATTCAGTCGAACGGCAAAATTGTTGCTGCCGGAAGTTCATCGTCCGATGTTTCACAGTTTGCTCTGGTTCGCTACGAAGGCGACCAAAATGTTCGCACGCCGTTCGATTTCGATGGCGACGGCAAAGCCGATTTGTCGGTGTTTAGACCGAGCAACGGCACCTGGTTTATCCTTCAGTCACGTAGTGGTTTTGCCAGCCAGCAATTCGGCATTGCCGCCGACAAACTCGTTCCCGCCGATTACGACGGCGACGGCAAAACCGACATCGCCGTTTATCGCAATGGAACGTGGTATTTGCTGAGAAGTTCCGCCGGTTTCATCGGCATCGCCTTCGGTGATTCAAATGACATTCCGCAGCCTGCTGATTACGACGGCGACGGTAAAGCCGACATAGCAGTTTGGCGACCGTCGAACGGCACCTGGTATGTTTATAATCTGGCGACCAATCAATTTACCGCCGCGCAGTTCGGTGCCAGTGCCGACAAACCCGTGCGCGGCGATTACGACGGTGACAGACGCGCCGATTATGCAGTCTTCCGTCCCCAAAGCGGAGTGTGGTATTTACAGCGTTCGAGTGCCGGATTTACCGGAATTCAGTTCGGCGACGCAAACGACAAACCCGTTCCGGCGGATTATGACGGCGACGGTAAAGCCGACATTGCGGTGTTTCGCCCGTCAAACGGAACGTGGTATCTGAACCGTTCGCAAGCCGGATTTACTTCGGAGCAGCTCGGCATTGCGACCGATTTACCGGTTCCGGCAGATTACAACGGCGACGGCAAAGCGGAAGTCTCAGTGTATCGAAGCGGCGTGTGGAATCCGCAAATGTTCGGATTTAATATAATGTTCGGCGCGGAAACGGATAAACCGGTGCCGAATGCTTTTGTGCCTTAAATATTGTCAGAAAAATAGTATTCAAAAAAGGTTTCGTGCAGTTTTTGTACGAGACCTTTTTTGGAAAAAATTGCTAATTATTCATTTATCTGCATATAATTTAATTTATCTTTTTACAATTCAAAAAGCGACGGCAGGATAATTTTATTTTCCCCGAAAAGTTGGAGAATCGCCTGAAAATTTAACTCGCAAAATAGAAAAGGGAAGCAATTTTAACGACGGACTTAAAAACTTCAATCAATATGAAAAACCACAATTTTACAACTTACGGTCGAATCGAAGCGGCGGAAAAATTTCTAAAATTTTCGCTGCTTCTCACATTTGGTGCATTTTTGCTTTTGAGTGCGGCGGTCACGGCGCGGGCGGCGACTTTTACGGTTGACCGCACGGACGACGCGAATGTGTCGGCTTGCACGGAGGCGGCGAACGACTGCACTTTGCGCGGGGCGGTGGCGGCGGCAAATGATTCGCCGGAAAATGACACGGTAATTTTCGACTCGAATGTTTTCAACTCGCCGCAGACGATTACGCTGACCGGCGGAGATTTGCGAATCGCCAACAACGGCACGCTGACCTTAAACGGTTCAGGAGCGAATTTGCTGACTGTTTCGGGCAACAATCAAAGCCGTATTTTCAGCGTCGTTTATCTCGCCGGTTTTACGGTTTCCGATTTGACGATCACTGACGGAATTGCGGTCGGTTCGATCCCGGCGCGAGACGGTTTGGGCGGCGGGATTTACACCGAAGGCACGCTCGAACTCAACCGCGTGGTTGTCAAAAATTGTCAATCTACCGGTTTGTATAATTTCGGCTTTTTTGCGACGACGATTAATTCTTCGACATTTACCGGTAATCGGGGAGAGGACGGCGGCGCAATCCGCAATCTTCGTTCTGCCCCGCTGATAATTTCAAATACGGGAATAGATAACAACAGTGCCGTCAACGGCGGCGGCATTTACTCTCTCGGCGGACTGACGCTGACCGATTCCCTGCTCAGAGATAATTCGGCGAGCGACAGCGGCGGCGGCATTTACGGGGCGGGCATTGCGTTGGTCAACACGGCGGTCAACAGAAATTCGGCGGTCAACGATGGCGGCGGAATTCGCACTAACGGCAACGGATTATCCATTTCGAGTTCGAGTTTGAACGGCAATTCCGCGACCACCGGCGGCGCCCTAATGTGTTTGGGGACGCTGACGATGATGAATTCGACGATTGAAAACAACCGGGCGCGATATGGCGGCGGCTTTGCCAAATATTCTTCCGAAGCGGCGAACATAAACGGTTCGACGATCAGCAATAATACCGCAACCGAAAATTCCGGCGGCATTTTCAACATTAACGGGACGCTGACGATGATCAATTCGACGGTCAGCGGAAATTCGGCGGTGCAGGACGGCGGCGGCATCAACAATTTTGCGATTTTGAATTTGATCAACGTCACGGTTGCCAATAACCGGGGAAGCAATGGCGGCGGCATCTTGAATATTCCCGGCACGGTCAACATCCGCAATACGATTATCGGCGATAATTCGTCCGGTGACTTTTTTGGCTCGCTCAATTCGCAAGGTTATAATTTGATTGAAGATATTGGCAATACGACCATCACGACCACCGCGCCGGGACCGGTCATCACCGGGCAGGACCCGCAGCTTCTGCCGCTCGGCAACTACGGCGGCGTGACCAAAACACACGCTCTGAAACCGAGCAGTCCGGCAATTGACAAAGGTTTATTAACGACCGATCCGGCGACGGCGGTTGACCAGCGCGGGCTGCCGCGACCGTTCGATTTTTTGAGTGTGGCAAACGGCAGCGGCGACGGTTCGGACATCGGCGCGTATGAACGACAGGCACTTGAACCTTTCCTCAGCACGCCGTTCGATTTCGACGGCGACGGCAAAGCCGATTTGTCAATATTCAGACCCGGCACCGGTTTCTGGTATTTATTGGGGTCGCAAAATGGTCTTGTCAGCCAGCAATTCGGTATTGCCGCCGACAAACTCGTTCCCGCCGATTACGATGGTGACGGCAAAACCGACATCGCCGTTTATCGCAATGGAACGTGGTATCTGCTGAGAAGTTCCGCCGGTTTTATCGGCATCGCCTTTGGTGCGCCGGACGACATTCCGCAGCCCGGTGATTTCGACGGTGACGGCAAAGCCGACATCGCTGTCTGGCGACCGTCAAACGGCACTTGGTATGTTTATAATCTGGCGACTAATCAATTTACCGCCGCGCAGTTTGGTGCCGGTGCCGACAAACCCGTGCGCGGCGATTACGACGGCGACGGCAAAACCGATTATGCCGTGTTCCGTCCGTCAAACGGAACGTGGTATGTCAACGGAAGCCGTGCCGGATTTACCGCCGTTCAATTCGGGTTAGCCGACGACAAACCCGTTCCGGCGGACTATGACGGCGACGGAAAAACGGATGTCGCCGTCTTTCGCCCGTCAACCGGAACGTGGTATCTGAACCGTTCGCAAGCCGGATTTACTTCGGAGCAGCTCGGCATTGCGACCGATTTGCCCGTCCCGGCGGATTACAACGGCGACGGCAAAGCGGAAGTTTCCGTGTATCGAAACGGTATGTGGCTTCCGAATCCTTTTACGGGAGGTCCTTTTACCGCAGCATTTGGCTCGGCGACGGACAGACCGGTGCCGAACGCTTATATTCAGTAGTAATTAGTGATGTTTGTAGTTAAAGAGGCTTCGTTCATCTTTGAACGAAGCCTCTTTATTTGTGTGAAACCCGAAATATTATCACCACATCAAATTTTTCAATATAATCAATTGTTCAAGAGGAGACAAACATACGAAAACACTTGTTTTAGAAGGGACATAGGAAGAAATCGCCAAACACGCGCCGGAATTCAACGGGCGGCGTTTGCGCGTCACCATCATCCAACGGACTTTACATCGCGCTTGCCGAAGAACTCACCAAAACCTGCGACACCGAAACCGTCACGTTTAACAAAGGATTTATCAATCAAGCCGTCAAGAATGCCGCGACCGTCAAGACAAATCTTTTAACCATTTGAATTTAATGTAGAAGCCCGCACGGAGTAAGGACGACATCGCACACGCCCTTACTCCGTGCGGACTTCTGCATCTAAACACAACGTCTCAAGTAGTTTTGGCATAATTCCCAAATATTTGCTTCAAGGGTTTATCAAAACGCCAAAATCCGTTATATTGAGTTTTGCAGGCAATTTTCCATTTTCATTTGGCTGAGATCAACCCCAATCTCAAACAGCTCAGTCATATTTGTTTTGTAACTCATTCATCAAAAAGATAAAAAAGAGGCTTTTCCTTATGAATTTTATGAACTCTCGCAGAAAAATAAACTTTTTACTTTTAACATTTGTTGTGGTTTTGATTGTTTTCGGCTCGATGTCTTCGAGGATTTTATCCTCCTCGGCACATTCAGATATGCAGTCAAGTCCAACCTCAAATTTTGTGGTTAATTTGACCACCGACCAACCTGATGCAAATATTGCCGATGGAATATGCGATGTAGATTTGGCAACCACAGGCTCTCAATGCACTCTACGGGCGGCTGTCGAGCAGGCAAATGTGCTGGCGAGTGATGATGTGATTACGTTTCTGCCAACAATTACGCAGGTTAACGTGAATGACCAAATCACAATAAACAACAATGGGTCACTACAAATTACTGGCAATGGAGCGAACGCAACAACCATCAATGGTGCTTTTGGAAACAGCCGATTTTTTCTAGTAAACGCAACCGTAACCATTTCGGAAGTGCTTTTGACAGGCGCACGCGCCGGGGCGATTGCCACGCAAAGCGGATCGCTAACACTAGACCGGGTTTATGTTATAGGTAATAGCGGTACCGCCGGCGGAGGCGTATATTTTGGAGCAGGCAATAATTACATTTTGAATTCGACATTTCAGAACAATAATGCCAGTGCTAACTGTGGCGGATTCCAGTCCGGTGGCAGTGCTAACACTACTTTAATGATTGTAAATTCGACGTTCTCAGGCAATTTTGGCGGTACTTCCGGCGGTGCGGGTTGCGTCGATAACGGCATCGTGACCATTCGCAATACCACGATAACGAACAACACGGCAAGAATTGGCGGGGGGGTATTTTTAATCGGCGGCACTGCCAATTTCGGCAACAGCGTAATTGCAGGAAATAATATAACAGGCACCGGCGGAGTTGAGTTTCATTCAGTGATGGGCATCAAGGCAACTTCAGTTGGAAACAATCTTGTTGGTGATGCGCCGGGGGATGCCGCCAATACCGGCACACCAATTATCTACCAATCAACCGACATCATAGACACGCCGCCGAATCTTAGCACTCTCAATAATAACGGCGGGACGACACCGACGCACGCGCTACTCGCTAATAGTCCGGCAATCAATGCCGGTAATAACGCAAATGTTATAGGGGCAACCGATCAGCGCGGCTTTACGCGGATTGTCGGCGGAACTGTTGACATTGGTGCTTTTGAAGTTCAGACAGTAACCTGTGATTTTACAATCAATCCGACAAATCAAGCTATTGACAGTTCCGGCGGAAATACAACTGTCAATGTAACGGGATCAACAGGTTGCAGTCGGACGGCAGTCAGCAAAGATAACTGGATCACAGTTACAAGCGGCGGCAACGGAAGTGGAAGCGGGACAGTGACGCTTACAGTTCAAGCCAATACAGGTTTTGCTCGAACCGGAGCGGTGACGATTGCGGGTCAAACATTTACAGTCAATCAGGCATCCGGCTGTTCATATTCTTTGAGTCCAACAAGCGTAAACATTTCTGCAAACGGCGGAAACGGCAGTTTCAACTTAAATTCGGGTGCGGGCTGTCCTTTTGCAGCAACAACCAACAGTTCTTTTATCACAGTCACCTCAGGAGCCAGCGGAACGGGAAATGGAACTATTGCTTTTTCGGTTGCGGCTAATACCGGAACGGCGAGAACTGGAACAATCACCGTCGGCGGTTTAACGTTTACAATCAGCCAAGCGTCAGGCTGCACATATTCTT
Organism: Pyrinomonadales bacterium; assembly: GCA_038235165.1. GTDB lineage: Bacteria > Acidobacteriota > Blastocatellia > Pyrinomonadales > Pyrinomonadaceae. The sequence continues at coordinate 5,975 of JBBSUG010000002.1, forward strand.
TGAGTCCGACCAGCACGAGCATTGCGGCAACCGGCGGAAACGGCAGTTTTAATATAGCGGCTGGCACCGGCTGTCAATGGACGGCAGCGAGTAATGATGCCTGGATTACAATCACTCCGCCGGTCAGCGGAACGGGCAATGGAACGATTGCTTTTTCAGTGCAGGCAAACAACGGTGTCGCCCGCACCGGAACTATTACGGTTGCGGGTCAAACTTTTACAGTCAATCAAGCAGGCGGCTGTGCATATTCATTATCGCCGACGAACGCCGCTTTTTCCGAAGCGGGCGGAAACGGCACGATTAATGTTTTCGCCGGTGCGGATTGTCAATATACTGCCGTCAGCAACAACTCTTTTATAACGATTACAACCGGCGCGAACGGAACGGGTAACGGCAGCGTTACTTTTAATGTGGCGGCGAATACGGGTCAAAGCAGGACAGGCACGATTACCATTGCCGGACAGGTTTTTATCATCACTCAATCTGACGGCTGTTCGTTCACTATTTCTCCGGCAAATATCAATGTCGGAGCATCAGCCGGAAGCGGCAGCTTTGTCGTCAACTCCGGTGAAGGATGCGCTCGAACGGCGGTGAGCAATGCTTCGTGGATCACGATTTCATCCGGCAGCACCGGTTCGGGCAGCGGATTTGTTACCTTCTTTTGGTCGGCAAACACCGGACAGGCAAGATTCGGAACGATTACCGTTGCCGGACTGACATTTACCATCAATCAAGCCGCCGGAAACGCCAATATCCGCACAATCTATGATTTTGACGGCGACGGCAAAGCAGATATTTCCGTTTTTCGTCCCGACAGCGGCGTGTGGTATCTGCTCAATTCGACTTCCGGCTTTACCGGGGCGCAGTTCGGCATCGCTTCCGATAAACTCGTCCCTGCCGATTACGACGGCGACGGCAAAACCGATCTCGCGGTTTATCATAATGGCATTTGGTATCTCCAAAGAAGTTCGGCGGGCTTTATCAGTGCGGCTTTCGGTGACGGCAATGATATTCCGCAGCCCGCCGATTTCGACGGCGACGGGAAAGCCGATCTCGCAGTGTTCCGTCCGTCCAATGGAACGTGGTATGTCTTTAATCTGGCGACTAATCAATTTACCGCCGCGCAGTTCGGCGCACTGACCGATAATCCGGTGGTCGGCGATTACAACGGCGACGGCAAGGCTGATTACGCAGTTTATCGTCCGTCAAACGGAACGTGGTATATCGCCCGACCGGGCGGCACACCGTCGCAGAATTTTGATTCGATCCAATTCGGTGAGACAAACGACAAACCGGTTCCGGCAGATTACGACGGCGACGGTAAAACCGATGTCGCCGTTTATCGCCCGTCGAACGGTTCTTGGTATTTAAATAGAAGTGCGGCAGGTTTTACAGCAGTGCAGTTCGGCATTTCGACTGATTTACCGGCACCGGCGGATTATGACGGCGACGGCAAAGCCGACATTGCGGTTTTTAGAAGCGGAACGTGGTATTTACAGCGCACGACCGCCGGATTTACGGGCGTAGGGTTTGGCACAGCGACGGATAAACCGGTGCCGAATGCTTATATTCCTTAAAATCTAAATCAGCTGAAAGACATTCGATCAAACGAGGCTTCGTTCATTTTTGAACGGAGCTTTTTTTCACTCTGAAAGAATCCGTTTAAAAGTGTCAGCAGCCCGACTGTTAAGGAGGGTTTGGAGGTTGATGAATAAAGCCCTCATTAACAGTCGGGCTGCTGACACAGCCAAAAACCCGGACATTTTCAAAATCTAAACAGACTCTTAGACAGGTTAATGATTTTAAGCTACAATCCCGTTTGTAAAAACTTCAAAAGTTCTGTGTAGTTCAGTTAAATCTTAACAATTTATGAAAGATAGAAATGTAATTGCGGGCAAAGTCGCCGGTGCGATTTTGATGCTGTTAATGTGTGCGGCGACCGTCGTACCTGCCGCGCCGACGACGAAAAGCTCAAATAATGAGGGCGAGATTATCGCTTCGATTGGGTTTGATCCGAAAATTGACGGGTTCGGGTTTCGTAATTTCGGCGAAAACCCGGATTACGAAGACGATTTGACTGCCGATGATTTAATTCGGATGTTTGGCGCGGATAACGTCTGCATCGAAGGTTCGACGGCGCGGGACTGTGTTTTGTATGAAACCGCCGAACGCTGGCTGGAAGAATCGGTTGATAAAATGAACAACGGACACTGCGACGGGTTTTCCGTTTCCAGTTTGCGGATGTTTCTCGGCAAACCGTTCAAGGGACGCAAAAATCCCGCCGCATTTCAGCGCGGCGCGGCGAAACTTTTCGATCTGCAAAAAAATCAAATCACCAGCAATTACGTTTCATATTATCAAACGCTGACTTTTTTGAGGGAAACATATCTTTTCCGCACGCCGACTTTTAAGAAAAAGCCGACCGAGATAATGAAGATGATCGCCGCCGCGATGGATTCTGAAAAGGAATATTACACATTGGAAGTATGGATGCTCGAAAACGGGAAATATACACGCGGTCATTCTATTTTGCCGATTGCGATTGAAGATTTGGGCGGCGACCAATACCGCATTCAGGTTTACGACAACAATTATCCGGGGCAGACGAAATATGTGACGATCAACGGCAAAACCGAAACGTGGCGTTATCACACGGCGAATAATCCGGCGGAAACGGCGCGTGATTACGTCGGCACGGCGGCGACGCACACGCTCGCGCTGAAGCGTCTGTCCGACCGCAGCCGCAGTCGGTTCGAATGTCCGTTTTGCGATGAAGATGAGGAAGAAGAAGGCGATGACGACGAAGCATTTTACGATAACGGGCTGCCGCGAAATTTTATGCTGAACGCTTCATACCGACCAAACAAAGCGAAAAAAGCGCAGACCGAACCTGAGACGATGAGCATTTCCCTGTCCGGCGAGGCTGATTTATTAATCGCCGATCCAAACGGCAGACGTATCGGTTACGACTCTGCGAAAAAGATGCCAGTCAACGAAATTCCAGGCGGCGTGGAAAATATTATTCCCGGTAATGTGGATGACGACGCGGCTCCCGAATATTTGATTCCGCTCAACGCCGACAACAAAAAACCCTATAAAATCAACATTTCCGGCAAAACGCTCGATGCGGAGGAAACGTCCGATTTGCAAATCGTCGGCGCGGGTTTCGTCGTCGGTTTTGAAGATATTTCGGTGGACAAAGGCGAATCATTAAATATGACCGTCAGCCAGGACGGGCGCGAACTTTCGTTCACGGCGAGCGCGGACGGCGAAACTCCGTCGGTGTATATCACGACGGACGACGGCGCGGACAAACCGAGCTACGAATTTGAAATCGGCGGCATCACGCTGACCGGCGGCAAAACCGTTTACGTCAAACTCGACCCCGACGCGGGTTTGATTTACTTCAAAGACGACGACGGCGACGAAGACAAATACGATGTCAAAGTTTCGCGCACCAACCCGAACGGCACTCAAAATATTTTTGAAGAGTTTAATCTCGACATCGGCAAAAATAATATTTACGCTCTGAATTTCGGCAGTTGGGACGGCAAAGGCGCGATGTGCTTCGAGGACGATGACGATAACGACGGCAGTTTTGAAGACGAAGACTGCACGGAAGTCGAAAACGAAAAACCGGTAAAAAAATCGGATTAATTTCATTGGCGGCGAATCATTATACCAAAACCATTTGAGAAGTTGTGTTAGATGCAGAAGCCTGCACGAAGTAAGGGCGCACATTCACGCCCTTACTTCGTGCAGGCTTCTCCATTGCATAATCACACAATTTCAATCGGTTTTGATGTAATGATTCGCAATTAGAAATACGTAAACTCCCCGCAGAACAAACCGAAAACTCTTGAAATAAATCTAGAACTAGAATTATTCCGTCTGTTTTTCGCATCTTTTGGCGAATTTCGCGGGCAAAAATTCTTTGCCTTCCGCGTATGCAAAAGCCGTGTCAGAGCAGCAGGTCTGCCAAATCGCTTTGACAAAAGCCGGGTAAAAATGTGATAAATATAGATTCGCTGGAAAAAAAAATTTGAAGTTAGATAAACTTTTTTTTAAGAACTCTGTCCTCTCAAACACACAAGAACATAGGTTAATTTTGATTAATGAGCAAACCTTTTAATTTCGGGTTTCCGCATTTTTCCTAGATACTGCGACAGATAGATTTAGTTGTAAAGAGAATTGTATTATGTATTTTATCAACCGCCGCAAGAAAATAAATTTTTCGTTTGTCCTTTTTATCGTTGTTTTGTTTTCGATTGTTTCGGCAACGTTCGGAACGATCAGTTCGTCGGCAAATTCGGACGGCGACCGGCAGACACAGGACATTCAATCGTCGAACAACACGCCGAACAACGACATTGCCGGTATCTCAGCCGCCACTCGGGAAGTGGATTTTTTCACGAAAATTTCTAATTTTTTCACCAGCCGCGCAGCCGGTTCGTATTTTGACACGACGGCAAATTTTACAGTGACCAGTCTTAATGATGCGGGAGTCGGCAGTTTGCGAAAAGCGGTAGCCGATGCCAATGCCGCCGCCGGAGACGATACGATTTCCTTTGATCCGGGTTTGTCCGGTGTCATTATGCTGACCAGCGGCGAAATCGCGATAAATTCCAATATCTCGATCATCAGAACGGGAACCGGCTCGCTGTCCGTCAGCGGCACGAACGCTTCCCGCGTTTTCAATATCGCGGCGAATTCAGCCGTCACCATCAACAATCTCAAAATTATCAACGGCAGGGTCGAAGGTTCGGGCGGCGGCATTTTGAATGCCGGAACGCTGACCGTCATCAACAGCACGATCAGCGACAATACCGCGCTTTATTCAAATGCCGCGAGCGGCGAAGTTGACGGCGGCGGCATTTTTAATTCGGGAATGCTCGATCTCAGGTCTTCGACGGTGACGGGCAACACGGTGCAGGTAACGACTCTTGGCAAAGCAACCGGCGGCGGGCTGGCGAATACCGGCACTCTTTCCATCGCGGAAAGTTCGATAATTTCGAACAGTGCAATGGGCAAATCAGACTCGCTCGGCGGCGGCATTGGTAATTTCGGGGCGATGGGTGTTACCAATTCGACGGTCGGCGACAATACCGCCGCAGCGAATGCGCCGGGTTCAAAGTCGTTGGGCGGCGGTGTGTTCAACGGCACCCAAGGTGTATTGATGCTGAAAAATTCAACCGTCAGCTTCAACCGCGTCAGTGGTCCGACCACGGATTGCGGCGGCATTTTCAATATGACGGGGGCATCGGTCGGGGCGAGCAACACAATTTTCAGCGACAACACCGGCACCGGCGGCACAACCGCCGCGTGCGATTTTTCAGGTATCGTTTCGTCGGACGGTTATAATTTGGTCAGCACGACGGCGGGCAGCACCGGTTGGGTTTCTTTAGATAAAACTAATCAGCCCGCCAGACTTACGCCGCTCGGAAATCACGGCGGACCGACGCAAACGTTTGGAATTCTGCCGAACAGTCCGGCGATAGATGCGGGCAGCAACGTCAATCCGCCCGCGACCGATCAGCGCGGTTCGGCAAGAATTGTCGGCACGAGAATTGACATCGGCTCGTTTGAAAACAATCCTGCCGGAACGGTTTCGGCAATTCCCAACGGAGGGGTCGGCTCACCGTATAACCAAAGTTTGGCGGTATCAACCCCTTCGACCCTGACTTTTGCGATTATCAGCGGATCGCTGCCGCCGGGATTGTCGCTTTCGCCGAGCGGAATTTTGTCGGGAACACCGACAACGGGCGGCGGCAGATATAATTTCACCGTGTCGTTCACGAATGCCTCCGGCGCGGTCAATTATCGGGAATACACTATCTTCATCCCGTTTACGATTACCAACTTAAACGACACTGGCGCGGGCAGTCTGCGGCAGTCTATTATTGATGCCAACGCCAATCCGGGTGATGACAACCTGACCTTTCAATCGGGTTTGACCGGAACTTTGACGGTCGGCAGCGAACTTTTAATAAATTCAAATATCAATATCATCGGAACGGGGACGATGAGTTTAATCATCAGCGGCAGCAACTCGTCCCGCATTTTCAATATTGCGGCAAATTCAATCGTAACGATCAGCAATCTTACTGTTCAGCAAGGCAAAGCGAACAGTTCGGGCGGCGGCATTCTCAACGCCGGAACGCTCAATTTAACGAACGTCGTCGTCACCGACAATGCGGCGATATATTCGGGAACTAACAGTGGAACCGCGTCCGGGGGCGGTATTTCCAACAGCGGAACTTTAACGCTGCTCAATTCGACTGTCAAAAACAATTCCGCTCAGATAATTAATTTGGGAACGGCGAGCGGCGGCGGCATATTTAACACGGGAACAGTCACACTGACCAACTCGACTATCAGCGGCAACATCTCGTCGGGCAAACCGGGTGCCAACGGCGGCGGTATTTCCAATAACGGGACGTTCAACATCAGCAATTCGACGGTCGGTGTCAATACTGTACTGGCGAGTTCGGCGGCGAGCGGTTCTCCAGCGGCACAGGGCGGCGGCATCTGGAACGGCGCACAGGGTTTGCTGACCGTCAGAAACACAACCGTCGGTTTTAACACCGTCAACGGGGAAACGGCGACCGGCGGCGGTATTTTCAATACGACCGGCGGTTCCGTCACTATCGGCAATACGATTGTCAGCGACGACAGCACGATCAACGGCAACGGCACGGTCATTGCGGATGTCGCTGGAACGGTCAACTCCGAAGGGAAAAATTTAATCAGCAATTCGACCGGCAGCACCGGCTGGATCAGCAGCGACAAACTGAATCAACCGGCACTCCTGACACCGCTCGGAAATTATGGCGGACCGACGCAGACGTTCGGTATTTTGCCCAACAGTCAGGCATTAAATGCGGGAAACAACGCCAATGCCCCGGCGACCGATCAGCGCGGCGCAACGCGAATTATCGGCGGGACAATTGACATCGGTTCGTTTGAAAACAACGTGACCGGCGTTTTAACGGCACTGCCGAACGGTTCGATTGGGAACGGCTACAATCAAAATCTGGCGACGGCAGATCCGTCAAATCTGATATTTGCGCTGGCTGACGGCGCACTCCCGACGGGTTTGACACTTTCGTCAAGCGGACTCCTTTCGGGAACCACAACCACCGGCGGCACCTTTAACTTTACGGTTTCGGTCAAAGACGCAAACGGTTTTGTCGGCTACAAACTGTATTCCATCGTCGTCACTTGCACTTATGCGCTCAGTCAACCGAGCCAAACAATTTCGAGCACGGGCGGTGCCGGAACAGTCCAATTAGTCGCCAATCCCGGTTGCAGCTACACGGTTTTCACCAATAACGCCAATTTCATCACGATCACGACGAGCAGTGTCGGAAACGGCACCACGACCGTCGGTTTCAATGTCACGGCAAATTTGGGTCCGGCGCGAACCGGGTCAATTACAATCGCTAATTTGGTTTACACCATTTATCAAGATGCAGGGTGCACCTACACACTGTCGGCAAGCACGCAAAATTTCGGAACGAATGGTGGAATGGGCAGTTTTAATGTTATTACGACCACCGGATGTCCGTGGACGGCAGCCTCCCCGGATTCGTGGATCAGCGTTTCCACGCCGACCGGCAGCGGGAACGCCCCGGTTAACTACACCGTTCAGCCGAACACCGGACCTTCGAGAACCGGGACGATTATCGCCGGTGGTTTGACATTCGTCGTCACTCAGACGACGGGCTGTTCCTATACGCTGACTCCGGGCAGCACAGGCTTCGATGCGTCCGGCGGAACCGGCAGTTTCACCGTCAATACGCAAGCGAGCTGTCCCTATGCAGCGGTCAGCAATGTTCCGTGGCTGACGATTATCTCCGGCGGCAGCGGTTCGGGCAGCGGTGCCGTAACATTCACTGCATCAGCGAATACCGGAGCCGCCCGCACCGGCACGATTACCGTCAACGGACAAACATTTACCGTCAATCAGGCATCGGGCTGCACGTATGCGCTGTCGGCAGCCTCGACCAATTTTGGCGAAATCGGCGGCAACGGGACGGTCAACGTAATAGCCGGAACGGGCTGCAACTGGACGGCTGTCAGCAATACTGCGTGGATTACGATCACAAGCGGCGCGACCGGAAGCGGCAACGGTCCGGTAAATTTCAACGTCGCCGCCAACTCCGGCGGACCGCGCACCGGAACTTTGACCATCGCCGGACAAACTTTTACGGTCAGTCAAACGGGTTGTGAATACACATTGACACCCGGTTCGACGGGCTTTTCCGCCACCGGCGGCACCGGCAGTTTCACCGTTACCGTGACCGCCGGGTGCAGTTGGACGGCGGTTAGCAACGCTTCCTGGATCACGGGCGTAACCGGCGCGGCGACCGGCAGCGGTTCGGTCACATTCAATGTTGAAGCTAACATCGGACCGGCGCGAACCGGCACGATCACCGTCGGCAGTCAAACCTTTACGATCAATCAGGCAGGCGGCTGCACATATTCACTTTTCCCGGTCGGTGCCAGTTTCCCCGCTTCCGCCGGAACGAGCAATTTCAGTTTGAACGTCGGTGCGGGCTGTCCGTGGACTGCCGTCAGTAATGTTTCGTGGCTGACAATTACATCTCCGGGCAGCGGCACCGGCAGCGCGTCAATCGTTTTCTCCGCTCAGGCGAATAACGGACCCGCCCGCGTCGGCACGATAACCGTCGGAGGTTTGACGTTTACTGTTAATCAGGCAGCGGGCAGCGGAATTTCCCGCACGGCATATGATTTTGACGGCGACGGCAAAGCAGACATTTCCGTTTTTCGTCCGACCGGCGGTTTCTGGTATCTCTTGAATTCGACTTCCGGCTTTGCCGGGGCGCAGTTCGGTGCATCAGCCGATAAAATCGTCCCCGCCGATTACGACGGCGACGGCAAAACCGATCTCGCTGTTTATCGAAGCGGCACCTGGTATCTCCAGAGAAGCTCCGCCGGTTTCATCGGAATCGCTTTCGGCGACGGCAATGATATTCCGCAACCCGCTGATTTTGACGGCGACGGGAAAGCCGAATTAGTCGTCTGGCGACCGTCCAACGGAACGTGGTATGTGTTCAATTTAGCGACTAATCAATTTACCGCCGCACAATTCGGAGCCGGAACGGATAAGCCGGTAGTCGGCGATTATGACGGCGACGGCAAAGCTGATTACGCCGTTTTCCGCCCGTCAAACGGCGTGTGGTATCTGCAAAGAAGTACGCTCGGTTTCACCGGACAGCAGTTCGGCGATGCGGCGGATAAACCGACACCGGCTGATTATGACGGCGACGGCAAAACCGACATTGCCGTGTTCCGCCCGTCAAACGGCGTGTGGTATTTACAGCGTTCAACCGCTGGATTTACCTCGACGCAGTTTGGAGTTTCGACTGATTTACCGGCACCGGCGGATTACGACGGCGACGGTAAAGCGGACGTGGCGGTATTCAGAAGCGGAACGTGGTTTTTGCAGCGTTCGACCGCCGGATTTACGGGCGTCGCGTTTGGCGCGGCGACGGACAAACCGGCTCCGAATGCTTACATTCCTTAAAATGTAATCAGTCACCGATTAGTATGTGCCGCCGTGTAATGTAAATTTGTTGTAAAAAAATTCACATTACATGGCGGCTTTTTTTCGTTTTTGATTAATTGCTTACTAATTTTTGCGGACTGCTGATATAATCCGGTTAATCGAAAATTTTTGGTGTGTTGAAGAAAACTTTGCGCGGAGTATGAACGGGGGAATCGCGCTGTAAAATTATGAGTAAAATTTTGTTGTTTGCGCTCGGTGCAGTTTTGGGCTTAATCATCGGCGGCGTTTTGGTTTTGTACTTTTTCGGCGGCGCACCGCGGGCGGCGGCGGTTCCGGGAAAATTGATTCAGCCGCCGGACGCTGCCGGTTCTCCGAACGGGACGGCGATAGTCGTGCTGAACCAGCAATTTTTCGACACCCTTTTGAACACCATTTTCCGCGATATGAATGCGCCTGCTTTTCCGCTGAATTTGACCGGGCGAAACACTTATCGAACCGGCGCATCATTTGAAAAAGCCGCGTTTCAGCAAAACGGCTGCGACGGCAGCATTACACTTTTGCCGGAAGGCAGCGGTGTTACAACGAACGTCAAACTGGAAAACGGTAAAATCACCGCGCCGCTGGCTTTTCGGGGCAGCACTTCGATTTTTGGAAACTGCGTTGATTTTACCGGCTGGGCGCAGGCAAATTTCAATTTACGTTATGACGAATCGCAGCAAACCGTTTTCGGACAAATTGACGTGCAGACCATCAATCTCGACGGGATCACACCACTTTTGAGCGGTGTCATAACCCCGGTGGTGCAGACGACGCTCAACAACCGCGTCAACCCGGTGACAATTCTGCGCGGTCAGCAAATTGCTTTGAACCTGCCGATTTCCGCTACCAACGGCACACTCAATGCGAAAGTCAAAGATATTCGCGCCGATGTGAAGGAAAACGCGCTGAGTTTTTATGTAACTTATGATTTCGCAGGAACGAAAACGATGCCTCCGGTGCAGTAATTTTGGGCAGTGGTTTGTTGTGTGGAGCAGCTGCAGTTCTCAAGGTCGGAAAAGCAAATTCGATAAACTCGGAAGTATTAATATATCGCCGCGTTTAGTTCCTTCCGCATATCATCCGAAATTTGTTTCCGACCGCATCGCGGATAAAACATAAAAAAAATTTCTTTTTATTCTTCTTTCTTCAACAATTTCGTCGTTTGTTCGGTCACACTCGGCGGGCGCACCATTTCGCCCGTGTTCGCCGCTTTCCACGAATTTGCCGGAGCGACATAGCTTTGCGCGGATTGTGTTTGCTGCGGCGGCAGCGCGGTTTGATTGGTTCCGTGAATATTTTTGGCGGCTGAATTTGCTCCCCCGAGATGGGGAATATCAAATTTTTCCGGCTCTTTCTTGAGAAGGAGCAGCGAAGCGATGCACATCACTATTGACCCCATCGTGCCGATAATCGCAAACACTCCGGCGAGATTGTCGAGATGGGCGGCACCGGACAGAGGTGTTAAAATCAGCACGAAAATCAGAAACCAGAAAAGCGAGAAAATCAGCCCGTTGCGCCGCGAAAAAAGATGATTGCTTTTGTAAAGTTCGGCAAGCTGCGGCAGAAAACCGCCGTGCGCGAGGATTTCCGAAACCAAGCCGAGCGGGAAACCGCAACGCGAACAAAACTTTATTTCCTGCGTAATCTGCTGTTGACCGCAATTTGGACAGAACATTTATTTTCTCCAATTCTAAAACTGTTTTTCAGACTTGTACTTTAACGCATTTTGCCACGAGTTTGTTCAAATTCAAAATAGTTAAAATTACACCGCCGGAAGTTTTTCGTCGGAGAACATTTGGAAGGCGGCAAAGGCGCGACCTTGAAAATGTTCGGCGCGGGCGAGGGTTTCGAGCAGGATTTCAAAAATTGATTTCATCATCTCCGGCGCGGGCAGTTCTTTTTTCAAGTCTTCATCCGATGTAAAAAAAGCAAAACCACGCTGCCGCGCCGCTTCGGCTTCAGCGAGATATTCTGTAATCTTAGCGGTCGTCGAAAGTTCTTCCGGCAGCGTCCATTCAAACGGGTCGTCCCACAACCGGACGGTGATGCCGCCGAACGCCTGTTCGACCGCCGCCGCGCTTCGCAAAATGTATTCACCGCACGAAAATTGCACGAAATCGTATTTCATCGGACGCGGTTTCCAAAAAAGTTTGTCGTGCGGAATCAATTCGACAAATTCGCACGAACGATTGTGGAGTTCGAGAAATTGATCACTGAATTGGTTAATTAGATATTTCATTGATAGTAGTTCGTGGTTCCTTTAGAGGCGATTTTTTTTCACCAATACCGGTTAATTTTTCGCAAATGTTTTTCTGTCTTCTTCCGCCAGTTCGCCGATTTTGCTCATTAGGAAATCGGCAATCTCTTTATGGGTGCGAAGCCGGTCGCCTTTTTCGTAAAATTTCGTCAAATCAACCGGCTCGCCGAACCAGATTCGCACTTTTTCGCCGCCCGTCCAATTTCCCATTACTTGTTTCGGCAAATCGTTACCCAAACCGGCGATAAAAACCGGGACGACTTGCGGCTGCGCTTTTCTGACGACCGCGCCGACTCCGGGCTGCGCCGGACAAAAACTGTACGGATCGTCACTCAGATTGCGTTTACCTTCCGGGTGAAAACCGATGACGTGAGCGCGACCTTCCGATGAAATTTGAATCAGACGGCGCAGCGAATATTTGTCAAATTCGCGCTTTTCCATCTCGCCTTCTTCGCGGAAAAACGGCGGATACATCGAAAACCAGCCCATCACGAAATTGACGAACCAGCCGACCGGCGAAGTGTAGAAAAATTTGGCGCGAACGGGGAAAAACAATTTCATCGGGCGTTTTGTGCGGCGGAACAGAACGCTTGCCACCGTGTACATATCGAAAAATGAACGATGGTTGGCGACGAGCAGCAGCGGTTTGTCAACCGAAGTTTTCTCGACGTTTTCCAACCCGAAAACATTCATCAGATTGTAAGTCGCCAGGTAAATCCAGAGCGAACCGATGTGCTGCTGGCAAAACGTCCAGAATGTTTTCCACGCGCCGCGATTCATCCGGTGCGTCAACTTGAAACCGATTTTCTCGGTCGCACTCAAAACCGCGAGTTCCCCGTTCGTCGGGACGAGCGCGGATTCTCTTTGTATTTCAAGCGATTGCGGCTCGCCCGTTTGTAATTTTTTATTATCGTTCATCATCAAACGAAAGAAACCTGAAATCTGGGATTTGTAATCTGGAATTTGGAATTATCATAAGGTTTCGTCCATTTCCTTTTCGAGTTCCCGCCTGATTTCGTCTTCCATTTTCGCCGATTCGAGTGCCATCGGCAATTGTTCCGTTCGCATCGAGAGTTTTTTCAGCGCAAGTTCCGTGTCGGCGAAATTGCCGCCGCGCCGCGAAGCCGCTTCAATCATCTGCACGCGGGTTTCGGCTTCAACGCGCATTTCTTCGGCTTCGGTTTTTATTTTATCGAGTTTTTCGAAATCGTATTTTAGTTCTTCCTGTAAGTTTTTAGAATTTTCCGACTTCAGGTATTTGAGTTTGTTCTGCCGTCTTTTGACGAGCAGAAGTTCGGTTTTGGTCGCTTTCAAAATTCGCGTCGCCGTCAGCCGCGCCGCCAGGGTGTCGCGGAAAGCATCGGCTAAAAGTAAATCCTTCGCTTCGATTTCCTTGAGCGATTTTCTTTCGGCGGTCGTCAGTTCGTGTTGAAACCAAACCACTTCGTTCGCCTTAATGCCGTCAACCGCAATTCGTTCACGAACTTTTGCCAGCCAGTTGGCGCGATAATATAAAATTCCGCCCGTGACGATTAAGCCTAAAACGAAGCCGGCGATCAGCACGATCAAACTGGAAAAAAAGAAAGCCGCAGCGAGCGGCGGCGACGTGCCGAGCAGAAAACCGGCAACGAATAAAATCAGTGACGGCACAACCGACAGCGCGACGGGTGCCGTCCACGCGCCGTATTTTAACGCCTTTTCCTTCGCCAAATCCTTGCGCGTCACTTCATATCTCGGTTCTAAATCGTTCATCTTTACGGATTTACTCTACAAACTCTGTAAACTTTATTCAAACTTAACGCATCATAAATTTCAGTCCTGACGCAAAAATGTAATATTATCGGAATTAGTAATTTTAACGCAAATTCCGAAAAGGTGTGTATGTTCAAATCAAAATTTATTAATTCTTTGCTCTTTCTGCTATTACTTTCGACTTTTTCAATCTCCGGTTTTGCTCAGAAAAAGGATAAAAACAAACAGGACGAACGGGTTCGTCCGGTGACGATTCCGATTTCCATTTTTACAAAACAGGAAAAAAAGGAACGGCAATACGCCGAATTTGTCGAAGTCGGTGATTTGAGTGTCAAAGAAGATACTGATCAGCAGGTGATTTTGTCAATCCGCAGCGTCAGCAACACACCGCTCGCCATTGCCGTCGTTATTCAGGACGATCTTTCCTCCGAAGCTAATTTGCAGTTAAAAAGCATCGCCGATTTTATCAAAAATCTGCCGAACGGTTCGCGCGTGATGGTCGCCTACCTGCGCGGCGGAACGATTCAGATTCGGCAAAAATTCACCGACGATCTTGAAAAAGCGGCAAAGTCGCTGCGAATAATCTCAGGAGTCGGACCGAGCAGTCCGTATATCGGAGTGCAGGAAGCCCTCAAACGCTTCGACGCGCTGCCGACCGGACGACGTGCAATGCTGCTCATCTCCGATGGTCTGGACGTTTCGCGCGGTCTCGACAGTTCTTCGCCGACCCAGAGTATTGATCTCGACCAGGCGATTCTCAACGCCCAGCGCAAAAGCGTCGCGGTTTATTCGTTTTATAATGCGGGAAAATTGACTGAAAACGGTAGTTCGCTGTTGATTTCTTACGGACAGGGTTCGCTCAACCGAATGTCGGACGAAACCGGCGGACGCGCATTTTTTCAAGGCTCACTCTCACCGATTTCCTTCGATCCGTTTTTCCGCGATCTGAACGCCGCGTTAAATCGCCAGTTTGCGCTTACTTATCTCTCCACTCACTTCAAAAAGGGCTTTCACAAAGTCGAAGTCAACAGCACCAACCCGGATGTCAAAATCGAGTATCCGAAGGGGTATTACTACCGTTAAATAATACGAAATTCACTTTCGCTTCACAATCACTAGAGTTATATCGTCATTGGCGGGAGCGGTTTGCGTGAAAGCGGACAGCGCGGATTCGACTTTATCGCGCAGACCCGATGCCGTACTTTTGACGTTGCCGCTGACGACCTGCGTCAGTCTTTCCATCCCGAATTCTTCATCTTTCAAGTTAACCGCTTCGGAAACGCCGTCAGAATAAATCACTAATGCTTCGCTTGCCGCCAGTTGGATTTGCCCGACTTCGTAGTCCGCCAACGGCATTATGCCGAGCGGGAAACCGCCGGAGTCAAGCTGTTCGACTTTGCCGTCGGCGCGTCCGACGAGCGGCGGATTGTGTCCGGCGTTGATGTAGTTGATGATACCCGTCTGCGGATCGAGTTCGGCGATGAAGAGCGTGATAAACCGATTGGTCGGCGTGTTTTCCGATAAATAGACGTTGATCGCTTTGACCATATCGTAGAGCGAAGTTTTAGCAGCGACCTGTGCGTGAACCGAAGCGTGAAGACTCGACATCAACAGTGCGGCGGCGGTTCCCTTCCCGGAAACGTCGCCGAGCGCGATCAGCATTTTTCCGTCGTGCCGCGTGATAAAATCGTAATAATCACCGCCGATTTCGTAACAGGAAAACGAAATTCCCTGAAATTCGTAATCGCTCATCAGCGGCGGCGAAGACGGCTGAAAACGCTGCTGAATTTCAGTAGCGAGTTCGAGTTCGCGCTCCATTCGTTCGCGTTCGATGCGTTCTTCGAGCAGGCGGGCGTTTTCCACGCGAATCGAAGCGACGGAGGCAAGCGTCGTCAGAATTTTCAAATGATCTTCTGAAAATGTAGATTTATCGGTCGGCGAATCGGCGTAAATAATACCGAAAACCTCGTCCGGACTGACACTTAGCGGAACCGCCAACACTGAGCGGATGCCAAACAGAGCCATCGTCTGACTGGCGTAGCGCGGGTCGTGCTGCGCGTCGGAAGTCAACACCGATTTGCCGTTGTTCATCACTTCGTCCATCACAGTGCGGCTGATGCGGACCTCTTCAACATTTTTCTCTTTGCCGCGTTCGCGGGCGACAAGAATTTTCATTCCGTCGGCTTCGGCTTCGTCGCGCAGCATAATCGCACATCGTTCGGCGGGGACGGCTTCAAAAACGAGCGAGGCGACCTGATTTAGTGTGTCATCCAGCCCGCTTGACGAGAGCAGCGCGACACCGACTTTGCTGATTAATCCGAGCAGTTCAGTTCTGGTCGAAAACTGCGAATCGAGCATTTCCGCTGTCGAATTTTGCGGACGCGCAAACGAAATCGTCATCGAAGGATCGAGAGCCTGCGTATTATCGGCGATCAAAGTCGCATTTTTGGCAATTTTTAAGCGCTCGTCTTCAAAGATTATCGTCGTTTCGCCGATTTGAATTTCGCCGCCCGAGACGAGCGGAATCGGCATCGAAACGTGCGAACCGTTGTAGCGCGTCCCGTTTGCCGAACCCAAATCCTGTAACCAGTAAGCGTCACCTTCCTTCCTGACTTCGGCGTGCAGCCGCGAAGCAAAAGCGTCGGGAATACAAATATCGCTGCGGGCGGAACGTCCGATAGTCACGCGCAGCCGCGAGAGCGGAAACAATTCCGGCTGGCGGTCGGCGGTTTTAATGATTAACTGCGGCATATTCTTAAAGGGTAAAGGATAAAGGGAAAAGGGGAAAAGCGAAAGTTTGAATAATAGTAAATGTTTTGAATCACTCTGAACTTCAACAAAAACTTTTCTTTGACCTTTTTAATTTTGGACTTTTACTTCTTTAGCCGGTTTACCGTACACAACGACGGTTCCGGCGAGATAATCGTGCAGGGCGCGTCCTTTTTCATTTAATACCGGCAACAGAAAACCCAGCCCGAAAATTAAAAAACTTACCGGATAACCGATCAGATTGCGAATCAAAATCGAACCGAAAGAAGGTGCGGTGCCGTCGGTTTTGACGATTCTCAAACCGGTCAGCATTTTGCCGATGCTCTGTCCGCTGAACAGCGGCAGGAGCAGAAAGTTGGTCAACCCGAACAAAATTGTAATCAACCACCCGATATTAACGATTTCAGTGTTCCATTTCGCGTCAATCACCGTTTTTGAATGACTCAGCAGATAACTTAGAACGAGAACGCTGATGCTCAAAATATAATCAATCAGCACCGCACCGCACCGCAGAGAAAACGGTGCTTTCAAGTTTTCCGCGTCGAAATTGACGACGATTTTTTCTGTTTTCACGCGGCTCGCCGGAACTGTCCTTTCTACTCTCGCACTCATAAATAAATATTTGTTAAATTTGTTAGGTTAGAATTTCAGCCGACGATGAAATGAAGCATCGTATCGCCCAATCTCAGTTTATCGCCGTTGGTTAAAGTATATGGCTGGTGCGGCATCAAACGCACCGTGTCGCTGATGACCGGAAGCACGATAGTCCCGTTTGACGAACCCAAATCCTCTACCATAAACTGATTTCCGTCGCGCCAAATGCGGGCGTGACGACGCGAAATTTTAGTTTGCGGGTCAAATTTCGACAAATCAACTTCCGGGAAAATATTCGACATCGGATCGCGTCTGCCAACCAGATTTTCGTCTTTTTCGATCCGGTAAGCGGGGGTTTCAAGTTCGTTCGTGCCGATAATTAAAAGCTGCGCCGTCAGGGGCTGCGGCGCATAGATTTCGCCGCGCACACCTTGTTGGGCGAGCGGTTGCTGCGCTCCGCAAAACGCGCAGAACATATCGGTCGCCACAATTTTCTGCCCGCAGAAACCGCAGAAAACCAATTGGTCGGACAAACCGGCGGACACGGGAGTTTCCCGGACACCGTAACTGACCGAACCGGCGTTTAAATTTTTGAGATGTTCGTGGAGAGTCTGCCGCAGTTCGGCGGCGGAACCGAATCTTTGATTGGCACTGTACTCGACTGCCCGCATCAGAATTTTCTCGATTTGATCGGTCAACTGCGGATTGATTTGGCGCGGTCGCGGATGTTTTTGAAAATCGAAAATGAGCAGCGGATTGCTTTGCGGGTCGGCACCGGTCAGCAAATGGAACATCGTCGAACCGAGACTGTAAATATCGGAACGCGGTTCGACATTGCCGCTGAACAGTTCGGGCGGCGCGTACCCCATCGTGCCGACGGCGGTGACACCTTTTTCTTCTTTATTGATAAACCGGGCGATGCCGAAATCAATCAGCATCACGCGCCCGGAATTGCCGTCAATCATAATATTGGCGGGTTTCAAATCACGATAAACAATCGGTATCTGGCGGTTGTGGAGATAATCCAAAACGTCGGAAATTTGGATCGCCCATTCGGTAACGCTTTGTTCGTCAATCCGACCTTCCGGTGCGGAACGAATACGCGCCGCCAAATCGCCGCCCGAAATATACTTCATTACCAGATAAAATCGGGCTTCGCCCTCGTCAAAGAAGTAATCGTAAATCGTCGGAATCGCCGGGTGGTCGAGCGTGGATAAAAGCACCGATTCGCGTTTGAAATCGTTGATCGCCTTTTCCTGCTGTTCGCCTTCGATGTAGGACTGCACCATTTCCTTGACGGCGCGCAAAACTCCGCCGAGATTCTTGTCGGAAGCGAGATAGACCGCGCCCATTCCGCCGCCGCCGATCTTGCGGACGATTTCGTAGCGGTCATTCAACACCGTGCCTTCGTCCAGCGGTTTTAATTTCGCGCGTTTTTTGCCGTCCGTATCGCCAAAACCGGCAATCGGCGTGGTGTACGAACGTTTTTCCGCATCTTCCGCCGATTGTTCCGCGTCGGTCGCCGTTTTTTCCGGCTGAAGTTTGACGGCTACCGAATATTCCGCCTGTTTCTCGCTGACTTTCGGCTTGCTGTCTATCTCCATAATCCGCACCGAATCAAAACGCGGCGGCGGACAGACGGCTTCGGGAAGTTCCTCGGCGGGTTTTGAAACGGGCAATTCAGGCGCGGCGGAATCCTGAACAGCATCCGGCTGAACAGCTGAAATTTCCTTTCCCGTTTCATTATTTGCCGCAATATTATTTGTAGCTGCGGTTTCCTCAGCCGAAGTATTTTCGATTTGCGCCGGGGGAACATCGGGAACAGTTGCCGAAAAGTCAGATTCGGTAACTGCCGGTTCGTCTTCTCCGGCTTCCACTTCCGGTTCATCGGCAGACGGAATCTCTTTTATTTCCGCTTCGTTGTATGACATCAGAGCGGATTCGGTTTCGCCGCCGGTGATCTCTTCGTTGTCGCCGTCACTCGCTTTTACGCTCAAAAGTTCGTCGGCGAAATCAGATACGGCGGCGTTAGGAGTGTTTACGCTCTCGCTGTAGGATGTCGGTTCATCGGCAATCTCACTTACATTTGCGAAAATGTTTTCCGGCGCATTTTCTGAAACATTATCATTGCCATCGCCCGTTAAAGTTACTGCGTCGGCAGTTTCTTCAACCGGAAGCGGAACCGGATCGGTGGGAGATTCCGCTTCTTCCGCCGCCGAATTATCTGCAACAGCAACATTTTTTTCTTCGCCGAAACCCAGCCCGCCCATATCGAAAACCGCTGTTTTATCATCGTCTGCACCGGCAGGCTGAGGGCTGGCGACTGCCGCCGCTCTGACGGGTGAAGGAATTACAATGGTACTGCCCAGCGAATCGTCGTCATTATCGTTTCCAATGATGATCGGCTGTAGGGTTATTCCGCAAAAAGGGCAGAACGTATCAATTTCAGCGACTTCTGAGCCGCATTCGTGACAATAAGCCATTATTTTATAAAAATCTTAAAATTGGTCTTTTAAATCTTCCTAAATTTATTCATTTCTGTAAAAACGCAAAAATGTTTTTCCGACGATAATCTCGTCGCCTTCGTTCAAAATATGCGGTGTTCCGGGAATCAAACGCCGTCCGCGATTAACATAAGTGCCGTTGGTCGAGCCTAAATCTTCGATCATAAAACTGTCTTCTTCATGAATAATCCGGGCGTGACGACGCGAGATTTTGGCTTCCGGGTCGTGTGTGTCCAAATCAACATCAGGGAAAATTCCGTTATCCGCGTCCCACCGACCGATGTTGGATTCTTCCGCCGACAATATAAATTCGGTGCCGACCGAATCGCCGCGCTCAATAATCAGCGTGGCATTTACACTTTTCGGTTTCGGCGCGTCCGTAGTTTCGGCGGCAAGTTTTTCCGACTCGACGAAAATTTCTTCCGGCGCGTCACTGATGGCGGGAATTCCGACCGATGTCACATTAGTAGATTGAAAAATAGGAACATCCGAAATTAGCGGTTTGTAAATCGGGTTTTCCCCGTTGCTCAGACTATTGTTCAGGGCTGCGCCGCATTCATCGCAGAATTGTGAACCGCCGAGATTTTCAATCCCGCAGATTTGGCATTTTATCATTTTCGTTAGTACCTGCGAATTTTAAGTGTGAATTACTTTGACCAAAACATTTTAACCCGTAAATCTCTGTTCGCAAATCGAAAATCGAAAATTTCGACAGTCAACGGATATTTATTTGGTTTTTTGACCTCAAACTCAACGAAAACTTGTTTTTTCTCTTTTTTGAAACTCTGCTGCCGTTTTTGACGTAGTAGGATTTTGACGCACAATCAATTATTAATTTGCGTTAATCATTTTTGATTTCATAAAATTCATCAATCAGAGGAATAGATAAAAATGGCTATCAGCCGTAAAGGGAAAATTATTATCGGCGTAACCGCCTTTGTTTTATTGACCGGAATTATTATTGCCAGCGTTTTCGCCACGCGCAAAGACACGCCGGAAGTGACGATTGTCAAGGTTGAAACAAGACCCGAACTGCGTTCGACGGTGACTTCATCGGGCGAAATTCGTCCGATTCAATACATCAATCTGACGAGTGAAGTGCAGGGACGAATCGAAGATATTTACGTTAAGGAAGGCGACAAAGTAACCGCCGGAACTCCGCTCGTCAAACTCGACCCGACGCAATTTCAATCAAGCACCGACGCACAAGTCGCATCTTTGCAAGCCGCGCAGACCGAATCGCAGGTTACGCAGTCGCAGATTGCCGCCGCGCAAAATCAACTTTCGCAGACGCAGCAGGGTTTAAATGCGTCGCAAGCAGCGGTTGATACGGCATTGCAGTCGGTCGCTTCCGCCAAAGAACAGGTTGCTTCAGCCCGTCAGCAAGTGGTTGCTTCGCAGACGGATGTTGACAAATCACAGGTTGATTTGAATACGGCAAATCGTGAATTAAAACGCACGGAGGAATTAGTTGAATCAGGTGTCGAATCGCGTTCCAATTTTGATGCCGCCAAAGACCGTGTGGCAACGGCGCAGGTCGCACTCAGAAATTCGCAGGCGCGATTAAAGGTTCAAAGTCTGGCGGTTAATGAAGCAAACTCCCGCGTCAATGAAGCGAATGCCCGCGTCAACGAAGCACGGGCGCGAGCCAAACAGCAGGAAGTTTCCGTGCGCGACGCACGGCGCGGTGTTTCAACGGCAAATTTATCAGCCGAAGCCAGCGTCAGCCGCGCTAATCAGCAAGCCGCCGTTTTGCGCGGTTCGAAAAGTCAGCGTGATAAAACTTTGCAGGTTGCGCCGATCAGCGGCATCATCGCCGAAATTCCTTCAAAAGTCGGAACATTCGCCGTCGCCGGTCTGTCAACAACGGCACTTTTGACGATTGCCGATATGTCGGCGGTTAATGTCGAAGTCAAAGTTGATGAAACCGAAATTGACAAAATCGAGGTCGGACAATCGGTAAAAGTTAAAGTTGACGCATTGGGCGACAAAGAAATTGACGGTGAAGTTACACAAAAAACGCCGCTTGCGCTTGGCAAATCACAAACTTCGGGCGGACTTTCAACCAATATTAATGTGCAGGAAGCCAAAGAATTTCGCGTCGTTATCGAACTGAAAAATATGACCGAAGAAGTTCGTGACAGCCTTCGTCCCGGAATGAGCGCGACTTCCGTTATTACAACAAAAACCGTGCAGAACGTGATCGCCGTCCCGCTGCAAGCCGTCGTCGAAAAGAAACCGGACGCGTCGCCCGCGCCAACCATTGCCGGCGATTCCGCGCCGATTCCGTCCGACAAACCGAAAACTATTAAAGGCGTGTATGTTTTAGACGGCGGTAAAACCAAATTCGTCGAAGTCGAAACCGGAATTACCGGCGAATCGGACATTCAAATTACGACCGGATTATCCGAAGGTCAGGAAGTTATCACCGGTCCGAGCCGCATTCTAAATACGTTGAAAGAAGGCACGGTCGTCAAAAGACAGGTTAAGAAAGACGAGGCAAAGTCATAAGGTCAAACGATTTAAAAAAGAGATGGCAAAAGAACAGCTAAATCAAGCCGCGAACGGCAAAAATCCGGCGAACCCCGCGCCCGACGCATTGATTTCGATGCGGAACATCTGGAAAACTTACACGATGGGAACGCAGGAGCTTCACGCGCTGCAAGGCGTGACGTTTGAAGTGCAGAAGGGGGAATATCTCGCCATTATCGGACCTTCCGGTTCAGGCAAATCAACCTTGATGAACTTGATCGGCTGTCTCGACTCGCCGACAAAGGGGCAATACTGGATCAACGGTCATCTCGTTTCGACGATGACCGACGACGAACTCGCTTCGATTCGCAACAAAGAAATCGGCTTTGTCTTTCAAACTTTTAATTTATTATCGCGGGCGACTGCGTTGCACAATGTGGAACTACCGTTGATTTACGCCGGAATGGGCGCGAGCGCACGGCACGACCGCGCCGAAGCAACGCTCGCTTCCGTCGAACTCGGCGACCGCATTTATCACCGCCCGAACGAACTTTCCGGCGGTCAGCGGCAGCGCGTGGCAATTGCGCGGGCATTGGTCAACGACCCGTCAATTCTGCTCGCCGACGAACCGACCGGCGCACTCGACACAAAAACGAGCTACGAAATTATGGCTCTGTTTGAGAAACTGCACGCCGACGGTAACACGATTATTCTCGTTACCCACGAACCCGATATTGCCGAACGCGCTCACCGGATCATCACGATTCGGGATGGCGAGATTGAATCCGACAAGAAAATCAAGTAGCAAAATCCAGCGCAGATTCCTTAAAATACAGAAGTCCGCACGAAGTAAGAGCATAATCATATTCACCTGCGCCTTTACTTCGTGCGGACTTCTGTATTTAAAAATAAAACTTTATTTTCTCGACAACGTAAACCAATCAGCATAATCTAATTGATAAGGAAGTTTCGACAATTGTAGAAAATGAATTTTTTAGAAACATTAAAACTTGCGCTCGCCGCGATTTGGGGACATAAACTGCGGTCGTTTCTAACGCTTTTGGGAATGATTATCGGCGTGACGGCATTTATGGTCGTCTTATCAATTTTGCAGGGTTTTAATTCTTATGTTGATGAAAAAATCGCCGGTGTCGGTTCAAATGCTTTTTCCGTCCAGCGATTCGGTTTTGATGATTTCAAGGATAATGACACGCTCGCCGAAGCCCAGCGCAGAAATAAAGAATTGACTTTAGAAGAACTGGATTTTATTCGTGAACGCGGCGATTTGATCAAACAAATCGGTGCCAAAGCTCGCGGAAACGGCGCACCGGTCAAACGCGGAACTGAAATTCTTGAAGACGTAAGTGTCGAAGGTATTGAACCGATTGTCGCCGAGATTGACAAGATTGACATCGAAGAAGGACGTTACTTTGTCAACGCTGAAAATAACAATGCGTCGAGAGTCGCCTTCGTCGGAACAGACATTGCCAATAAATTATTTCCGCGCTCTTCAGCCGTCGGCGAAGAAATCAGCATTCGCGGACTTCCCTATCGAGTCGTCGGCGTGGCGGTTGCCAAAGGGACGCTTTTCGGTATGCCGCAGGACAATTATATTCACGTTCCGCTTAAAACATACGCTTCGAACTTCGGAACTTTAACCGGCAGTCGCGGTCTGTATTTTGAAGGAACTTCATACAGCGATCAAACTTTTGACGACGCGGTTGAACAAGCCCGAACTTTAATGCGAATCAAGCGCGGTATTCCGTTCGGCGACAAAGATAATTTCAGCGTATCCACACCCGATGCCATTACAAAATTGCGCGACAGTATTCTCGGTCCGGTTTTTATCGTGATTATCGCCGTTCCGGGCATTGCATTATTAGTCGGCGCGATTGTCATTATGAACATTATGTTGGTCGCCGTCACCGAAAGAACCAAGGAAATCGGCATCAGAAAAAGTCTGGGCGCACGACAGTCGGACATCCTCAAGCAATTTTTATTAGAAGCAGCGACGCTTTCGGCAATCGGCGGAATAATCGGTCTGATTCTCGCCGAATTGATCGGATACATCATTACGGCTTATGTAATTCAAACAAAAATTCCGTGGTGGGCGGCGGTTCTGGCAATCAGCGTTTCGGCGGGTGTTGGCATTCTCGCCGGGCTTTTCCCGGCGTGGAAAGCCGCGCGGCTCGATCCGATTGAGGCGTTGAGAGCAGATTAAATTTACTTGTCGGCTGTCCGAGGTTATCGGATAGAAACTAATGACTTGTAACAACCGACAAATGACAACCGACAACAAATTATGAACATCACCGTCAACAGTCTTATCGAAAATTTCAAAATGGCAATGGCAACTTTGAGGAGCAATAAGCTGCGTTCATTTTTGACTGTCTTTGGTGTCATTATCGGCGTGATGACCGTGATGTTGATTTCGTCAATTATCAGCGGAATCAATGTCGGTGTTGAAAAACAGGTCGAGTCGTTCGGGACGACTTCGATTTTTTTGAACAAATATGATGCCGGCATCCAAATCGGCAGACGTTCCCGCGAACAAAGAATGCGAAAAGCATTAACCACCGAAGATGCCGAAGCATTAAAAGCACTTCCGACAATCGAAACCGCCGTTCCGCTGCTCGACGTTTCAAGCAATCGCTGGGGTTCTAAGATTCTCGTCACGGGCAAAAACGGTAAAACATCTTCTTCCGTTCAACTCAAAGGCACAACTCCCGACATTGAAAAAACAACCATCGAAGTTTTAATGCAGGGACGCTGGTTCACGGAAAGCGAGAGTGATACTAAAGAAGATGTCGCCGTCATCGGTCAGGCGGTCGTGGACAGTTATTTCCCGTATGTTAATCCGCTTGGAGAAAAAATTGAAATCGGCGGACGCGAATTTCGAGTGATCGGAATTATCGAGAAAAAAGAACAGCTTTTTGGCGGCGGCGGCGGCGGCAACGACCAGAGCAATGTAATGTATATGCCGATGGGCGCGGCTCTGCGGCTGAAACCTTACTCCGAAGACTTGCAGATTTTAGCGGTTGCCAAAGAAGGAAGACTGGACGAAGCAAAAGATCAAGTTCAGGATTTGATGAGAATTCGCCGCCGTGTTCCGTTCGGCGAACCGAACAATTTCGGAATGGAAACCGCCGCCAGCATCATTGAAACTTTTCAATCAATTACCGCCGGAGTTTTTATGGCGATGATCGTTATTTCATCAATCGGCTTGATGATCGGCGGCATCGGCGTGATGAATATTATGCTCGTGTCCGTCACCGAACGAACACGCGAAATCGGCATCCGCAAAGCCATCGGCGCGAAACAGAGCGATATTTTACTACAGTTTTTGATTGAAGCTGCGACATTGACCGGCATCGGCGGTCTGATCGGCTTGGCAATCGGATGGGGATTGTCTTTTTTGATCGCGCTCGTTTTCCCGTCCTATGTTCCACTCTGGGCGCCGCTTTTGGGATTTTTCGCCAGCGTCGGCATCGGCATCGTTTTCGGTCTTTTCCCCGCCTGGAAAGCCGCGCGGCTCGACCCGATTGAATCGCTGCGTTACGAATAGAAATTACCGAATCGCACTTTCACCGGCACAGCTATTGTTAGAAAAGCTTTTTAAATTATTTTAACCTCGGAAATACACGAACAATTCGAGAAGAAAATAATTGATGAACGAAAATACGGAAGCTTTGAATGCGGATTTGAGCAAAAACCGCAACTTTTTGGCGAGTTAAGTTGAGCCACTACCAGGGGTAGCGGCTTCTGTTTTTAGTGATAATCAGATTATTAACAGCCAATTTCAGGTTGGGAAGGGTTATCTTCGCACCCGCTCTTCTCCTTTTCGGAACATTACAACTTATTTTTCACCCGTTGTTCAATCATTGAGCGTCAAAACAATAAAGCGGCGACGACTCTGAAAGCGACTCCAATGAGCGCGACAATTAAAACAATCGCCCACGCCGCGCCGGATGAAATTTTCCCGACAATCTTTAAGCCGATAGCCGCCAAAATCCAACCCCAAAGCGAGAAAAGATCAAATGTTGCTATTACTGCCGATAGAACCGGCGAACCTTTATCAAGAAAAAATGATGGATTGGCGTGAATCAAACCGCCTTGGCTCGACGCAATATCAATTTCGTCAGGGGACTTGAGAAATAAAATCAGGAAATTAGCCAGCATCGAAATTAGAATCGGTGGAAAACCGGCATACACCCAGACCGCCAAACCCTGCGAAAATTTCGCCGAACCGCCCATCGCATTCGCCCCCAGCCAGTAAATCAGCCCGCCGATCAGAAAGGAAATCAGAATGACAAACGGTGTAGCGGCATAACTTATCGTTTTGGCAATACTGCCTGACTGTTGCGCGATCAATACCTGTTTCTGGTCTTCGGGCATTTGCTGAACGCGCGAATTAGATTCCAGTCGTTCCCTAACGATTTTTTCAAACCCCAATTTTTGGATAAAAGTAACTTGAAAAAGTGCAATTATCAGAATCGAGAGCAGAGCCGCCATCACGAATCGCGGTTTACGCCGCAAATCTTCAAAGGTTCTACCGGGTTCAAAAAATATGCTCGCCAGCGTTCCGACTTCCGACATCTGCGCCGGTTCGTCCGCGTCGTGTGCGATTTCTTCGGGCAGCGGCGGTGCTTGCCATTCAAGTTCGTTTCGTTCGTCTAAATTTTCTTTATCTTCGTTCATTTTATTTCTCTCCTTTTTGATTTCGGATGTGCGTTTGTGATTTCTGCCAAAACAACAAAGCACTAACGGAAAAACACAAACTTTTTGGTTATTTGTTTTTACTTACGAGATATTTACAATTTACGTTTCAAAAATCGGCGCGTCTTCATAACCTTCAACCCGAATACACGCCGCAAAATGTCCTTTTTCAATTTCGCGCAGTTCCGGCACGATTCGCGCACAATCTTCAATCGCAAACGGACATCGTGTGCGAAAACGACAGCCCGACGGCGGATTGATCGGGGTCGGCACGTCGCCCTGCAACACGATGCGCTCGCGCTTTTTCTTGGGATCAGGAATCGGGATCGCCGATAAAAGTGCTTTGGTGTATGGATGCAGCGGATTATCGTAAAGCTCGCGCCCGTCGGCAATCTCGACGATTTTTCCGAGATACATCACGGCGACGCGTTGCGAAATATGTTCGACGACCGCCAAACCGTGTGAAATAAACAGATACGTCAGCCCGAATTCATTTTGTAAATCCTGCAAAAGATTGACAACCTGCGCCTGCACCGAAACGTCGAGCGCGGAAACCGGCTCGTCGGCGATAATCAATTTCGGATTTAATGCCAAAGCTCGTGCAATTCCGATGCGCTGCCGCTGCCCGCCGGAAAATTCGTGCGGGTAGCGAAACATATAATTCGCGTCCAAGCCGACTTTTTTGAGCAAATCCGCCACACGGTCACGCCGTTCGGTTTTATCGCCGATGCCGTGAATTACAAGCGGTTCGGAGACAATCGAATAAATGCTTAGACGCGGATTGAGCGAGGCGTACGGGTCTTGAAAAATAATCTGCATTTCGCGCCGCATTTCGCGCATTTCGCGGTTCGGCAGCCCGACGATATTTCGATTTTCAAAGAAAATTTCACCGCTTGTCGGTTCGTAAAGACGAATCAAACACCGCCCGACGGTTGATTTGCCGCAGCCTGACTCGCCGACTAAACCGAGCGTTTCGCCCGCGAAAATGTCGAACGAAATGCCGTCAACGGCGCGAACAACGTCGTCGCTGTTTTCGAGCGGGAAATGTTTGACTAGATTTCTGACTTCGACCAGTTTTTCTTTTTCGGTCTTAACTGCACTTGTTTCCATTTATTTTTTCTACGTTACGAGTTTCAGTTTGGGTTTAGACGGAAATTCGATATTTTGGTAAATTTTTTCAAGTTCAATCCGGCATTTAATCGAATTTAATTCGATTAAATGTTTCGACTGATCGTAAATTCGCAAAGTCCATTCGCTTTGAGAAACACGTTCATAGTGTTCGACTAACATTTCAATCTGATGGACAATCACATAATCCGTTACACTTTCAAGATCAAAATAATCAATACGTTTGTCTGTTCTATCTCGATATTTTGTTGATTTGGACAGAACTTCAAATACCACTTGCGGATTCTCGAGCGTATCGAAAATATTGGGAACAAATTTCGGATGACAGACGACAACCACATCAGGATAAACGTAATTTGCCACTTTCGTTTTGACTCGCAAGTCGCTGGTATGAACTTCACACGGTTCATTTTCAAGCTGATTACCGAGATGACGTGCAATATTTCCGATAGTCAAACTGTGAAATCGTGTTCCGCCAGCCATAACGAAAATCTCGCCGTCCATAAATTCGTGTCTGATTTTAGATTTCTCTTCAAACGCTAAATATTCCTGTTCCGACATTAACGTTTCCGCTGTTGCCTGATTCATTTTTCCTCCTTCCAATCTTCCGCAGATTATCGCTCATCTTTCGTGGTCGCGCCAACTTTCGCCGATTTTCAGATATTTACGGGAAAAGCCTTCTTTTGTAAAATTATTTTTCCGCAAAACCGCGATTGAAGCCGGATTGTGCGGCTGAACATTGGCTTCGACGCGATGCATTTTCAAATTTACAAAAGCATATTTGATAATCAAGCCGACCGCTTCCGTCATCAAACCGCTGCCCGCGAACTTCGCGCCGATGTAATAACCGAGATAACAATTTTGAAACGTGCGGCGAAAGATTTGCGAAAGATTGATCGCGCCGGCGATTTTCCCGCTCATCATTTCACAAATAAAAAAACTCTCGTTCGCTTCGTCGTCATTGCGTTTCAGATAATCGGTGAAAGTTTTCTCGTCGGTCGGCGGTCTGACCAAACCGCGATGGAGTTTTACGCTCGCCAGATTTAGAGTCGTCAGCTCGAACAAATTTTTTTCAGTCGGATACAGCAGATAAAGTTTTGTACCGCGCAATTTCAAATTTTCGTTTTTCATCGTATAAAACACAGCGCACTTTGACATCGTTCGCTAAATCGTAAAGCGGAATGTCGCCGTGCGTGCAGATTCCTTCCATCCGAAATTCGCAGCGCGGCGCAAAATGACAGCCGTCGGGCAGATTGGTCGGACTCGGCACGGTTCCGTCAATTGTTGAAAGCCGCGTCGTTTTTGCTTCGCCTTTGCCGCGCAGTTTTGGAACGGAGCGCAGAAGTCCCTGCGTATATGGATGTTTCGGTTTTTCAAAAATGTCGTCAACCGGCGACTGTTCGACAATTTTTCCCGTGTACATCACGCACACGCGGTCGGCGACTTCGGCGACCACGCCCAAATCGTGCGTGATTAAAAGCACGGCGAGTTTGCGCGTCGTCCGCAATTCGTCAAGCAGTTCGAGAATCTGCGCCTGAATCGTCACATCTAAAGCCGTCGTCGGTTCGTCGGCGATGAGCAGTTCGGGGTTACAGGCGAGAGCCATCGCAATCATCACGCGCTGCCGCATTCCGCCGCTCAATTGGTGCGGATAATCTTTAATGCGGCGTTCAGGCGCGGGCATCGCCACTTCCTTCATCGCTTCAATTGCCGCGTCAAGCGCGTCTTTTTTGTTCAAATTACGATGCAGCCGCAACGCTTCGGCGATCTGTTCGCCGACCGTGTAAACCGGATTCAAAGAAGTCATCGGGTCTTGAAAAATCATCGCCACATCGTTGCCGCGAATCCCGCGCATTTTCTCGTCGGAATATTGCAGAATATTTTCGTCTTTGAACAACACCGTACCGCCGACAATTTTCCCCGGCGGTGAAATCAGCCGCATTATGGACAGCGCGGTTATTGATTTGCCGCACCCCGATTCGCCGACGAGTCCGAGCAATTCGCCCTCGTCAATGTGAAAACTAACATCATTGACGGCTTTGACAATTCCGGCGCGGGTCGGAAACTGCGTTTGTAAATTGTTTACTTCCAACAAATGAGACATTTTCAGGGTTTATAATTTTTCTATCTGCTGACGCAGACGTTTTGAACTTCTCAAAGACAACTCCGGCGCGAAAACTGCGTCTGTAAATTTTCAGTTTTAAAGATGAATCATTTTATCGAAGCCTGTACGTAATTCGAATGACTGGAGCGCGCTTTTTCTGGATTTGAAGTATGCACACGCTCCAACTAATAATTAAAATAAATTAAAGACATATATGACGATTTTCTTGACAGTGACCGGCACGCCGTCTTCCGTTGCCGGAACAAATTTGATTTGTTTTGCAACATCAAATGCTGATTTAATGAAACCGTATTTTTCCAAATTTTGTTTATTTTCTTCAGTTATATCGGTGATTTCACCAATTTCTTTATCACCCTGAAAAGTCACTCTTAATCTTACTTCTCCTTCAATTAACTTCTTCCTTGCTTCTTTTGGATATACAGCATTAGGTTTGTATAAAATTTTTATCGGAGTTGTGGTGTGTTTTTCTTCTGTTTGATTTTGTTCTTGTGCAAATATTGACCCGCTTGAAATTAACAAAAAAATTATACATAAAATTATTTTATTCATATTGATATTAAAAAGTTTGGATTTTAAGAAGTTTCTTTTCTCTGTATCGTGCAACTAATTTAATCGCTTTGACTTCAAAGAAATGTTATCATTTTTTCGCAAATCTGTATCTTGCAGTAATAAATTCAGGAGATTTTTAAAGTGAAAATACGCACAACCTTCTTCGGTAGTCTGCTCTTAACCATTCTACTTGCTTTCGGCGTTTTTGCCCAAAATGAAACCGCTTCCAAAACAATCCCGAAAACACCGACCGAAATCAAAACCACCAAAGCTGCCAAACCGGTGACGACGGAAAACATCGAAAAAGATGTTGCCGAAGCGTTGACGATGATTGAAGACAATTATGTCGGCGGGAAAAAACTAAATTACAACGATCTGTTCAAAACGACGATTGACAATATGCTGCACACGCTCGATCCGCATTCAAATTATTTTGATGCGAAAGAGTTTGAACAGTTTCGCACCGATCAGAGTTCGCAATATTTTGGCATCGGCGCGACCATCGGCGATTTGAGCGATAAAAACGATAAGGTGATTGCGACGTATATCAAAGCGACATTTGACGGTGCGCCCGCCAATCGCGCCGGACTTCGTTACGGCGACAAAATTGCCGAAGTCAACGGCACCTCAATGCTCGGAAAATCTTTTGTTGACGTTCGCAATTTTCTGCGCGGACCGCGCGGCACGACCGCCAAACTCGTCGTCGAAAGGTACGGCACGGGCAAACGCGAAGAAGTTGACATCGTGCGCGATGCCGTGTCGCAGCCTTCGATTGCCGAAGCGTATATGATTCGTCCCGGAGTCGGATATATGGCGATGACCGGCGGGTTTAATCAAACCACATACACCGAATTTATTCAGGCGATGAACGATTTGAAGGCACAGGGAATGCAGCAGTTGGTTCTTGATTTGCGAAATAACGGCGGCGGGCTGGTCAGTCAGTCATACCGCGTGGCAAATACTTTTCTCGCCGCCGGACAAACGATTTTCACGCAGAAAGGCAGAGTTGACGGAGCAAACGCTCCGCCGTATCGCGCCGACAACAAAAATCCGGACGAAACTCCGCTGGTTGTTCTTGTCAACCGCAACACCGCGTCGGCTTCCGAAATTCTCGCCGGTGCATTGCAAGACCACGACCGTGCTTTGATCGTCGGTGAAAACACATTCGGCAAAGGTCTTGTGCAGAATCCGTTCGTTTTAGATTACGGTTCGATGCTTCTGCTGACAATTGCCAAATACGAAACACCCGCCGGACGGCTAATTCAGCGCGATTATTCAAACGGCAATTTGTATGATTATTACACCAAAGGCGGCACGTTAAAAGAAGATGCAACACCGCCGAAACCGTCCGGCGCGGAAAGCCGCACGGATTCCGGCAGATTGGTGTACAGCGGCGGCGGCATCAACCCCGACGAGGCATTGAAACCGCAGACCATTTCCAGAGAAAAAGCCAATTCACAGGCGAAAATGCTTGACCCGATCTTTGCTTTCGTGCTTGATTTGACTTACGGGAAAAATAACGCTTTCGCCGATTATAAAGTTGACCGCCCGATTTCGTTCGATTACGATTTGAAGCGCACCGACTTTCCGATCACCGAAAAGCTGTATCAAAACTTTAAAACTTTCGCGGCGGCGAAATACGATCTTGCGCCCGCACTGGTTGACCGCGAACGCGAATTTGTCGAACGAACGCTGCGAACCGAAATCGTTACCGCCGCTTACGGTTCGACGACCTCGTTCCGCGTTTTTAATGATTACGACACCCAGTTGCAAAAAGCTATCGAACTGCTCCCTGAAGCCAAACAACTCGCTTTGAGAGGCGCGAAAGCCAACGCTAAAAAGGAAGAAACGAGATCAAATCGTTAGTTCACATACGTTCTCATCGAATTTCAGACATACCAAAGCCAATGTCCTGCTGTCAGAACATTGGCTTTGGAAATTTTAAACAGCTTGAATATTTACCTGAATCAGCAAACATTCGGCAAAATTGTAAAAGTTGTCTGCGGAGAAACTGAATGTGGAAATTTGATTTCGCTCCGCGTCAGCTAAATTCGGTTAATCCAAACTAACCAGCGTCAAAGAAGAAGTCGGCGAAATGCCGTTCATCGCGTTTTGCAGCAGCGGCACGATGCCTTCGGCTTCCATATACTCTTTGCCGAGCGAACGGCGAAACTTGCGCTGTTTTGTTTCACCCGTCACTTCCTTTAACATCGCCTGACAAAACGCCGTGACTAATTCGGGAGCAAATTGTTTGCCCGCGTTGCGCTGTAAATCTTCAATCACTTCGTTCGCCGGTCGGCGGCGTTTATATGGTCGGTCAGTCGTCATCGCGTCAAACGAATCGGCTAAGTTGACTATTTTAGCGATATACGGAATTTCCCGATCTGACAACCCGTCCGGGTAGCCGCGCCCGTCCAGTCTTTCGTGGTGATATTTTGCCGCTAGCGGCACGTCCGTATATGGATGGTGAATCGGGAGCAGAATTTCATAGCCGACCGCCGGATGTTTGTTCAGTTCGGCTGATTCTTTAGCGTTGATGCGATACGGCGCGTTAATTATTTTACTTTCCACCGTCAGTTTTCCGACATCGTGCAGATACCCGGCGACCGCCGCGCCTTCCGTCTGTTCGGTATTCCAACCGAGTTCCGCTGCGATGATTTCCGTATATCTGCCGACGCGGACCGAATGCCCTTCAGTATATTTGTCTTTGCAGTCAATTGCGGTCGCAAACGCTTTGACCGTATCTTTGTAGGTCATTCGCAGATTGTCGAACAATTCGCGGTTTTGTTCGTCGCGGCGTTCGAGTTCCGCCATCAGATTGCGTTGCGCGATGCCGACCCCAATGTGCCGCGCCATCGCGCAGATGACCTCTTTATCGTAGGAATTATAAGGCTCGCCGTTGGCTTTTTCGCCCAACATTATGACACCGACGATTTCGCCGCGAATGACCAGCGGAATAAACAGTTCGACGTGCTTTTTTTCAAAGCTGCGGTCATACACCTGAAAAAACGGCAGTGCCTTTGCCTGACTAACCTCGATAACATTCAAACCATTAGTTAAAAACTGTCGCTCATCTTCGTAACACAGCGACAAACTAAGCGGAAAATCGTCGCCGAGTCCGCGCACGACGAGCATATTCAGTTCGTGTCCGAACCGCGAATAACGTGCCACACCGCCGCGCATAATCGCCAGCGAACCGAGCAGCAGATGAAGCGATGTGCGAATCATCTCTTGAAAATTTTGTTTATGGGCGATTTCGCTGCCGAGTTCCGCCAACGCACCGAACGTGTGGATTAGTTTTTGTTGATTTTCCATCTTTTAAAGTCGGTAGAGTCGAATTCGGAAAGAACCGGAAAGCAAAGAAATTTATTTTACCTTTAACCCTCGATCAAAACGTGATTTGTCACGCCGAGCATTTGAAAAAGCTCAATCGTATCATCATTTACATCGGAAAAAACGATATTTGCGCCCGCGTCGGCAGCCGCGTCAATCACACCCAATAAAATTGAAATGCCAATACTGTTGACGATTTCCGTTTCGGCAAAGTTGACGACAATTGTTTTGCAGCCCGCCTCGATCTGCCGCCGGCATTCACGTTCGACCGCCTCGCCGCTCAACTTGTTTAAATAATCACCGGCAAAGACGGTCGCCGTTTCGCCGTCCGTCTTGACAGGAATAGTTGTGTTTACTCTCACTAATTTGTTTTATGGCTTTTCCGAGTAGATTTAGACCTTGAAAGTTAAGGTAAAACTTTAACAGATTATTGTCAACCATTTTTTTATTTATTTGATTTCAGCCAAACTCGTCAAAACGATTTTAGAGTTTCAGGCATCACCGATTAGCCCGATTCGCAGACTTCGAGTTAGGATTTTATGCTGACTGTGGAGACATATTTTTCCCGCGTAACGTCAATCACCTGCACAGGCGAAATGCTGATAATTTCACGGTCAAAATTCACTTTAGTTTTGCGTTTTTTTTGCTGTTCCGTCACCCGGCGTATTTTCGATGCGAAGCGGCGGGAAACCAACAATATCATAAGTCGCCGATGCGATGCCGATGCCGTTTTCGTCAAATCCTTGCAGCATATCGCGGCTGATGTTGTTTTTAACGCCGCGCACATTATGTTCGCCGACGATAAACCGCACGGTCAGTTCGAGCCAGTTATCCGTAATGCGGTAATAAACTTTCGGTTCGAAATCCTGAACATTAACGAAGTAGTCATCTTCTAATTTTTTGACGGCTTCCTGACTCATTTGCGAAATATCCAAAATATATCTTTTCGTCGCTGCGAGCATTATTTCCTCGGTTTTTTGGCGGTCGGCTTCATAAGTGATCGGAATTGAAATTTCCTCCCAGATAAACGGAAAATCGCGTGTGTAGTTAAAAACCGGCTCGTCGAAGATTTTGTTATTGGCGACGGTGACAATTCTTCCGGTAAACTGGCGGCTTTTGACCCACACTGCCGGGTCAGCCGTTTGGACGGCGGGCGGCTGTCCCATTTCCATAATCGTCGTCTGGATGAAACCGAGTCCGATGACATCGCCGCGCACACCGCCCATCGAAATCCGGTCGCCGACGGTGAAATTTCTGCCGCGCAAAATGACAATGTAACCGGCGATTGACGAGATAACCTTTTGCAGCGCGAAAGCAAGTCCGGCGGTGACTAACCCGGCGGCGGTCGCCAGTCGCGTCGGGTCGCTGAACCAGATCGAAGCGACGATGATAATCATCAGGATCGCGGTGAAAACGCTGATGCCCTGTTTCGTCCAAAAACGAGTGCGCTCAAACCGTTCGCCGCTCAGAATCAAGCCGACCAACGCCCGCAAAGCGATCCCGAACAGCAAAATGCCGATGATAAATAAAACAGTCAAAAATAATTTCTGCCCGTTTTCCGCATTAATACCGATAAAACGGATTCCAAAAATTTCCATATTTTTAATTCGCTTCGCCGAAAGACCTTTTTTGATAAGTCTGGATTAGTAAAGTAAATTTGTAAAGAGCAATTTTCGTTCCCGCCAAAATCAATTTTATTCAAAAATCTGCTATTTTAGTGTCGTGCTTTCCCGAATTATGTTTGATTATTTTCAGCGGGACGTGCAACAAAACCACGCACTTTTATTGACTCATTTTGAATAAATCGGGTCGTTTCAACGCCGGTGACAAAGCCAAAATTAAAGAATGAACGCAAACCCGAAAATCTGCGTTTATCCGTATTCATCTGCGGTTAATTATTTTCTAGAAAACCCCCGTCGCCTTTTTATAATACAAAATCAATATATTTTTGTTGTTGTGGTAATGGTTGAGTATTATCTTGTGGTTTTCACGCCCGAAATCCGATTTTTACGCAGAATTTATTCTTGCTCTAAATGTTTTTTGAGCAGCTTAGTGGTGTTTTCCGTGACACTCGAAGGCAATACTAATTCGCTTGTGTCAAAATTTTGTTTCCCCAAATCTAAAGGCGGGCGATATTCGGCTTCGGGTAAAGTTTTGCCGGAAAATTGCGCGCCCGACAATTTACTTGTTTCCAAATTGCCTGTGGACGATTTATCTGCGCTTTCCGTCAAATTATTCCTGCTGAAAAGAAATGGAAAAGACTTTCTGATCGCGCCGCCGATCATAAAAATCAGCACGGTGAGGGCGAATAAAGATTTCGGAACGGTAATAAAATCGCGCAGCATCGCCAAAATCAAGATTACGGCAAAGCCGGAAAAAATCATTATCATACCTTGCCGGGTGGCTCTGCGTATTTCGCTTTTTCTTTTCGACTTTGTTTGACTAAGTTCCGGAGCGAGCAATTCTTTGACATCGCCGATTTTCAAGCCGCATTTCGTGCAAAAGCGAATTGCATCCGAATTTTGCCGATGACCGCATCGTGGACAGTGCATAAAATTTCTCCTTTTCAATGAACTACGAGTAAAGATTCAGAGAAGTTCACTAATCACTTTTTCGCTTCGTCGGTTACTTTTACTTTCACAATGTTTTTCATTTTTATTTATTTGAAAGAGTGAAAAAGCAAGTTGATTTTACTCAATCAAACTTTTTCATCTTTTCACATTTAACCTTTTCTACTTTAAAAGAATCCCATCGCCTTCTTATCATACGAAATCAACATATTTTTGTTGTTGCGATAATGATCGAGCATCATTTTGTGGTTTTCGCGTCCGAAGCCGGATTTTTTGTAGCCGCCGAACGGGGCGTGTGCCGGGTAATTGTGATAGCAATTGACCCAAACTCGTCCGGCTTTGATAGCTCGCGGGACTTGGTAAAGCTGGTGCGCGTCGCGTGTCCAAACGCCCGCGCCTAAGCCGTAAAGCGTGTCGTTGGCGATGGTGATGGCTTCGGCTTCGTCTTTGAAAGTCGTCACCGAGGCGACCGGACCGAAGATTTCTTCCTGGAAAACGCGCATTTTGTTATGACCTTTGATGAGCGTCGGCTGGACGTAAAAACCGTCTTCAATGCCTTCGTTTTTCTGCATTTCGCCTCCGCACAAAACTTTTGCACCTTCGTCTCTGCCGATCTGAATGTAGTTTAAGATTTTCTCGTATTGATCTTTGCTCGCCTGTGCGCCGATCATCGTTTCGGGGTCGAGCGGATGTCCCATTTTGATATTTTTCGTGCGTTCGACGATGCGCGCAATGAATTTGTCGGCGATTGATTCCTGCACTAAAATTCTGGATGGACAAGTACAGACTTCGCCTTGATTGAGCGCGAAAAGTGCCGCGCCTTCGAGACATTTGTCGAAAAATTCGTCGTCCGCGTCCATCACGCTTTCAAAGAAAATATTCGGCGATTTGCCGCCTAATTCCAACGTCACGGGAATCAGATTTTGCGACGCATATTGCATAATAAGCCGTCCGGTCGTCGTCTCGCCGGTGAACGCGACTTTGGCAATTCGTTCATTTGTCGCCAGAGGTTTGCCGGCTTCGGGACCGAAACCGTTGACGACGTTCAAAACTCCCGGCGGCAAAATATCTTTGATTAATTCCATCAAAACCATAATGCTCGCGGGCGTTTGTTCCGCCGGTTTGACAATCGTGCAGTTTCCCGCCGCCAACGCCGGAGCCATTTTCCAAGTCGCCATCAAGATCGGAAAATTCCAAGGGATAATCTGCGCGACCACGCCTAAAGGTTCTTTGATATTCAGAGAAACCGTGTTCGCGTCAAGCTCCGTCGCGCCGCCTTCTTCCGCCCGAATCACGCCCGCGAAATAACGAAAATGGTCAACCGCCAGCGGCAAATCTGCGGCAAGCGTTTCCCGAATCGGTTTGCCGTTGTCCCAAGTTTCGCACCGCGCCAATATTTCTAAATTTTCTTCAATTTTGTCGGCAATTTTCCACAAAAGATTACTCCGCGTCGTCGCCGAAGAATTGTTCCATTCCGGCGCGGCTTTATGCGCCGCTTCGACGGCTAACTCAATATCTGCGGCGGTCGAACGCGCGACTTTGGTAAAAACTTTGCCGTCCACGGGCGAAATTACGTCAAAGTATTCGCCGCTTTTCGGTGCGACGAATTCGCCGCCGATAAAATTGTTGTATTGTTCTTTGAATTTCGGTAATTCGTATGATTTTTGTGCTGCGTCCATAGTTTTTGCTCCTTGTAAAAATAGAAATAGCTTTTAGCCGAAAGGAATTTTCGGCTTTTGATTAGAATTTGATGAAAGTAATTTTAGCATTTTGGGAGTTGAATTCCTAAAATTTGATTTACAATAGATGATATGCAGACAATAAAAGTAAATTTTGAAACAATAAAACAAGACGATGCCGAATCAGTAAACGATCTGGTAAATTTGCTTTTGGGCGCATGGAGAATGAACGGACAAATTCTTGGGAAACAGTTTCTCATTGCACAAACTGATGAAGATTTCGAAGTTTATGTTGACGCGCCTGATACCGATTCGCTTTCCGAAAAATACAATAGCAGATATGTCAACGAGACTCTTGAAAAAATTAAAGAAAAGAAAATTACTCCAAAAACAACTGTTTTAGGATTAGAGCCTGATTCGGCAATGATGTGTAACTGTAACAAAACAAAAGGTTATATTCTGTTTACAACTTATGTGTCTTTGGAATCACCGTTAAAATGTGCGGATTGTTTCGGTGTCGTACCTTTATACAAAATTCCGAAAACTGCCGATGAGGAATATTACGACATCATAAGTTGGGAGAGTGATTATCAATCTTGCGATAGTCTTCAAATGAATGGTGTTGTCGGAGAAAAATTCGCCATAAACCAACTTTCAAAATATGACAGCCAGTTAACAAAACAAGGATTAAAAGTGTGCCGAAATATTGAAAGAGGGACAGGGAAAAAAGTATTTTATTATTTATACAAAGGCAGTTCTAAAAGCTATAAAAGCGAATTGTTAAGAAAATGTCCGAGATGCGGAAGTAACTGGCTATTAAAATCACCTCTGCATCATAAATTCGACTTCAAATGTAAAAGATGCAAACTTTTATCAAATATTGCTTGTGATGTTCGCCCATAAAAATGTCGTGGATTTACTTTATTGGGCATTTTTTTTCACTTTGGAAGAAAAAAATCACTTATTGTAAATCACCAACATTTCGACGCGGCGTGTTTCCTCGATTGTTTCGAGACCGATTTTCTTTAATTCTTCGTTGATTTTTGCGGGGTTTTCAAAATAATAAGGGATTTCGAGATCATAATTTCCGCTGATTCCGGTTTCGTCTAAGACGATTTTATTCGTCATCATCTGCAAAAAGTCGGCGATGTTTTTGATCGGCGCATTTTTCATTGAAAGACCTTTGCCACTCATATTAATGACGTTTTCGCCCCCAACCGCCGCCGTTAATTTGATATTTCCGCCACTGATTTTTCGCACGATCTTAACCGGAACGTCACGTTCTTCAATCACCGCGCGAAACGGAAACATCGCGTCGAGCTGCTGGCGCATTATCGAAAATCGCTTGCCGCCGATTTCTTCCGGCACGATCAGGTCGTAGCAAAAGGCGTTTTGTTCGCTCCATTTGAACGCCGCTTTGTCTTTGACTTCGATAACTGTGCGGATAAAAGTCGGGAATTCGTAAGCGATTTCGTAGAGTTCTTGGAGTCCGACGTTGACCGCGAGAATCCGGCGATTCAAATACGCGCTCGTGCCGCGCTTATAAATATTAAACTGCGACGGAACGCCGTTTTGATACGGCGTGAGCGTCGCCTGATAAAGAAAATTCGCCCTGCCCGAAAGCGGCTGCGATGCGTCGAAATTCAAATCGTCTTTTTTCTCGGCGAGCGCGATTTGTTGTTTGGCGAGTAATTTGTCGAGCAGTTCATCGGTAATTTTCGACGAATCGGTCACGGCGCGGACGATGTTCTGTTCGTCAATAATAATCGTGTGCGGCAGCGTATTAAACGGAAAAGCGTCCGCCAGTTTTTTGTCCGAATCAAAGACAACGGGCAATTTGAAATTCTTTTTACGGAGAAACAGGCGGATTCTTTCCTCGCTTTCGTCCGTTACGGTGACAATCTGAATTTTGTCCGCGTATTTCTTTTGAATCTTTTCAAGATGCGGCAAAGACGCAACGCACGGAGCGCACCATGTCGCCCAGAAATCGAGAATTATTATTTTCGATTCAAAGTCAGACAATTGCGCCGAAGGTTTGCTGTAGTTGAGAATCTTACTAAACGCCAGATTCGGCGCGGTCTGTCCGAGCAAAGATTTTGAATCCTGTCCGAAAATTATTGCTGTAAATATCAAAAAGCAAAGAACGACAGCAAGTTTAAAATATATTTTGTTCATTAAATGAATTTTACTTTGTTTGATTTTAGAAATTTTGTAACTTTAATTAAAACGACACTTGTATAGAAAACACCGTCCAAAGACAAAATATGACAACTTTTTCGTGTTCATCACTTTCAGAGGAGCGACGGAGTGATGAATATCCGTAAAGTATTTGATTGCAGGGGAAACTTGCGAAGAATATTTTGTAAAAACAATAGCTGACGATCTGTTTTCGTTGAGGAAATACCTTATATGAGAATAAAGATGACAACAAAAAACGGAGAATTGACGGGTTTAACCAGCAATACATAACGATGGTTCGGCAGGAAAATAGATAAAAATCGGATACGGCTTTCAATCAACAAACTATCCGGCGTTTTTCATTTGCCGACGAACCTACTCTGCAATGTTTGTTTATTTCAGTTTAAGGACGGGTGAAAAATTGCTCATTCGGCAATTATTTGAAGCGATGAGTAGTGTTCCATACAGACAGCTAAATTTAGCTTCTGATATTTTTTAGACTGATTGAATTAATCAATTAAGCGAAAACCGGATCGGGTAGCAGCCAAACTTTTAAAGACTGGAGAACCTTCCCAACCTTTTTTCGCTTTTTTACTTTTAAATCAGGTTTTATTTCACTAGTAAAGATTATTTATAAATCCATAAAAAATTATTTTTTTTAATCCCAAGGACATAATAAAAAAACGATAAATGCGGAATAAATATGAAGAATTGGGAATATTAATTTTAGGTGTTTAAGTCTTTGAAGAAATAATACTTTACATTTTGTGGAAAATGAACATAATTACAACTATACTGCAATATCATTTAGTATGCAGACCTGTTGCAATTCATAAAAGTTGCGACAGAAGTCTATTTAGATTCAGGAGAAAAATTATGACTAACGAATTTTCATTAAAATCGTCATTTTTAGGAAAAACCACCCTACTTATTGTAATGATGCTGTTTTCAGCAACATTTTTGAACGCCCAAACGGTAACATTTGCCCAGTTTTTTGAAGTAAACGGGTCAAATGATTTCGCTTTTATCAACAACGGGTCTAGTGCCACCTTCAATACTGTTGCGGGCGGTTCGGAGATTTCTTTTGTTTATCAAAACATCGCCGGACTTCCCGGTGAATTGTCAGGACCGCAGGCGGCACACATTTTTGTATCTGCCGGAACATCTACTCCGGCGATGTTCAACGGCAACCGAACCGTTCAGTCATTTAATCAAACATTTACAATTCAAATACTGCGTGACACTCCGGCTTCCCTGCTAATCGGTTCAGGTTCGCGCACCAATTTACTGACTGTGGTAGTCTCGTCAACCGGAACTTCGACAGCTGATTTGACGGGGGACAGCGGAGGCAGTGCGGCGGCTTATACTGCTACGACACCCAATCAGGTTCTTACTTTTACTTCCGATTTCTTGGATTTTTCGGCACCAACTACCGAACGCAATCTGGCGTTGTCATTTTCGTCGGTCGAACCGAATTATTCGATGGGCAACGGCGGTTTCTTGAGAAGTTTCGGAGCCGCCGGTTCGGGAACTTTCGCATCAAACCCGGGACCGGTTTACAATCCACCGACGGCTGCCGGATCACCGATTGGCGGACGAGTTTTCAACGCCAGAGGCAGAGGAGTTGCTAACGCGCGGGTTATTTTAACCGAATCTTCCGGCGTGGCTCACGCTGTTTTGACCAATAGTTTTGGCTATTTCAAATTCCCGGAAGTTGAAACCGGGCAAACCGTTGTGATAAATGTTTTGTCCAAACAATATATTTATTCACCAAAGGTTTTGAAGATTACTTCCGAACTCGACGGACTCAGCTTCCTGCCTGAATAAATCGTCAAGATCATCAAAAGCAAAAAGACGACGTTTAATTGCGTCGTCTTTTTACTTTTAAAACACCATATCTAAATATTTTTGCGGATAGAACGGAGACAGCCTCGTCTGCATATTTTCTATTCATTCCGACACACGCACTCCATTCAACCGAACACATCTTTGTTCGAGTAAAATACCAGTCGCTATTAGTTTTTTCTGATGAGGCGCAGACATTCTCAATCAACTTGCCCAATATTTTACGCGGCACACTCAACTAAATCTCTCCGCAATAAAAAAACTCAAAGATTCCCAAGATAATTCTTTACATTTTCTGGAAAATACTTATAATCACAAATGTAGCGATAAACATTGTTTTATCCAATACATTTGTTTTAACCAAAATCTTCCGGTTAAAACTTTAACTTCAAAAAAAATTATGAAAAACAGAATCGTCAAAAAAATATCTCAAGGTAAAACTGTGCTTTTTATCTTGCTCGTGTTGCTTTCCGCAACTTGTCTAAACGCCCAAACGGTTACATTTGCCCAGTTCTTTGAGCTAAACGGGTCAAATGACTTTATATTTACCAATAATGGCACTACCGCCAATTTCAAAACCATTCCCAACGGGTCGCCAATTTCTTTTATCTACCAAAATGTTGCCAATCTTCCGATGGAATTACGGGGTCCGCAAACGGCGCATATTGTCGTAACCGCTGCCACCGGCAATCAGGCTTCCAACACCAACAGCGG
The DNA here is from genome assembly GCA_038235165.1 of Pyrinomonadales bacterium. Taxonomy (GTDB): domain Bacteria; phylum Acidobacteriota; class Blastocatellia; order Pyrinomonadales; family Pyrinomonadaceae. The sequence continues at coordinate 48,731 of JBBSUG010000002.1, forward strand.
AAGAACTGTGCAGCCGTTTGATCAAGCTTATACGATAAAAGTTTTGCGCGATGCGCCTGCCGCCGCCGGAAGCGGATTGGGGTCGCGCACCAATTTGCTGAGCATAACCATCACGCCGTCAAACAACAATTACTCGATTATTTCCGGCGACACCGGGGGAAATGCCGCCGGATATTCCGCCACGACTCCTAATCAGGACGTTCTCTACACCTCCGATTTCATCAACTTTGTTTCGAATCAGGGCAGCGAACGCAATTTGTCTCTTTCATTTTCCTCGGTCGTCCAGTCGTTTGCGATGGGAACCGGAGGCTTTCTGAGCAGTTTTGCAGCCGCCGGCTCGGGAACTTTTGCTTCAAACCCGGGACCGACCTATAACGTCCCGACATCGGCTTCGACGGTAATCAGCGGGCGCGTCTTAAATCTCAAAGGCAGAGGCGTTGCCAATGCACGGGTTAATTTGACCGATGCGTTCGGTCAAACTACCGCCGCCCGGACAAACAGTTTCGGATATTACACTTTTTCAAGTGTGCCGACGGGTCAAACTGCAATTTTTACGGTCAGTTCAAAACAATACAGCTATATGCCGCGAGTTTTAAACGTTTCCGAAGAATTGAACGGATTCGATTTCGTTCCGCAATAAACAGCGCGAGAAAACAAAAACAAAAAACGACGTTTCAAAACGTCGTTTTTTTTTGGCTTTAAATAAAACTCCCCTGTCACATCAAAAATTCTCTCGCTTTGGAATTTGAAGTCTGGAATCTGAAATTTGCCCGATCATTTCCTCATTTCTTCAATCATCGCCGCGACCGAATTTTGCAAATGTTTAGTGACGGCTTCGTATTTCGCCTCGTCTTCCATATTTTCACTGACTATTTCTTTGGCGTAAAAAGGTGTTCCAAAGCGCACTTTGACTTTTGCAAGACTAACATTCGTCGAATTTCTTCCCCAAACTTTGTAAAGTCCGTCGAGCGCGACGGGTACAATCGGCATATCGAGTTCGGTCGCCAGAATCGCTTCACCTTTTTTAAAAGTGTCCAGTTTTCCGTCAAAGCCGCGCGCACCTTCAGGGAAAATAATAAGAATTTTGCCGTGTTTCAAACCAATCGCACCCGCTTTCATCGCTTTCATCAACTGCGCGTCAGGATCAATCGGAACAGTATTGAGCAGCCGGGCGAGGGAGAGCATAAACGAATTTTGGAAAAAATCGGTCGCGCCGAAGGCAAAGGAATTTTTCAAAGTGTCCGCATCAAAAGTCGAAGCGATGACAAACGGATCGAGAAAACTTTGATGATTCGGACAAATCAAAAAGGGGCGTTTAAGTTTTTTGAGTTCTTCGCTTCCCGTCACTTCCAAACTGAGCAAAAGTTTGAAAACGAGATTAGCGAATTTGAAAAAAATATTAACGACCAAATTTGAAAACGCCGATTTGTGTAAAATCGCCTGAATTTCGGGAATATTTCCATTGGTACCGGCATTTCTGACAATATCGCCCCAATTGAAATCGGTAGCGACAATTTCTGCGTTCGCGCTGCCCGTATATTCCTGTGTTAATCTGATGACTTCGCCGACGGTCAGCGCGTTGGAGGCTTTATCGGAGTCGAATTCAATGTTGAAATTTTGTTCGAGTGCGGCGAAAACTTCCGCCCGCGACAGCGAATCCAACCCCAAATCAATTTCGAGACTCATTTCCGGGTGAATTTTCTCATCGTTTTCCGTGTTCTGTTTGATCGCTTTGAAAAGAGACTTACCAACGTTCGAACTGAGCATAGCCTCGTCTTCAGCGGTGAAAACGCGCTGTTTTTTATCGGGTGACGCTTTGCTGTCGTAACCGTTTTCGGCGATTTCCTTTTGCAGTTCAAATCGTTTAATTTTGCGCGTCGCCGTGCGCGGCAGCGGTTCGGAACGCACGACATAATCTCTAACGCGCTGATATTCGGGCAGTGAACGCCCTAAAGAATCGAGTTCGTGGCGAATCGCCTCGCGCGAATTGGCGATAGAATTTTGCTTTAAGTAAGCGAAATCCGGCACGGCAATAGCGATTAATTTTTCCGCGCCCGCCAGATTTGCGCTTTCATCCTTTACGCCGAGAATACAGATTTCTTCGACCATCGGCGTTTTCGCGTAGTGGACTTCCAAATCTTCGGGATGAATATTTTTCCCGTTCGGCAAAACGATCACATCTTTAGAGCGTCCGACGATAAATAAATCGCCGTTGTCATCAAATTTCCCCAAATCGCCGGATTTGAACCATCCGTCTTCCGTAAATGCGCCCTGCGTCGCTTCGGGATTTTGATAATATCCGCTAAAAACCATTTTACCCTTGATTAAAACTTCGCCCGCGCCGTCTTCGTTCGGTTCGCCGAGTTTTATTTCGGCGTAATTGACGGCTTTGCCGACCGAACCGACCGAACTTCCTTCAAACCGGGTGGACGAAACCGCACCGCACGTTTCGGTTAAACCGTAGCCCTGAATAATCGTAAAACCGAGCGCGTAATAATCTTCAGCGATTTTTTCGTCAAACCGCGAACCGGCGGAAATAGTGATGTCGAGATTACCGCCGAAACCATCGTGAACTTTACCGAAAAGTTTTTTGCCGAAATTAATATTCAAGTTTTTACGCATAAAAAGATTGAATTTCAGCATTTTCCCGAACAGCCAGCGCACGTAAAACGGCTGGGCGGCAATTTTGTCGAAAATCTTTTTGTGAAACAGATACCACAGGCGGGGAACGCCGGTCAGCAAGGTTATTTCCTTCGTCTCAAAAGCGCGGGTCATTTCCGCCGGGGCAAGTTCTTTAATGTAGATCACCGTCGCGCCGACACTGGCGATAACCCACAAATTAATGACCTGCGCGAAAACGTGGAACAGCGGCAGCACACTCAAAACAACTTCGTTTTCCGAGATATTCATCACTTCCTGACAGCCCTGCGTTTCGTAATAAATATTGCCGTGCGTCAGCGGAACACCTTTCGGCGTGCCGGTCGTGCCGGACGTGTACATCAAATTGGCGAGGTTTTCGGGTTTCGCGGGCGGCGGCTGTTTGTCAAAATCCGCCGGTCGTTCCGTTTTTGCCCAATTGGAAAAAGCCTGAAAACCGTTTTTCGATTCGATGTCCTGCAAAATGACGGCGGGGATTTTTTTGCCGGAGTTTTCTTCGACTTTGTGAAAATGGTCAATAAAATCTTCGCCGATAAACGCCATTTTCGCTTCCGAATTGTCAAGAAAATTCGTGATCGTTTGAATTTCGCCGTGCGGGTCAATCGGGACGCACACCGCGCCGCGATAGAGGATTCCCAAATACGCAATCGCCCAGCGCGGATGGTTTTCGCCGATTAACGCCACGCGGTCGCCGAACGCAATGCCTTCTTTTTCGAGCCGGTAAGCGACGCTTCGCACCGCGTCGAGCATTTCGCCGAAAGTGTATTTCGTGCCTTCGACACCGACGATTTCCATTGCCTTTTTATCGCGGCGCGATTCGGCGGCATCAATAATCAGTTGGATAAATGAATCGTTCATAAATTTTTTCGCGGAAACAGAGATTAATCACAGATTAACACAGATAGATGCGGATTTTTAAATCCTTTCGGCAGCGCGTCAATCTGAAATGCTAATCGGGTTTTGTTAGATCAAAGGAAATTTTTCGGAACGCGAATTCTCAGAGCTTTCGGCACGACTTCGTAAACGGCGGGAAGTCTGCCGGGAAGTTCGCCATCGGCTTCGATAAAAACAATCTGGTTTGTGTCTGCCGGTGAAACTTCGATTCTTTTTGCCAGCGTACTTTTGACTTCATCCAAATTCAAATGCGAACCGTTGTAGAGTTTGTAAGCATTGAGCAAAATTTTGGCGGTTTTGATGTCGCCGATATTGATGACATCAAAAAAGCCGTCGTCAATTTTTGCGGCGGGAGCGATTTTCATACCGCCGCCGAAAAACCGCGCGTTTGCCACGCAGAAATTTATCGTGTTTAATTGTCGTTCTTCTTTGTCATCAATTTTGACGCGCACCGTAGTAAATTTCGTCTCCAAAACTTCCTGCAAAGTGGAAAATGCAAAATTCGATTTGCCGCTCAAAGTATTTCCCGGCAGCCATTTGAACAAGTTCGTAGTTTTAACCCGTTCGTTAATTGACGCGCTCAAACCGAAGCTGGAGACATTCAAAAAATAACGCGAAACCTGTTCGTCATCGTGATTAAAAAACGTCACTCTGCCGACATCCATCGTTTCCGTCATACCGTCGCGCAAACATTTTGCCGCCTCCCGCGCCGCCGACGGCACTCCCAAAGTGCGCCGGAAATCGCCGCCCGTGCCGGACGGAAAAACACCCAATTCGACATCTTCGCCCGTTTCTAAAATCCCGTTGGCGACCTCGTTAATCGTCCCGTCGCCGCCGCAGGCGATAATAAATTTTCTGCCCGCTTCCACACCGCGTTTTGCCAATTCAATGCCGTCGCCTTGTTTTTTGGTAAAGGCAACATTGAACGCACCGAAATGCGCCCGCAAATCGCTGGCATTATTTGCCCAGCGCGAATGCGTCGAACCGCCCGCTGATTTCGGATTAACGATAACCAGCGGGAGATTTGAATGTTCGATTTTTGAAGTCGTATTTTTAACCAAAAAGATTTTTATTTCGGATGCTTTGTGTAATCGGTAGATTGTAGCTTAATTTTTACTTTTTTTGTATTCGAGAATTTTTGCCTGCGAAAGACGATGAAACCGCATTCGTGTCAAAATCACCGGACTTTCGCTTTCACCCTTAAAAGAGTGCGTGTCTCTGAATTTGATAAATCTATGTTATTCACAGATTTTATTTTAACTCTGAAAACGCAGGAAACCTAATTTTAATTTCCGACGCTGACCGACACATCCTGCGTCGCTTGATTGCCGAAAAAGTCTGCCGCGAAAATTCGCAGAATGTAATTTCCGCTTGCCAAATTTGCCGCGTCAATAAAATCTTCGTTTGCCGAATCGCCGTCAACGCGGTTCGTGACAATGTAATTGAAAACGGTTTGCGGCGTGTAGCCCGACTGACTTCCCGCCGCATAGACGAGTTTTACCGCATCGCCGTCGGGCAGATTCTCGAACGAAATCGTCCAGTTTATTTCGGACAGCGGCGTTTTGTCTTCGCGCAAAATTTGATAGCCGAGCCGGTACACGCCGAGTTTCCGGTTTGCGCCGTTGCCGTCCATCCGGTCAAAAGCACGGGCGACAATGCGTGTTTTGCCGCTGAGTTTAATACTCTTGTCAGAGTTTTCAGATTTAAGTTCGTTCCAATTTTCATCAAACATCGCGACGTTTTCAATTGTCGGCGCAATCGTGTCGGCAATGTTCGGGAAAATCAGCGCGTCGAGGGCGTTCATTTCCGCGCCGCTGCTGCCGGCGATTAAATGAACGTGATTCATCGAATTGAGTGTTCCGACGGCTTCGCCCGTTTCAAATTTCGTGCCGCGCGGAATCCGCAGATTTTTTAACTTGTTTTTCTCGTCAAACGCAAATTGAAATCGTTCATCGCCGAATAATTTATCGTCCTTATCGCGCCCGAAACGAATGTGAATATAGCCGAGCGACGGCAGCCGGACGAGTTCCCTTTTGGTATTGAAATTCTGCACCGCAATTGGTCGCAGAACCTTTTCCGTGCGGATCAACCGCGCCGTTTCGCCGTAGCTTCCGGCGATGTCCAAACCGTTGTGAAACCAGACGGGTTTGTCGTCGCCATTAATTTCGCCGCGAAGTTCGCCGAGCGTTCCGGCAATGTCGCGCCGCGCATCCGGCGGATTATAAGTCCAGCGCGGTGCGCTCAGCGTGCGAAATTCTTCGGGCGTGTAGCGCAGATTTTTTATCTGCGCGGCGGTGATTGCTGCACCGACGTTCGCGCCAGTCAAAACCCTGACGACTTGATTCTCCGCGTCGGCAATGAACAAATTTCCGCTCTCATCGGTAACTAACCCGCCCGGACGATTAAATCTTGAGTGCAGTAAATCCGCATCGGAAAAACCGCGTGATGTGCCGGAAATTGTTTCGACGAGCGGAAAAAAACGGCGACCGACGGCGCGAATTGAATTTCCGTCCGCAACGTACATCACGCCGGATTTATCAATCGTCACGGCTGTCGGTTCGACAAAACCGGCTTCGTCGGCAAGTCCATCAATCGTGTCTGCCGCACCGTTTCCGGCGACGGTCGAAACATTTCCGTCCGGTTCGATGCGGCGAATGCGCCGGTTATTCGTGTCGGCAACGAGCAAATTTCCGTTCAAATCGGCGGCAATTCCGCTCGGCGTGTCAAACTGCGCTGCTGCTCCCGCGCCATCGCTGAATCCTTGTGTACTTCCCGCAATTGTTGAAACCCGTTCGTTTTCGATGATGCGGATTTTGTCGTTGTAGGTGTCGGCGACGAAGATTTTATCACCGAAAACAGTGACACCAATTGGCGCATTAAAAAGTGCTGATTGAGAATCGCCGTCGGCAAATCCTTTCTTCCCTTCGACTCCGGCGATTGCCGCGATAGAACCGTCGGTGACGTTCACTTTTTTAATCGTGTGCGTTCCCGCATCGGCGACGATCAAATCGCCGTTTTTATCGAATACAATCGATGACGGCGTGTCGAGTTTATCGGTGACAATTTCCGCCGTCCCGTCTTTCATCACGCGCCAAATCTTTCCGGCTTCGCCATCAGACACATAAAGAACATCGTCTTTCAACGCCAACCCGAACGGTTCGCCAAACTCCTTATTGGCACCGGCAAAAGTTTTAACCTGTGTTAACGGCACGACTTGCGGCTTATTGTCACCGCATGAAATTTGCAACAGCGCGGCGAAAAATATCGTTAAAATGCTGCGCGAAACGGCAGTTGATTGATTCATCAAAAATGATTTTTTTTGAATGTTTTTTTTGTTCACAAAAAGAAGACAGCAACGGTTCGGCAAAGACAAACCATAATATTTTTGTTATTATGACGGCACGGAATTGAATTTTACAAACAACAGAGGATAAAAATTATGTTTTCTTTAAATGATTTATTGGGACAAGAGCAAGGCGGTCAGGCAGTTGATCAAATTAGTCAAATGCTCGGTGCCAATCAGAGCGTCACCAATTCGGCGATTCAAATGGCACTGCCGATGATTTTGAGCGGGCTTGCCAATCAAGCGGCGACTCCGCAGGGCGCACAAAACCTCGACAATGCGGTCACGCAGGATCATCAAGGCGGTTTATTGGACAATTTGATGGGTTATCTCGGCGGCGGAATGTCGCAGCCGCAGGAGGCAACGCGTCAAACAGACGGCATTGGCATTCTCGGTCACATTTTCGGACAAAACCAGGGCGCGGTCGCCCAGGAAGTCAGTAAAAGCTCCGGTTTGGACATCGGACAGGTCGCCAAATTGTTAATTACACTGGCACCACTCGTGATGGCGTATCTCGGCAGACAAAAACAGCAGAACAATTTGGATGCGGGCGGTCTTTCGTCAATGCTGCAAAATCAGCAGCAGCAAATGCAGAGTTCCGGCAACCCGATGATGGATATGGTCACGGGAATGCTCGACAAAGATCACGACGGCAGCTCAATGGATGATTTGGCTTCGATGGCGATGAACTATTTCAGAAAATAATTACATTTATACTGTCGTCAATTATAAAGAGCATCCGGCGGGGATGCTCTTTTTTAGTGCTTTGCGATGCCTTGATTTTCACATCAAAAACTGATACTACACAAAAATTATTTTCTAGTTGTTTTCAGCTGATACCGTCAAGTATTTCTAACAGGGAGCGTATTTTTTCCGCATCCAGCGGTTTGTTGAAAATGCCGTTTTGACCGTTTGGCAGTCCTTCGATTTCAACCGGTAAAACAAGATCGGCGGCGAACAGAACGGGTTCGTAAATTTTGATTGTTATTTCATTTCCGGTGTCTGACGGTAGATTAAATACATATAAAATTTCACTTTGCTGTGTTGATTTCATTATCTCTCCCTTTTATTAAGTAATGGTTTAGAATTATTTTGGGCTATTGACAGGCGGGGCGGAAACACGACCGTCAGGGAGTGTGTCAATCATTCAAACACTAACACACTCCCTGACGGTCGCGTTTCCGCCTTTTAGTCATAAGTAATTTTGCTCGACTAATAACTTCAGCAACCTAATGCACAACCGTTTCGACATAAAAACTAGACCGAAACGGCTTCTGCCCGTGTCAGAATGATTTCGCCGAACGTCGCCGTCTGTATTAACTTGACGCTTTCGGTGCGGACAATTTCGAGAACCGCGATGAACGCCAGCACGAGTTCCGGGCGGCTTTGCATCTCCTCAAAAAACGCGGTCAGATAAAATTCCTGCGCCCCAAACACGCGCCTTTTCAAATTTTTAATCATTTCGGACAAACTCATCTCTTCGCGTTTAATTTCCATTTTCACTTCTTCCTGATGACGGGCGAGAATTTTTTGAAAAACGGTCAGCAAATCGAAAACCGTCGCGTTTGTTTCGAGATTATTTTCATCGGATTCGATTTCTCCGCGCCGAAAAACGGCTTGTTCGACGGTCGAGCGTTCATAGAGCATCTGTGCGGCGTTTTTGAACTTTTGATGTTCCAGCAGGCGGTCAACCAATTCGCGGCGCGGGTCTTCAAATTCCTCTTCGACATCGGCGGAAATCTCGCGCGGCAACAGCATTTTCGATTTAATTTCGATTAGCGTCGCCGCCATCACCAAAAAATCCGCTGCCAGCGCGATGTCCAGTTTTTCAATCAGCCGGATATATTGCAGATAAGCCTCCGTAATTCGCGCAATCGGAATGTCGAAAATGTCGGCTTTTTCCTGCTTAATCAAATAGAGCAGCAAATCCAGCGGACCGGCAAATTCGCCGAGTTCCAACTTGATCGTATCGCGTGTGTCCCGCACAATTTGCGGCTGCACGGTGTCGAAATCGAAACTTAATTGTTCTGTTTGTTGCGATTGCTGTTGTTCCATCAATTATTTTTAATACAAATTCGTCCAAAGCAGATACAAATGCGTTCAATTTCATTGTTTTGCTCCTAATTTAATTTTTAAAAATTCCGAATCCAATTCCGTCATTATCTCTGTAAATGCGAACCGTCGCACCAAAACTTATAATATTGTAATAATCAAACGAGCCATCTTTTCGCTGAATTTTCAATGGATATATGAAACTCAATGATTGCTTTCGATTATACTTTTTTTCATTAACGGTTTTCGCGGAAACTTTACTTTTGACGCGCAGGATAAAGGTTGGATTCTCTTGTGTTTCATTAGCGCGATTGAAAATTTCTACGACATTTGATGTAAATTTAACCGGAATCACCATCTCACGATTTAATTGTTCCGAAATTCCTTTCTTTTCAAATTTTCCTTTTGTAATCAACTGGCTAACTTTTTTTAATTTATTACTAAAATTTTTATTAGCTTTCGACATACATTTTTGATATGTAGGAGTGTTTTGGCGACAGTTGTCATATAATCTCAATCGCAAATCGTTGATGGTTTTTTCATCAGAAAGTCTCAATTCATAATTAAATTTCCATTTGCTTTTAGCATCTTCAAAACCCACGTCTTCAGGTTTGGGCAATCCTTCCAAATCAAAAGTCAAATTAATTTTATCAAGTAAATTGGAAGAAACAGGCTTGATAATAGTTTTATTTTCGCCTGTCTGGGTTGTTTGCGAATAAACAAAACTGACAGCGGACAATAAAAACAGCAATATCATCAACTTTTTCATCTTTTGTCTTTGTGTTTTCCATTCACTTTCAGAAAATCTTTATTCGGTTGAATCTTTAGTAGTAAATTATTTCATCTCCCGCAAATAAACGATGTAATCAACTTTCGGCGGCGTGAAACCGTCGCCGCGCATCGCCGAACTCACTTGTCCGCGATGATTCATCGAATGAAGCAGAATGTGCGTCAGGATTTCGCGGAAATTGTTTTTGTGCCAAACGCCCGCGCTCGTCGTGTATTCGACGATTTGTCCGAGACCTTCATCGTCAAACCGCTTAAGCAAATGTTCGTAATTTTCGGCATTTTCCCGCGCCAAATGTCCGCATTCTTCGAGTGAAACATCCTGCCAAAAATCGAACCCAGTCGAATCTTTGCCGTACAGCCGCGCGTAATATTCTTTTTCCGTTATCAATAAATGTGCCAAAATCTTCCGCGCTTTTTCGCTCGGTGCAGTTTTCAACGCGGTAATTAAACGCCGATTTGCCCAGTCGTTATAAATATAAAGCTCGCGCAGATGTTCGATGGAATTCATTTATTCGTCCGATTGATGATTTTTCAAATCTTCGAGCGAAACATATCGAAGCGAGGCTTCGTGACACGCTTCCAAAATTACCTTCGGCGCAACTCCGGCTTCGAGTGCTTCGCGCCATCGCGTCGCACACAAACACCACTTTTCGCCGTCCTTAACACCTGGAAAATTAAATTCCGGTCGCGGTGTCATCAAATCGTTGCCGCGCGACTTTGAAAATTCGAGAAATTCATTTGTCGCCTCGACACAAACTGTGTGACTGCCGGCATCATCAACGCCGGTTTTACAGAAGCCATCGCGGTAAAATCCGGTCAAAGGTTTCATACAGCAACATTTCAATTCGCCGCCGAGGACATTTTTCGGTTTCGGTTTGTGTCCGTTTCCATTTCCGTTTGTATAATTCATATTTATATTTTGATTATTTCTAAAACTTTTTCAACCGGACGCGCCAAAATTGCTTTATCGCCAACCTCGACAATCGGACGCTGAAGCAGATTTGGATTTTCAATAATCAATTTGACTAATTTATCGTCATCGGTTTCTTCCGACAAATTCAACTCCTGATAAACTTTATCGCTTTTTCTTAGAACATCGGACGGAGAAAGATTCGCTTTCACAAGCAATTCGCGCAGTTTCGTCTCAGTTAAAGGCTCGTTAAAGTAATTTACCCGTTCAAATTCGATATTGTTTTCACGAAACAATTCCGCCAGATTGCGGCACGTCGTTCAGGTTGGTTTTTCGTAAACTGTGATTCGTTTCTTCATACACTTTTTTATTCGGTCTTTATTTCACAATCAGGATAAGTCCTTTGTTTTTCGGTATAAGAATTTCATCCGACGAGGAAAAGATTTGCGCGTTTTGAAAGTTTTTCACTTCGGGCGCGACAATTTTTGCGGTTTCGGGGTTGATGCCTAATGCCTTCCAATCAATATTCAATTTAATTTTTTCATCATTTTTCGCCCAACTCGCAATGGAGATTAACGCCGTTCCTTTTTTTCGATAAACCGTTGCTAAAACGTCTTTATTGTCGGTTTTTACCGGGCAATTCGGCGACCAGTAACCGAACATTTCTGTTTTCTGCATTCCGAAATCGTCCCAAACTTTCCAGAGCGGGCGCGGGTCAGCATTGTCCGACCACGGCATCCGGTTTGTCATTCCGTAAACCATTCCGCGCCACGGATTTCCGCCGTCCTGAAGCATTTCGCCCATCAAGCCGAACGGGATTCCGCTCACTTCGGTCAGGTAAAAATCGGGCGAATTGTTTTCGTAATCGAAATATTCGCCGAACCAAAGACGGTTGAGATACGGAAAATGCTCCATATACAGCATCGCCGAGTTGTTGAAACCGTCGCTTTTATTAAACTGATTTGCCGAATGAAGATCAATAATTCCGGGTTTGCCGTTCTGCGTCAAAACGCGCTTGATGCGTTTCATCGTCACGCGGTCAAACGCCACGTCGTCCAAGTAAATGCCGTCAATTCCGACATTCTGCGTCAGCCAGTTCATTCCCTCGACATAATAATTATGCCAGCGGCTGACACCGCTGTTGACGATTGCCGCGTCCTTTAATTCGGGAACGAACCACGCCGCGATGTAGTCGTCGCCAATATGTTCCTGAAGCCACGAAAACCCGCCGCCTTTGCCGCCCGAATAAATTTCGTGTCCGAGACTTCGCAGCGCAAAAGTTTCATAAGAATGATTGGAAAGTTCGCGCACCGTGTTGTAAATCTTGACCTTCAAACCTTTTTTATGCGCCTCGTCAATATATGCTTTCATTTCATCGTGAGCGATAAAAGGATAATTGATATAAGGATTTATCGCGTTGGCGTGGTGAATATTAACGACGGTCGCGCCCGTTTTTTTGATTTCGTCAACCGGCGAGTATTTGTGGTAAAAACGGTTCGCCCATTGCCAATCGGTATCAATCGGATGAAACGGCGTGATGAGCAGATTGAAATTGTAATACAGCGTTTCACCTTTTTTCATAGTACGCGAACCGCTGTAATTATTGACTGTAACTGCATTTTCGGTGTTTGCAATTTCGATTCCGCCTTTGCCGTCGTTGCCCCACGAGGACGGCAAAAGAAGCGGTTTCTGCAAATAAAAATTCGTGTTCAGCGGTCGCACATATTTTTCGTCGCGCAAACTAAACTGCATTCCCGCGTTGACATCACCGAGCCACGCGCCGTCCTGATTTTTCGCCGCCACATCCCATTTCCAACTAAATTTGTCGGGACGTTTTTCGCCTTTTTCGCCCAAACCCATCATATATTTCGCGGCTTCGGGATTAAACGGCATCCCTAATCCAATATCTTGCAAATCAACGTCCTGCGTCGCGGTGATTTTGATTTGATAAGAAACAAAACCGTCAAATTCGGCGTGTCCCGAAATATTGATTTGAACTTGCGGCGCGATCATCGAATTTTGCCATTCGACCGTACCTCGTTCTTTTTTCGTGAATTCTAAATCGTTATATTTCCAAAAAATTTCTCTGCCGTTTGCATCTTTGATTTGCAAGTTGATCGGCGACTGTAAAATGTCCTTCGGAGTTTTAGAAAGCGAAGTCATCTCAGGCGTGAAAAATGTTTGAATCTTTTTCGGTAAACCGTCTTGATTGAGTAACATTTTTCTTCCGAGAATACTGATTTCATTGCCTTTGACAATGATTGGCGTATAGGGTGGAAGGATCGTGTTTTCCTGCGCGAGACGCGAATTCAGCCATTTCAGGCGCGTCATTTTTTCCGGCTCGTTAAATCCGCCGTTTTCCGCAAGCTCGTTTGAAACCTTGATGTTAAGCGCAATTTCCTGATTTTTTTCACTGTCGGCAGTAATTTTCGCCACGCCCCTGTAATCGCCCGCTGTCGCATTTTCTCCCACGTCAACGCCGCACCACATCGCTTGAATCGAGCCTTTTTCAACATTGACGGTTTTTTCAAAATCTTGTCCCGCATAACTAACGCCTTTAGTGTTGATGCAGGTTAAGTCATCTTTCTTGATGAATTTACCGTTACCGTCTTTGAGATCGGAAAATTCTATATCAATATTTTTCAAATCTTTGAGCGCAAAAATGCCGAATTGAAAAGCATAAAATTCGCCGCGTTTTGCTTCACCCGTGAACGATTTTTGCAAGCCTTTTTCAATCCAACGCTGCGGCAAATCCTTTGTCATCCTAATCGAAAACATCCGGTCTTCGGGAAAAACGAGAAAATCTTTGTTTGGACCTTTGGCAATCAAAGCGTCGGTTTCTGCCTTCGTCGCAATGATTTCCATCGGGTAGAACGAATTGAAAGCGTCAATTGACTGAATCTCGCTAACTTTTGCCGTCACAGGACTTATCGCAGCGTTTTTGAGCCACTCCGCATCAGCTGTTTCGACAAGAGGAGGATAAAAATCCTTCGGATAATTCGCGCTGCCCGACTTTTTATACGGCATAAAATAAACGTAATATTTTCCCGCGCCGCTAACCGGTTCAAAAGAAATTTCCCCATATTCGCGGTTAATTTCGCCGCGCATCACGTTTTTGATAATCGCGCCCTCAGCCGTCGTGACGATGATGTTTTTAGCCTGCGGATTTGTGTCGCGTCTGCGCCAATTTATTCGCACTTTCACCGATGTTGTTTTCCCCTCAACCTCAACAGCTACCCGGTGATTTCCCAATTCATCAGCGTTCCAAACATTGCCCGCGACAGTAAACACCGGGTTTTGTGCAGACGAAAGACAATGTAAAAACAGCATTAAAATCAGGCTTAATACCAAGTTTAATTTCCGTGGTGTCATAAAATCCCTCAATTTTCGCGCTCTGTAGAAATTCTAGATAGAAATTCTAGATCATATCGCCCAAACGAGTTGCGATTAAATTCTGCGATTCTTCGTGCGTAAAAACTCTCGATTTCGTGATAAATCTCACGCCCATCGGAATTTCCAGCGAAAACGACGCGCCGCGACCTGTCGTGACATCAATCGTTAATTCCGTATGCTGCCAAAATTCAAACTGATCTTTCGCCATATAAAAATCACAATTATCAATCGCGCCGAGCCAAACGTCGCTCGAACCGACGAGAAATTCGCCCGCTTCATAACACATCGGCGAAGAACCGTCGCAACAGCCGCCCGATTGATGAAACATCAAATCGCCGTGTTTAGCACGCAGTTCGGCTATAACTTTTTTTGCCCCGTCGGTCACGAGAACGCGCGGAATGAAATTGTTCATAATTATCTAAAAATACGTAAAGTCGAATTTAGTTTATCATTTGCTCTGCCGCTTATAGAAATTTGCGCTTTTTTCGAGAGAATAATAGTTTTTCTTCCTATCTTCTGCATCATTATTCTATTTCGCATCATTATTCGATTATAAAGAGAGAGGCGACGCGAAGATACGCGTCGCCTCTCTCTTTATAAACATAAAAAAAATTGCATCTACAAAATATCAAATCTTTCGCCCGACGAAATACATTTGCGAATTAAATTCGCTGTCGTTCGCGTCCGCCGCTAATTTTTCGTAAGTTCCGTCTGACTGCAAAATTCGCGCGTTGGTGTTGTCTTTCAAATACGCGGCGAGAACTTCGTCTTTAATATATTGTTTGATGTTGGCGTCTTTGATCGGCACAATCGCTTCGACGCGGCGGTCGAGATTGCGGTGCATCCAGTCTGCGCTGCCGATGTATATTTCTTCGTCGCCGCCGTTAGCGAAGTAGAAAACGCGGCTGTGTTCGAGAAAACGTCCGACGACGGAGACGACGCGAATGTTTTCCGAAAGCCCTTTGATGCCGGGACGCAAAACGCAGATTCCGCGCACGATCAAATCAACTTTTACGCCCGCCTGCGATGCGCGATACAGAGCGCGAACGATTTTGTCGTCAGTCAAACTGTTTATTTTGACGATGATGTGCGCGTCTTTGCCGCTCAATTTATACGCGGTTTCGCGGTCAATCATTTCCAGCATTTGTTCGCGCAGATTGATCGGCGCAACCAGCAGACAGCGATAATCCGTTTGATAGGAATAGCCGGTCAGAAAGTTAAACAAATCGGTAATATCCGCACCGATTTCTTCGTCAGCGGTCAACAACCCCAAATCTGTGTAAATACGCGAAGTCGTCGGGTTATAGTTCCCCGTCGCTAAATGAACGTAACGCTGAAGCTGATTGTTTTCGCGGCGCACGACGAGCGTAATTTTCGAATGGGTTTTTAACCCGCGCATCCCGTAAATGACGTGAACGCCCTCGTTTTCGAGCCGCCGCGCCCATTCGATGTTGTTTTCTTCGTCGAACCGCGCTTTGAGTTCGACCAGCGCGGCGACCTGTTTGCCGTTCTGACTCGCTTTAATTAACGAATTGACGATCGGCGAATTTTTGCCCGTGCGGTATAAACAAATTTTTATCGCGCTGACATTTTCGTCTTCCGCCGCCGCGTTGACGAAATCCGTCACCGTGCTGAACGCCGTGAACGGATGATGCAGCAAAACGTCCTGTTTTTTTAGGATGTCAAAGATGTTATTTTCCTTTCGCAGCGGTGTCGGAATCGAATAAGTAATCGGCTGATCTTTCAAATCGGGACGCTCAATTCCGTAGAGCCGCATTAAATCGGGAATATTTAAAAATCCGTCAACCCGGTAAACGTCTTTGTCGGTCATCCCGATTGAGCCGGTCAAATGATGAACCATTTTTTCGGGCATCGAATCGGTCACTTCGAGCCGCACCGGAAAACTGAACCGGCGGCGGTGGTGCAGCTCGATTTCCATTGTCCGCAGAAGGTCGCCCGCTTCGTCTTCGCGCAATTCGAGATCGGCATCGCGCGTCAGCCGAAACAAATGCGGCTTTTGCGTTTTCATATTCGGAAACAAATGCCGCACATTCGCCGCAACGAGTTCACCGAGCAGCGCAAAATGTGTTTCTTCTTCGTTGATGGGAATCAGGCGCGGAATATTCGGCGGCAGCTTGATACGGACAAAACGGCTTTGATTGTAGAGATGTTCGAGCTTTCCGTGTTTAAAACTACGGTCGGGTTCGACGATTAGACCAAGGTTTAAACTCAAATTTGAAACGTAGGGAAACGGGTGGCTGATATCAACCGCCTGCGGTGTCAGCACGGGAAAAATATTTTTTAAAAAGTAATCGTCCAATTTCTTTTTGTCGCCGCCGCTCAACTCTTTATAAGTGAAAAATTTAATGCCGTGTTCGGCAAGCTGAGGCAAAACTTCATCGTGCAGACACTTCATCTGCTGATTGACCATCGGGCGAACGAGTTCACGTATCTCGCGCAGTTGTTCAGCCGCACTCATCCCGTCGGGCGAAGGATTACTGATACCTTCGGCGATTTGTTCTTTGAGACCTGAAACGCGAATCATAAAAAATTCGTCGAGATTGGTGGAGAAAATCGAAAGAAACTTGAGCCGTTCGAGCAGCGGAGTTTGATCGTTCAACGCCTCTTCCAAAACGCGGCGGTTAAATTCCAGCCAGCTTAATTCGCGGTTGGTCAAAAAACGGGGATCATCAACGGAAAGCCGATTATCCGGCTTTTCCTGAGCAATTTCAATCTTTTGGGCTATCGGGTTCATAATTAGAGCAGTGTAAATGCGTATAAAGTCTAAACTTTTGTCGGGCGAAAGGCAATAATTTTGATGTTAAATTTGAAATGCGCGGACGAAAATCACACCATCGGGTTCCGCTTTTACAGATTTGATAAGTAAACTGCCGGAAAAAAGTCTTGCGCTTCAAAGTGAATCAGTGTACGCTTCCAGATAAGCAATTTTGCGCGGAAAAACTTGTCTTGATTACTTTACCGAAACTCCGCAAAATGAATCTGCAGATTTATCTTGCAAATAAGCCTCGATGCTTTATATTCGCATTAGATTTATTAAAAGGAGACCTAATCTGTGCCGCAAGACTACAAATCCGCTGCACTCGCCATCATTGCCCGGCACACAACTTATGCCCCGTTGGTAAAAATATCAATTAACATCAATACTGAAACATTAGGGGCGGATTTAGCTGTCCAGTCTATGAGTTATTTGCTGGCAGTCTGTCAGGTTTTCGATGAATTATCATCAAGTTACGACCGTCTTTGGACTGGTTTTTATTTGGTAAAAGATACATCCGATGCCGTCTTGATCAGAATTGCCCGCAGCAAACAGGGAAATGCCCTGCTTAATTCGATTAGCCAATGGATAGAGCAAAATAAACTGACGCAAGGCGGAAACTGGGTTAGAGATTTTAACATTGTTCAGGAAAGAATCCGCGCCGCCCGTCGTCAAGCCGGGAAACTGGTAGATTATAATCCACAAGGTATGCGGGAATTATATGATTACGAGATTCCGGCAGGCGGAAACAAAGAGATCCGTTTTGAACTGCCCGAAGAAGGCGCAAATTATGTAGTTTATAACCGCAATGATGAAATTGTAGATGGCTTAGACCAAATCGGCACGAAGGAAACAATACAAGCAATCTTCAAAATTGCCGAAGTGTGGAAATCAAAAGGCACGGGCGCGTATTTTGAAGTCGGCGACATCAGCCGCGCCGGTGGTCTGAAAACATCAAGACACGACACCCATAAAGACGGCAAAGCATTTGATATACGTCCAATGCGGAACGACGGCGGTTTCTGTCGGGCATTTACCTGGGAGAATGTTCCGCCATATCATCGTGAGTGGACGAAAGGATTTATCAGAATAGTTTTGCAGTTATATCCCGGAAGCTTCTTTTACTTTGATGACAGTCAAATTTATGATGACCCTGAATTTAGAGGAAAAGTTATCAAATATAAAGACCACGACAACCATCTACACGTTATCTTGCCGGGCGGAGAAAGAGGAAAAGAGGAAGAAAAATAATTATGTTTAAGTTTATTTGTTTTTTGATTATTTTTTCTATAAACAATTTGTTAGGCTGTTCCGGTGAAACTAATTTATCAGGCGACACCGACCAAAACGATTTCATTCTGCAAGGCGGCGTGAGATTTGAAGATAATAAATTGTCGCTATCGGAAAATTGGCGGCAACTCCGAATGTCAGAAGAATTTAAAGTTGCGGCTGAAAAAAAGGAAACAGACGCTGATATTATAAACTGTTCCGGTTATTTGGCTTCTGCCAAAATGATTTATACGGCTGAAGAAAAATGGAGCGCAGTGATAATACCTCAAACTATTTCTAAAGATGCCGTAGAAAAAATAAAATTGTGTAGGAGGTCTGTTGATTCGCCCTATCTGAGCGGAGATGCTTTTGCTGTTCCTTTGCAGAAAACAGAACGGAAACAATTTAACCCGGAAAAGTCAGCGTTGCAAAAACTCTTTTCCTCGCTGCCTCAGAGCGAGCAAACCTGGGCAAATTGCACGGAAATTTTGGATCGAAACAACTGCGCCAGAAAAGAAGAGGGAGTTCTTTCAAGAATTGTTGGGGATGATTGGGCTGATATTGACGGCAATGGAGAAATTGATTTAATCATTCTCAAAGGTAACTGTGGCAAAACAGGAGATTATACTTGTAGTAAAACTCTAAAATGGACTGGTTCAAATTGGGTTGAAATAGATTATTCAAAACCTGCTTAGTGTTGTAAAGAGGAAGGATTATTTTACACACCAAACAAATTACGGCTAAGGCGAAAAACAAAGTCTTGGCTTATTTCTCCGAATTTTCAACATTTGCTTACACGATTCTTCTTTCGCATTACTCTGCCATTCAAAAATAAACTGCGGCATCGAAAAGTTTGAGAGATCGGCGTTTTAAACATTTCGGTCTTGAAACATCTTTGCTTTTTCGGGCATAAAATGATTACATAAACTTATATTCTTTACCAACTTTTAGGGAGCAAAAATGAATAAAAAATTACATTATTTGGGAATGTGTGCCGTTCTTTTGTCGCTGCTGACAATTGGTGCTTACGCCCAGAAATCAAATACTAAATCGGGAGAAATGATGTCAGATAAATTTAAATTACAGCCGTTAAAACTCGAACAATACACGCTCGACAACGGTTTGCGCGTGATTTTGAATCAGGACAACGCCGCGCCGGTCGTGGCGATGGCAGTTTATTACGATGTCGGTTCGCGCAATGAGCGCGAAGGGCGCACGGGTTTTGCCCATTTGTTTGAACATATGATGTTTCAAGGTTCGGAAAACGTCAAAAAAGCCGAGCATTTTCAATTCGTTTCCAATGCGGGCGGCACGATGAACGGAACGACCAACACCGAACGGACGAATTATTTTGAAGCACTGCCGGCAAATCAACTGCCGCTCGGATTATGGCTCGAATCCGACCGGATGCGTTCCTTAGCCGTGACGCAGGAAAATCTCGACAACCAGCGCAGTGCCGTGCAGGAAGAAAAACGCCTCGGCGAAAATCAGCCGTTCGGACAGGTTTTCAACGAGCTGATGCCGATGCTTTACAAAAATTTTGCCAACGCGCATTCGGTCATCGGTTCGATGGAAGATTTGAACGACGCAACCGTCAAAGACGTGCAGGATTTTTTCCGCATCAATTACGCGCCGAACAACGCCGTGTTGGTCATCTCGGGCGCGTTCGAGCCGAAAGAGGCGAAGGATTTGGTCGGCAAATATTTTGCGACGATTCCGAAACAGCCGAAACCGCCCGCCGTTGATGTCACCGAACCGGCGGAAGTGGCGTTGAAATATAAAAAGTTTGAAGATAAACTCGCGCCGTTCCCGGCGTTTATTCTGGGCTGGAAAATTCCGCAGCGCGGCACACCCGACCACGACGCTTTATCGCTCGCCGGAAAAATTATCAGCGAGGGCGAAAGTTCGCGGCTTTATCAAAAACTCGTCAAAGGCGACGAATCCGTTTTGCAGCTTGTCAGTTTCACGGACGAACGGCGCGGACCATCGGGCTTTTTGATCTTTGCAATTCCGAAACCCGGCGCGGATTTATCGAAAATCCGCGATACCATCGGCGGCGAAATCAAGGATATGGCAGCTAACGGACCGACCGCCGAGGAAATACAGAAACTGCACAATAATCTCATTAACGACGCGGTTCGTTCGCGTCAATCTTCGCTCGGACGCGCCCAGTCAATCGCCGAATTCGCTATGTTCGACGGTGACCCGGCGTTGGTCAATTCCGAACTCGACGATTTGTTAAAAATAACCCCGACGCAGATTAAAGAAGCGGTCAACAAATATTTGAACACCGACAATCGCGTCCTGCTCGACATCGTTCCGGCGGGGAAAGGCGGCGCAAAAGGTAAGTAAAAAGTCTGTGGAATCCGGGGAGTCTGGAGAATTTCGAGAAATCAAGAAAGTCGTGAAAATATAAATTCTTTCAAGACTCCCCGGACTCAAAGAGGAAAATGATGAAAAAAATAATCAATTTAATAATTTTAGCGATAATGCTGACGGCGTTTAATATGAGTAATTCTGCACAAAAAACTATGAATGAAGATTTTCGTAAAACCGCACCTGCGCCGCTTGCGCCGAAGCCGTTTGAGATTCCGAAACCGTTTGAAACGGTGTTGCCGAACGGCTTGAAGGTCGTCGTTTTTGAAAATTCGCGGCTGCCGCTGGTCAGCTATGGGCTGGCGTTCAAAACGGGCGCAATTTACGATCCGAAAGATAATATCGGACTGACTTCCGCGCTGACTTCGATGCTCAACGAAGGCACGAAAACTCGTTCGAGCAAACAGCTTGCCGAAGAAATCGAACGGCTCGGCGCGAATATTTCAGCCGGGGCGAACGAAGACAACACGATCATCGGAGCTTCGTCACTGTCGCTCTACAGTGCGGACGTGCTGCGGCTGATGGCGGATATGGTTTTGAATCCGACTTTCCCGGAAGGCGAACTCGCGCTGTATAAAAAAAACACGATTGAAAATTTGAAATACCAGCGTTCGCAGCCGGCATTTTTAGCCAACGAACAAATTTCCAAACAATTATACGGAACACACCCGTACAGCATAATTTCGCCGTCCGCCGCCGATGTCGAAAAAACTACGCGCGAAAAATTAATGGCGTTCCGCGATAAAATGTTCGTGCCGAACAATGCGACTTTAATCGTCGTTGGCGATGTTAACCGCGACGCGCTGCTCAAACAAATCAAGGATAATTTCGGCGATTGGAAAAGAGGTTCGGTCGCGGAAATGAAATTTCCCGCGCCGCCCGTTCGTGCGGCAACGACCCTGACGGTGGTTGATCGTCCGGGTTCAATTCAATCGAACATCGTCATCGCAAATCTGGCAATTGACCGCAGCAATCCCGATTATTTTCCGGTGCTGGTAATGAATCAGGTTCTCGGCGCGGGCGCATCATCGCGTTTGTTTATGAATCTGCGCGAAGCGAAAGGCTACACTTACGGCGCATATTCACAGTTCGACACGAAACGTCTCGCCGGAAATTTTCAGGCGACCGCAGAAGTCAGAACGCCGGTGACGGGCGATTCGCTCAAAGAATTTTTCTACGAACTCAACCGTATTCGCGCTGACAAAGCGACGGAAAAAGAATTGAAAGATGCGAAAAGCTATTTGACGGGAGTTTTCCCGCTCAAAGCCGAAACGCAGGAAGGTTTGACAAATATGCTCGTCTCGCAGCAGCTTTATGATTTGCCCGCCGACTATCTGCAAACTTACCGCGATAAAGTCAACGCCGTCACGCTCGACGACGTTGAACGGGTGGCAAATAAATATATTACGCCCGAGAAATTAGCAATTGTGATCGTCGGCGATGCCGGTGAAGTTTTGCCGCAAATCAAATCATATTCCAAAAAAGTAGAAATTTTCGACAGCGAAGGCAAAGCCGTTGACGCGGCTTCGTATCAAACCGCCGCTGCCGGAGCGACTGCCGATGCGAACGGCAAATGGAATTTAACGGTCGAAGCGCAGGGACAAAAACTGCCGGTCACGTTAATGCTTAAACAGGACGGGGACAAAGTGAGCGGTTCGCTCGAATCAATGCTCGGCAAAGGGGAAATTGCAGGCGCAAAAGTCAGCGGCAATAAACTTGTCGGCACGGCAAAAACCGAGATGCAGGGACAGGCAGTTGAATTAAATATTAACGGCACGATCACCGGCGACACGATGAAAGGCGTGATGAATTCGAGCATTCCGGGATTTCCGCCGCTCCCGTTTGAAGGCAAACGCGAAGGTGGTGCGGCGCAGCCGGCGGCGAAAACCGATGAGAAAATGCCGATGGCGGCAGTGAAAGGAAGCATCGCCGGTAAATGGAAAATCGAAACCAACGCCAATGGTCAGCCCGTCACCGTCAACGTTGATTTCAAACAGGAAGGCGACAAGTTAAGCGGCACCATCACATCCGATGTCGGCGACGGCAAAGTAAAAAGCGGCACCGTCAGCGGCAAAAAGGTCAAAGCCGCACTGGAACTGGATTTCCAAGGACAGCCGCTCGAAGTCGCCCTCGACGGAAATCTAGACGGCGACGGCAAAATGAGCGGAACGCTGACCCCGCAAATTCCCGGAATCGGCGAATTAGCTTTTACCGCAACGAAGGCTAATTAATTCTTCGTTGGAGCGCGGAAGTCTCGTCCGCCAACCAGCGAAGCGAAGTTGTAAGCGTTGTCAATCTTAGTTTAAATGGATGAACGCATCCAACGCCTCGTTTCGCTGCCGTTGTTTTGGGACGACACTTCCGCGCTCTAATTATTTGCCCTGTAAATCACGGCGAATATATTTCACCAAATCTTTAATTTGCCCGTCATTCAAGCGATCTTTGAAGGCGGGCATTCCTTCGTCGGAAATTCCCTCTGAAATATGTCCAGCAATTTCCGCATCATCGTCTTTTTTGGAATATGCGGAAATCAAACTCGCCGCCTTGATGGTTTTGCCGTCAATGACGACTTTGCCGCCCGCGCCGTCTTCTTTGTGGCATTTGGCGCAGTCGTCCGTGTAAATTTTCTTTGCCGCAGCCAGTTCATCTAGGGATGCCGTCGGCTGCGCGGTGGTCGGCGCGGCTGCCGACGGGCTATTTGAATTTGTAGTGGTCAATTTATTATTTTCTGCACAGGCGAAAACAAAAAGGGCGAGTGCCGCCAATATCAAGCCGATTTTTATGAATTTCATACGAGTTTCTGTCCCTGAAAATTTGATTTGTAAATGTCGAAAGTTTAACTTATGAAGTAAGATAAAGCAAAAAACACGGGAAGATCATGATACACAAAAAACTTTTTATGAATGGCGAGTGGCGCGAAACAAGTGAAACATTCCAGATTAGATCGCCGTTTACGCAAGAAATTATCGCTGAAGTTTCGGCGGCGAATCGTAATGAAATGGAAGAGGCGATCGCGGCGGCTGAAAACGCCTCAAAGGAGATGAAAAATCTGGCGCGTTTTGAAATTGCGCGTGGTTTACGAAAAATCGCCGACGGCATTGAAGCGCGAAGAGGGGAATTTGCCGAAACTATCTGCCGTGAATCCGCCAAGCCGATTACATTTGCTCGCGGCGAAGTCGAACGCGGAATTGCGACTTTCAATTTGGCGGCGGGCGAAGCCGAAAGATTCGTCGGCGAAATTATTCCGGTTAACGCGCAAGTCGGCGGAAAAGGAAAAACAGCTTCGACCTTGCGAGTTCCGCGCGGCGTGATTTACGGGATTACGCCGTTTAATTTTCCGCTTAATTTAGTCGGTCACAAGGTTGCGCCCGCACTCGCTTCCGGCAACGCGATCATCATCAAACCGAGCGATAAAACGCCGCTCACCGCGCTGCTGCTCGCCGAAGTTTTTGCCGAAAGCGGATTGCCGCCAAGTGCGTTCCAGGTCGTGCCGATGGACGTTAAAAATATGGATTTGATTCTCGGTGACGAACGAATTCAAATGATCTCCTTCACCGGCAGTGCAGCGGTCGGCTGGCAGCTTAAAAATCAATGCGGAAAAAAGATGATTGCGCTCGAACTCGGCGGCAATGCGCCCGTTATTGTTGATGAAACCGCCGACGTGGAAAAATCTCTCGAACGCACGACGATGGGCGCGTTCGCTTATTCGGGACAAGTCTGCATTTCGGTTCAGCGCGTTTATATTCACGAAAAAATCTTCGACGAATGGACGGAAAAATTTGTTAATAATGCGAAGAAATTAAAGATTGGAAACCCGCTCGATGAGACGACACAGCTTTCGGTGATGATTGATGAAAATGCAGCTAAAAAAGCGGAAGGTTGGATTAATGAAGCGATTGGCGCGGAGGCGCAACTGTTGTGCGGCGGAAAGCGGGACGGTGCGAGGCTCGACGCGACGGTTTTGACGAATACAAGTCCGGAAATGCGCGTCGTGTCTGAAGAAATCTTCGCGCCCGTCGCCATCGTTGAAAAGTTTGCCGACTTCGCCGAAGCCGTTGACGCGTCAAACAATTCAAAATTTGGTCTGCAAGCCGGAGTTTTTACGCGAAACTTATCAAACGCGAATTATGCGGCGGAAAATCTCGAATACGGCGGCGTAATTATTAATGACGTACCGACATTTCGCGTTGACAATATGCCCTATGGCGGCATAAAACAGTCGGGTTTCGGACGCGAAGGCGTAAGATATGCGATGGAAGAAATGTCGGAAATCCGGCTCATCGTTCAAGACTGCTAAGTTCAAGGTTCAAGGTTGTAAGAAATATCATCTTTGAGAAATCTTTAATCTTGAACCTTGAACCTGAAACCCGAAACCTAACTGACCGGCGTTAGAATAATCTGCACACGGCGGTTTTTGGCGCGGTTGGCGTTAGTGGAATTCGGGAATAACGGGAGTGCCGCGCCGTAGCCTTTGGCTTCGATGCGGTCGGCAGACGCGCCAAGCGACAAGATTTTATCAGCGATGGTCTGCGCCCGTGCCTGCGTCAAAGTTTGCAGTTCGTCTGGCGTTCCGGCATTGTCGGTGTGCGCTTCGATAACGACTTTGTAATCGGTGCTGTTGGCTAAAACATCGCCCAACGAACTGACGCTGGCTTCACCGTTCGGTGCAAACGAGGCAAGGCGGGTTCCCTTCCAGTAATTTTCCGGCAGCACCAAAACGATGCCGCGTTCTGATTGCGAAACCGAGCCGAACCGCTTTAACGATTCCATCAAAACCGGCACGTTGGCTTGCAGACGGGCGATTTTTTGATCTTTTTCGCGCTGGTACTGCATCGCCTGCGTCTGACCTTCGAGCGTGGCGAGTTTGACCTTGACAGTTTCCGATTCCGTCTGGGTTTTGCCGAGTTGTTCGCGTAGAGATTTGACTTGTTCGGAGTAATTTTGCGCGTCGCGTTCGGCTAATTCGCGGTTGCGAATTTCGCGGGCGAGTTCCCCTTTGAGATTGGCTATCTCACTCTGCGCGTCCTGAAATTTTTCTTCCTGTTCGCGCAAATCGGCATCCTGACGCGATTTGACGTTGCGCTGTTCGCGGGCTTCTTTGCGGACAGCGGAGGTCATTTCGGCTTTAACGGCGGCACTGATCGCTTTTCGCGCCGTAATATCAACCTCATCTTCGGCGCGTCCGGCTTTCCACGCGGCATCGGCATTTTGATAAAGCGTCTGCGCCTGTTCCAGTTCGGCGGTCGCGTCGCGCTGCGCCCCGGCATATTTCGCCAGCGAAAGTGCCTGATTTGCCTGAAGCAGCGTCGAGGGTGTTTTTGAATAATCAACCTCGGCGATTTCCGGCGTTCGCGCATCGCTGAAATAATCGCTGGAGTTTCCGAAATACTGAATCGCGCTCGTCGTCGCCAGGGTTCTGCCGCTTTTCGCCGACGGGTTCAAATTTTCCAGCATCACCGCGCGGCTCGGACGACGGACGAGAAAATGCGGTTCCGCCGTGATAATTAATGCAAAAGTTTGCAGCGGTGTGGTCACGGAAATCGTCGAATCGAAATCGAAAAATCCGCGCCGTTTAATTTCGCCGAGATTATCAACCTGCCCGTCCGGCGAAATCGCCCACAGCACATACGTCGCGTAACCTGCGCCGAGTTCAAACGGGCGCGGCATTTTGGACACCGAAATGCTTATTTCCGTGCCGTTTTTCTTAGTACGCTCGATTTTCGCTTCGCCCTTCATCCGCGGAAACCGTGTCGTTCCGCGAAATTGCAGATAAACGGTTTCTTCAATCGGGTACGTCACGGCAGTCGTTCGGCGCGGAACATCGTTTTGAGCAAAAACAGCGGCAGACAACAAAATCAGAACGGATAATAGCGGTATTATTCTGGATATATTTAATTTTTTCATTTTTTCCTCTCTGAAAAAGAACTTTTCAATTAAAAGGATGCCGCAATTCATCTTGACGTTGCAAATCTTGCCGAACATTACCTTAAAGGGGAAAAGGGGAAAAGGGGAAAAGGGGAAAAGGTTCTCATTTCATAGTGAGTGTGGCGTTTCCATATTTCTTACCTTTTACCCTTTTAACCTTCTTTCAGTATATTTCAATCGTGAAAGACCCGTCGCCGGTGATGAAGCCGCGATACATTCCTTCGCTGTTGAACGGGAGCGTCACATTTCCAAGCGCGTCAACCGCGATTAAACCGCCTTCGCCGCCGATTTCGCGCAAATAAGTTATTGTCGCATTCGCCGCTTCACCAAGGCTTGAATTTTTGTATTTCATCCGCGCCGCGACATCATACGCGGCGACGGTCTGCATAAAAAATTCGCCGTGTCCGGTGCAGCTCACAGCGCAAGTTTGATTGTCGGCGTAAGTTCCCGCGCCGATCAGCGGCGTGTCGCCGATGCGCCCAAATTTTTTATTCGTCATTCCGCCCGTCGAAGTCGCCGCCGCCAAATTACCGTTTTTATCAGCCGCCACTGCACCGACTGTGCCGATTGGCTTTGAATTTGGAATCTGGAATTTGGAATCTGGAATCTCGTCCGCGTGGTCGAGCTGCATCACGCCTTCTTCGCGGGCTTTTAATAATTGCTGGTAGCGAAATTCGGTATAAAAGTAATCGTCGGGCGCGTGTTCAATGTTCATTTCCTTGGCGAAGTCATTTGCGCCGATGCCCGCCAACAAGTGATGTTCGGTTTTTTCCATCACGAGCCGCGCCAGTTTGATCGGATTTTTGACGTTTTTGACGAAGGCGACTGCGCCGGAGTTATAGGTTTCACCGTCCATAATGCAGGCATCCATCTCATTTTTCTCATCGTGTGTGAAAACCGCGCCGCGTCCCGCATTAAACAGCGGATTGTCTTCGAGTTCGACGACCGCCGCCTCGACTGCATCGAGCGACGTGCCGCCCGTCTGCAAAATGCTCCAACCGACCGCGAGAGCGTTTTGCAGTCCTTTCCGATACTGCGCTTCAACCTCGGTGGTCAAAACGGATTTACTAATCGTCCCCGCCCCGCCGTGGACTGCTAATGCTATTTTGTTCATATTCTTTTGGGTTCAAGGTTCAAGGTTTCAGGTTTCAGGTTCAGGTTTTTAATTTGGAATTTGGAATTTGGAATCTGAGATTCACAACCTTGAACCTGAAACTTATCTAATTGCTTTGAATAGTCTGATCGTGCCGATAACGGTTTTGAAGTAGCCGGTTCGTTCGACCCGACCGAAGCCGTTTTGTTCGAGCAAAAGCCCTAACCGACCGCGCAGATTATCGTCCGTCGTTTCAAACCCGTCAATTGCCCGCACGAACTTTGACAGCACGAACTGTCTTTTGTTGCGCGGCAGTCCATAATCGGCGAGATGAAATTCACCGTCATTTTTCAGAACGCGCAGTATCTCTTTGATCGTGCCGATTTTTCGTTCGTGTGACAGATGATGAAAGGCGAGCGTCGAAAAAACACGGTCGAAAGTATCATCGGCAAACGGCAAATCATCTGAAAAACCCTGTTCAAAATTGATCCCGACTTGAAATTTCGTCGCTTTCGCCCGCGCCATCCGCAAAATTTCTTCATCCGCGTCAATACCGTAAATATTCGATTCGGGAAAACTCTTTTTGATCGTGATTGAAAGCGTTCCCGTGCCGCACGCCAAATCTAAAATCGTTTGGTCTTTTTGCAAATTAGCCTGCGTGAGCAGGGCGCGTTTGAACACGTATTCCCTGGTTGAAATCCGCACCAGCGGATCATAAAATCGCGTCAGAAAGGCGAAACGTAAAGCTGGAATGTAACTTGCGGTTTTCATCAAAACTTCTCTGTTTCCGATATTAAATCCTGCGACTGGATTTGTAAACGAGCAATAAAGCGAGTTTGAATTTTCCAGTCAAAATATAGAAATCTTTGTTAATGAACATCAGTTGAGACGGGCTTTTTGCGTTTGAGCAGAAAAACCATCGTGATGACCAACAAATGCAGCACGATATAAACATTAATGGCATCGAGAATCGAATTCATCGTCGCCTGCCGGACGATTTCCTGTTGAATCAACCCGGTTGCTGCGCCCATCGCTTCGATAGACTTTAACCCGTAGGCTTGAAAATACTGAACCAGATGACTGATGCTCTGGGTAAAATTCGGATTAAAAACATTAGCATTTTCAGACAGATGACTGGTGTGAACCTGAGTTTGGGTGGCAATGATCGTCGAGGTCAGCGAAATACCAAAACTCGCCCCCATATTTCTGACTAAATTGAGCAGTGCCGACGCGCTGTTATTTTTCTCCGGCGGCAATCCGTAATAAGCGACCGTATTGACCGTCGAGGCAATAAATGAAATACTGATCGAAAAATACAGCCGCGCCCACACCAAATCAGAATAGCTCGTGTTCAGGTTAAAACCCGAAAAGTTCCAGACGGAAAGCGTTATCAAACACAAACCGACGAAAATTATTTTGCGGATGTCCATTTTATCGGAAGCATAACCGATAATTTGAATTCCGATCAACTGGCAAAGGGTTCCCGGCAGTCCGATCATTCCGGCATCCATCGCCGTGTAGCCGAGCAGCGTCTGCGTAAAAAACGGAACGATAAATCCGATTCCCGAAATAACGAAACTGACGGTCAACACTAAAACACACGCACCGGTAAAACTCCGATTTTTGAACATCGAAATATCAACTGCCGGTTGTTTTTGGTAATATTCCCAGACTATTCCGGTCAGCAGCGAAAACACGGTGTAGGCGAGGACAATGAGAATAAAATCTGAATCCAGCCAACCCTGTTTCGGTCCTTCGTCGAGCAGCAGAACGAGCGCGGCGATGCCCGTCACGAACAAGAAAATGCCGACCCAATCTACTGACTTGCCGCTTTTGCGGAATTCGGCGGTTGATTTTTCCGCCTGTTCCGATTCCTTGACGAATAAGCTGACCAGAATCAAAGAAATGATCCCGATGGGCAGATTGATAAAAAAAATCCAGTGCCAACTGAGCGTATCGGTGATAAAGCCGCCGACCGTCGGACCCAGCACCGGAGCAATGGAAAGTCCCAAGCCGTAGATGGCAAAGGTGCGTCCGAGTTTTTCCTGCGGCGTGATGTCGGCGATAATCGCCTGTTCGCTCGGCGCGATTCCCCCGGCACTCAAACCCTGTAAAACCCGAAAAAAGATGAGCATTTCCAGATTGGTTGCCAAACCGCACAAAACGGAAGTAACGGTGAAACAAAAAACGGAAGCCATATAATATCGCTTCCGTCCAAAATAAGTCGCCAGCCAGCCGCTGATCGGTAAAATCGCCGCGTTTGCAATAATATACGAAGTGATGATCCAAATAATTTCCGTCGGTGTGGACGACAGATCGGATGCCATTTTCGGCAGCGAAACATTAACCACCGACGAATCCAAAACCGACATAAATGTCGCCAAAGTCAATATAAAAACCGAAACATACGGAGAGTCAATTTTCGAGGCTTTAGGAATAGAGGAATTTGGTTTCATTCAACGTTCAATTGCAGATTCGGGTCAGTTTTTAATTTTTATTCACGAATTGGCGCGAAATAATCAATGACGACAAACAGTTAATGTTTTCCTTTTCGGGTTATTCTCGTATGTGTTCGCAGTTTCGTCTCTTCAAACTTACCGGCTAGAAATCTACTGACAAATTAATTCGGAGGCAGCTAAAGATTAATACCGAAAGACTTTCTGAGAACATCAATTATCAAGATGAATCTTCGGCACGACGGACATTCCGGGGACGAGCAAATACTTTTGCGAATCAGGAACTTCGTCGAAAACAATTTTGACCGGGATGCGCTGAACGACTTTGACAAAATTGCCGCTGGCGTTTTCGCCCGGTAAAATGCTGAACCTCGAACCGGTTCCGGCTTGAAAACCTTCGACTTTGCCGTGAAAAACCGCGCTCGGATATGCGTCAACAAAAATATCTACTCTCTGCCCGACTTTGATTTTTTCGATTTGCGTTTCCTTAAAATTGCCGACAATCCAGATGCCGCCGCCCTGCGTCACCGTCAGCAATGCCTGTTCCGCCTGTACAAGCTGTCCTTCCTGCACTGATTTGCGCGAAATATAACCGTCCTGCGGCGCGTAAATTTTGGTAAATTCGAGTTCGAGTTCGGCTTGACTGACCAGCGCCTGCGCCTGCTGTACCTGCGCGGAGGCGACATCAATATCAGACCGCCCGACGGCATCCTGAGCCGGCATAATTTCTGCGCCGCGCAGCCGCCCGGCTGATTCATCGGCTTGCGAGGCGACGACGTTTGTTTGCGCCAACGACCGCTGATAATCGGTTTCGGCGGCGGCGATGCCGCCTCTTATTTCATCCAGCCGCGCCGTCGCCACTTCAATCTGGCGGCGCATCGCGTCAAGTTGCGACCGACTGATTTCAACCTGTTTCTGTGCTGAAATATAGTCGGCTTGCGCGGCACTCAACTCTTTGCTCGATTGTTCGAGTTCCTGCCGGGAAACGATTCCGCCGTCGAAAAGTTTTTTATTGCGTTCGTATTCGAGCCGCGCGGTTTCCGATTTGCTCTGCGCCGCGCTGACCTGCGCCTTCGCCTGTTCAATCGCCGCATTTGCCGCCGGAATCTGGGCTTGAAATTGTTTAAGGTTAGCTTCGGCGGTGACGGTTTGACGGCGGGCTTGTTCGACCGCGTTTTGTTTTGACGAAGCGGCGAAACGACTTTGCTCAACGTCCGTGCGGGCAGTTTGCAAATTGGAGTTCGCCTGCATCAAATCGGCATTGCTCATCAAATGCGTCAGCGAAACACCGGCTTCGGCTTTGCCGCGATTGGCAATTGCCGTCTGCAAAGCGGCTTGCGCCTGCGCCAGTTTATTTTCACCTTCCTGCGGGTCGAGTTCAATCAGCAAATCGCCTTTCTTGACCGGCTGATTTTCCGTCACGTAAACTTTGGCGACGTGGGCGGAGATTTTCGGGCTGACAATCGTGATGTTGCCCTCAATGTACGCGTCATCAGTTTTGGCAAACTGGCGAGAATAAAGCCACCAGCTCAAGCCGCCGACCGCACAGATTAAAAGAATACTGCCGATCACGTAAATCGGCAGCCGCGAACGTGGTTTTTCCGCTTCGGTCGGCTCTTCGATTACTTCGTCCTCATCAAAGACTTCGGATAAATCGTCGTCTAAAACTACATCTTTCTCGGTTGTCGCCATAATTCGGAAGGGAATAGTAAAACTGAGTCAGGCTTTTGATTTCAGAATTGTAAGATAATCAGTCTTTTAAATCAAATAAAAATTTCAATCGGCAATCGCAACCGCTGATCGAAAGAAAAAAGCATCTTCTACGGTAATTGAGGATTACCGTGCATTTCTCCGACCAAAAACGATTAACGATTAGCGATTAACGATTGCCAAACCAAAAATTTAATCGTCTTCGTCGTGCGCCTTGATTCTGCCTTCGGCTTGGGCTTGTTCGATCACTTTTCCAAGTAGATTTTGCGGCAGCGGATCGTAGTGCGAAAACTGCATATGGTATGACCCGCGCGCCTGTGTCATTGAATTCAAACGCCCCTGGTAATCGAGCATTTCCGCGAGCGGCACCTGCGCTTTGATGATTTGCTGTTTGCCGCGCATATCCATTCCTGAAACGCGCCCGCGCCGCGAATTCAGATCGCCCATAATGTCGCCGGAAACTTCTAGCGGACAGAAAACTTCGACATCCATAATCGGTTCGAGCAGCGTCGGTTTCGCTTTTTCCATCGCGCTGCGGAACGCTTTTCTGCCTGCCGCGCGGAAACTGTGTTCGTCAGAATCTACGTTATGATAACTGCCGTCAATCAGCGTCACCTTGAAATCTACCAGCGGATAACCGGCAATCGCGCCGTTTTGCGCCGCTTCGACAATTCCCTTTTCAATCGCCGGACGGAAATTCGCCGGAATTGCGCCGCCGAAAATTTTGTCCACGAACTTAAAGCCACCGCTTCGTTCCAGTGGTTCAAAAATACACTTGCAGTCGCCGAACTGTCCGCGTCCGCCGGATTGTTTTTTGTGTCTGCCCTGCACTTCGATTGACTCCGTAATCGTTTCTTTATACGGAACTTTCGGCGGATGCAGCGCGACTTCGACGTGATAGCGATTTTTCAATTTATCAACGACGGTTTCGATGTGCAATTGTCCCGAACCGCTCAGAATAAACTCTTTCGTCTGCGGATCGCGGTCGAAATGAAGGCTGGGGTCTTCTTCTAAAATTTTATGCAATGCGGTCGAAATTTTATCTTCGTCGGCGCGTGATTTCGGCTCGATGGCGAAGGAAATCGCCGCTTCCGGGTATTCGACTTTCGGATAGACAATCGGCTGCGCCTTATCGCATAGAGTGTCGCCGGTCTGCGTGTCTTTTAATTTGACGACGGCGATGATGTCGCCGGTTTGCGCTTCGGTGACTTTCTCGAGATTTTTCCCCTGCAAAGTGTGTAACGCACCTAATCGTTCGACGAATTCGCGGCTCGAATTCAGCACGGCGGCATCAGCGGATATTGTGCCGGAAATAACCTTCATCACGTTGATGCGCCCCGCGAACGGGTCGGCAATCGTGCGGAAAACATACGCCGAAAACGGCTCGTCATTGGAGTATTTCCGCTTTGGTCGGTCAAACAAACTGCCGAGTACCGCATTGCCGATTTCGGATTCGTGTGCCGCCGGATTCGGCGCGAATTCGACGATGTGGTCGAGCAGAACCGAAAGTCCGACGAGCGTTTCCGAGGAAACGGCGTAAACCGGACAAAGTTTGCTTTTGGCAATCGCTTTTGACAAATTCGGAATCAGGTCGGCTTCCTCTAAAGTGCCGTATTCAAAATACTTTTCCAGCAGAGCATCGTCGGATTCGGCGACCAGTTCGATGATGCGTTCACGGGTTTTATCAATTAACCCGCGCCCGGTTTCGGGAATCGAAATCTCCTTTGCCTTGCCGTCCGCGTCAAATTCGTAAGCCTTCAAATGAATGACATCAACCACGCCGCGAAATTCTAATTCCTGACCAATCGGCAGCGTAAACGGGACGATTGACCGCGCAAAAGATTCGGCGGCGGTGTCGAGCGCGTGTCCGAAATCGGCGCGTTCCTTGTCCAGTTTATTGATGACCATAAAACGCGGCAGAATAAATTCGTTGGCGTAATTCCACGTTTTTTCGGTTTGAACTTCGATCCCGTTCACGCCGTCCACGACGACCAGCGCACAGTCGGAAACGCGCAGTGCCGGTCGCGCGTGCGAGACGAACGCGGCGTAACCCGGCGTGTCAAGCAAATTGATTTTCGTGTCTTTATATTCGAGATGGGCGAAATTATTGTTAAGCGAAACTTTTCGCTCAATCGAATCTTCGTCGTAATCGGTGACGGTCGTCCCTTCGCTGACCTTTCCCCAACGCGGCGTTGCACCCGCGATGTGCAAAAGCGACGAAACGAGTTGGGTTTTACCCGCGTCGCCGTGTCCAATGACAGCCAGATTGCGTAAATTCTCGGTTGTAAATGCTTTCATTTTCGGCAAATTCTCCTTTTTCGTTAGATTTTAGATTTCAAATGCCAAATGCCGGATTTAAGAATATAAAACTCGACTTTGGCGTTTTTCGGGATGCAGACAGATTAAATTTATATTAACAACGGCAGTAAAGGCAAGAACGGGGCGTGTTTTAAGCGGTTTCGGTGTAAATTGTCTTTACAAAAAGCGATATTAACTCTAAAATAAGCAGAATTTGATTGCTCTAAAGATTAGTTTACCGACACAACAAAACCGGTATTTTCCAAATTATCGCCACAGAACAATATTAAATGCGTCGTAAAAAGTCACAAAACAATGAACAACTATCAATTATTTTCCAAACGCCCCGGTGTTTTCGTGCAATTATTTTTTATTGCATTCGTATTAGTATCAACAATTAACGCTCAAACGAGCGGAGTTGCCGCATCCTTCAATCCGGTTATTTCAAAAGATGTTGACGGCGGAAATTTTACTCTTCAACCGGACGGCAAAATACTGACTTACGGCGGATTTCAGGTGGTCAACGGTGTCGTCAAAAACAACATTGCCCGCATTAATCCCGATGGAGCATTAGATACTTCGTTCGATTGTGCGGTGTATGATTTCACTATCGGCACGACGGTCATCCAGCCGGACGGGAAAATTATTGTCGCCGGTTCCGTGTCCAACCCAAACAATTCCGCGTCGGCAGCGCGAATCAAACGACTTAACCCCGACGGAAGTGTGGACATTTCGTTTAATCTGAATTCTCCGCTCAACGGTGCGATTGTGATTCCGCAGTTTATCAGTGCGGGAGTTTATGCAGTGCAACCCGACGGTAAAATTATCATTTCGATTTATAATTCCTCCGGCGGAGCTATTTTCGGATCGCTGCGCCGGCTTAATGCCGACGGCAGTTTCGACACGACATTTGCGGCGATCAGTCTCGCCGGAGGGCGTTCGTCTTTCGAATCGGTCACAAAAGTCGTCGTTCTGCCGGAAGATAAAATATTAGTCGGCACCAATATTTTAGGCAGTGTTAATGCTGCTAATCTGAGACGGTACAACGCCGACGGAACGCGGGACGCGGCTTTTGAATCGCCTTCTCTCGCCGGAAGTTCCGGTCCTTTTTTGAACGGGCATTTAATTAACGATTTTGAAGTTTCAGCCGACGGTAGTATTTTTATAGTCGGCAGTTTCAACACGGTCAACGCCGTCAGCCGCATCAACGTCGCCAAACTTTTACCTGCCGGAAATGTTGATTTAAATTTTGCGCCGCCGGATGTTTTTCAAAATTACGAAGCGGCGACCGGAATTGAACTATTCTCGAACGGGAAAATTTTAGTCGGCATCGGTGCGGTCGGCAATCCAATTGCGCCGGTCGGATCGGTCAACCGATTTGTCGTCTATAATTCCGACGCGAGTTTAGACTTCCGGTTTGCGCCGCCCGCTAATCTCATTTCGATCAATAAATTTGTGATTGACGGCGCGGAAAATATCGTGCTGCGCGGAGTTTTTGAGGAGAACGGCGCGAAGGTCGGCAGATTCGCACGACTCAGTGACGGCGGAAGTCTTATTTCTTCATTCGTCGTCAATTACGGAATCGGCGGTTCGGTTTCGACACTGGAAATCCAGCCGGACAACAAGATTATTGTCGCGGGCGATTTCAACCGCGTCGGCGGCTTTCCGCGCAGCGGCATCGCCCGCCTGAACCCTGACGGCACACTCGATCAAACCTTCGACACCGGAAGCGGCTTCGACGGAATGATCGAAAAACTGTTGGTTCAGCCGGACGGCAAAATTTTGGTCGGCGGTGAATTTGCAACATTTAACGAAACCGGACAGGGCAAAATCACACGCCTCAACAGCGACGGAAGTTTAGACACGACGTTTAATCCGAATGCCGACGGGACGGTTTATTCAATTGTCCGGCAAGCCGACGGTAAAATTTTAATCGGCGGTGCATTTACCAACGTCGGCGGGCTGACGCGCAACGGCATCGCGCGGCTCAATGCCGACGGCAGCGTGGACGGGAATTTTAATCCGGTGCTGGGAAATTCATCATTCGGTATCGCCACCGTTCGCCGTCTTTTGATTCAGCCGGACGGGAAAATCATAGCGGGCGGTTCATTTACCGGCGTGAACGGGTTTAGCCGCGCAAATTTGATTCGTCTAAATGCCGACGGAACACTGGATGCAAGTTTCAACGCCGGAAATATTTCGCCTGTCACCAACATCGAACTGCTACCGAATAATAAATTTGTCATTCCCGGCGGTGCCGGTTTAATCAGATTGAATGCCGACGGAACGCTCGACAACGCCTTTCGTTTTCCAAACGTCAGCGGAACGGTCAATGCGATTTCGGTGCAGTCGGACGGCAGCCTCATCATCGGCGGTAATTTTTCCGCTGTCGGCAGTGTTCTGCGTTCAAATCTGGCGCGTTTGCGAGCCGACGGAACTTTAGACACCAGTTTTTTCCCGGTCGGAGCGAACAATCAGGTGCGGACGATAGTTCGTCTATCCGACGACAAAATTTTCATCGGCGGTGACTTTTCGGCAATCGCCAACGTCATCCGACTCGGCGCGGCGCGGCTGTCGGTCGTTCCGGTGCGCGCCCCGTTCGCGCCGTTTGACTTTGATGGTGACGGTCGCGCCGACATCGCCGTCTTTCGCCCGTCAAACGGTTTCTGGTATCGCTTGTTCAGTCGGAATAATGCTTTCAACGCTTTTCAATTCGGTCAGGCGACTGACCAACTCGCGCCTGCCGATTACGACGGCGACGGTCGCGCCGATCTCGCCGTTTTCCGCGATGTTGTTCCCGGCGCAGGAACGCAGGCTTATTTCTACATCACCTACAGCTCCGACAATTCGTTTCGTGATATTCCCTTCGGCACTGCCGGCGACGTTCCCGTCTCCGGCGATTGGGACGGAGACGGCATCGCCGATCTCGCTGTTTACCGGAGTGCTTCCGCTGTCGGTGGGCAGAGTTATTTCATTTACCGGGCGAGTTCGGTTGCCAATGCCGGATTCACGGTTATTCCGTGGGGGACACTCGGCGACAAACCGGTGACGGGTGATTACGACGGCGACGGAAAACTCGACGCGGCAGTGTTTCGCCCGTCGAACGGTGTTTGGTATGTAGTGAACTCATCAAACAATCAGACGATTCAGCAGCCGTTCGGGTTAGTCACCGACATTCCGGCACCGGCGGACTTTGACGGCGACGGCAAAACTAACATCGCCGTCTTTCGCCCGTCAAACGGGGTTTGGTACATCGCCCGACCAACCGGAATCGCTGCCCAGAATTTTGATGCGGTGCAGTTCGGCACTGTAAATGACAAGCCCGCAGCGGCTGATTACGACGGCGACGGTAAAGCGGATGTAGCAGTTTTTCGCCCATCAACCGGCGTATGGTATTTATTGCGTTCGACCGCCGGTTTTACCGGTGTGCAGTTTGGCACGAGCGAAGATCGCCCGATTCCCGGTGCATACGTCCGGTAATAAGTGGATAAGTCAGTCCCGTTAAAAATCCGCACAAAATAAAAGAGTGGTCCACGTTTGCGCCCCTCCTTTGTGCGGATTTTCGCAATTTAAAGCAAATAAATATTGAGAAAACGTCATTCAGTTGTTTGAACATCATAAATTTTGGCATATCATTCGGTAACTACGACAGAACGCTTTCCGCATTTCATTCAATCAATCAATTTCAACGAGGTGACGATGACTTATACAAAGCAGTGGCAGAGAATATTAACAACTCAATTTTTAGTTTTGACATTTTTACTGGGCAGTTTGCCATTGTCGGCAAAAGCACAGGGAATACCGCCGAGCGAAGAACTCTCGCTCGGTTCCAGCGTTTTCGTGTTTCGCGGTTCGAGCAAATCCGCCCAGAAAAGATATGTGGCGCGTGACAACCCGCGTCCGACCCGCACGCGAGTTCAGCGGACGGTTTCGACGCAGAGGGTTCGCGCTCAGTATAATTCGCTTGCCAAAGTCGTCACCCGCCGTCAGCGGATTAAACCGGTGGCGGAAGAAGATTTGGTCAAGGTCAAAAGATCAACGCCGCAGGAGGCTTCCATCGCCCTGACCGGCGCGGGACAGTATTATCTGGAAAAAGATAATTTCGATAAAGCCATCTATTTTTATCGCGGAGCCAATGAAGTTGACCAGAAAAATCAAGATGCGATTCTCGGTTTAAGCGACGCGCTGGTTGGCAAAGGCGAGAATTTACTGGAAAAGGAAAAGCCGGAAGATGCGGAAAAAGTTTATCGGGAAGCGTTGCAATTTAATGACAAAAACTCTTCCGCCTACGCCGGTTTGGGCGAAGTTTACGATACGCTCGACAAAAACGCTGACGGCGTTGCCAATTACGAAAAAGCGCTGAGTTTGGATAAGGATTTGACCGAAGTTTACACGCCACTCGGAATTCTTTACTATTACCAAAATGAAATTGTCAAAGCCGACGAGTTTTTAACTAAAGCTCTCGCGGTCAATAAAGATGCCGCCGACACGCAGTATTTCTTGGGTTTGATTCGGTATAAACAAACTCGTTACCAGGAAGCAGTGACGGCTTTCAACGGGTCGTTAAAACTTGACCCGACTTCCGCCGAAACGCATTACGCGCTCGGCGACGCTTACGAAAAACTCTCAAAAACAAACGAAGCAGTCGCCGAATATAAAGAAGCAGTCAGATTAAACCCGAAATATACCGAAGCATTGTTTGCGCTCGGTGTCGTGCAGTATAACGAAGAAAAATACCCGGAAGCAATAACGGCTTACAAAGAAGTCGTCAAACTTCAAAATACGAACGGCGAAGCCCACGCCAACCTGGGCGATTCTTACCGCTTGGCAGGCGAATTGGGCAATGCCGAAGGCGAATACCGGTTGGCGACGTATTTTATCAAAAACGACGGCGAACTTTTCAGCAAACTCGGCTACGTGCTGGGCGCACAGAAAAAATGGGAAAATTCCATCGCGGCGTTAAAACAAGCTAACGCGATCAGTCCCGACGCGATTGATTATACGAATTTGGGTTGGGCTTATTATAATTGGGCGCAGGTGGATTTGAAGGCGCAGCGTTCCGCCGAAAGCAAAGCTAAGACTCTGCTGGCAAAAGAAGCACTGCAAAAAGCCGTTAGTTTGAACAAGGATTTCGCCCCGGCATTTCTCAATTTAGGCGTGGCGTTAAATGATCTGGGCGAGTACGCGGAATCGGTCGAAGCCTTAAAACGTGCGGTCGAACTGCGAAAAACTTGGGTTTTTGCCATCAACGAACTTGGCATTTCCTATCGTCAGTTAAAAGATTATGACGGTGCGATCAAACAATTTCAGAAAGTCGTCGGACTTGACCCGAAATTTGCCATCGGCTATTACAATCTGGGCGAATCGCAAATTCGCGGCGGAAACTCGAAAGATGCTCAAAAAACACTGGAAAAACTCAAACCGCTTAACGCCGGTTTAGCCAAATCGCTGGAAATTATGATTCTGACCGCGAAGAAAAAGTAATAGATTTCAGTTTCAAGTTTCAAGGTTTCAGGTTCAAAGTTTAAGGGTTAAGTTCTCATAATGGAATTTAACCTGAAAAATTTAACCTGAAACTTTTGAACATTGAACTTATTTGATTTGAAAGAGGCTGTCGGCGACCGGCGTGTTGACGAGAATTTCTTTGGCTTTGAAATTGGCGTAAATAGTGAGCTGCCCGAGATCGAACCGCTGTGAATATTTTTCGGGAAGGACCACGCCTTCGACCGTGCGAAATTTGTCAATTTCCACCGAGGTCGTCACTTCCCTGCCGTTGAGATTGTAGCTCGACTCATATCCTTTGATCTGCGCGGTTTTGTCGTCAACAAAAAAATCGGTGTAGTAACCTTCCGGCGAGGTGATGCGGAAACCTTTCTTTTTCTTTAACTTTTCGGGCAGGGCGGAAACAACAAATGTTTTTTCGTCAATA
Source organism: Pyrinomonadales bacterium (assembly GCA_038235165.1). Classification (GTDB taxonomy): domain Bacteria; phylum Acidobacteriota; class Blastocatellia; order Pyrinomonadales; family Pyrinomonadaceae. Next base: position 88,602 of record JBBSUG010000002.1, read on the forward strand.
TGTTGCAGCAGCGGCAGACCTAAACGGTTAATCGGCGGAAAATCAAATCCGTTGATCGAGGAAGAGGTGCGTTCACCGTCATAAATTTGTTTGAGCGGCTGAAACGGGTTGGTAATCTCAAGCCGGTATTTATCGCCCGAAAAAATGGTCGCAAAGGTGGCGGGAATCGCCTGCGGAAACTGTGTCGTCGTCACTTCGACACTGCCCCGAACGTCGAGCGTCTTCATTTTCTTCAGACTATCGCCGCCGTGCGCCGTGACAGTCATTTTCGCCAGATTTAACGAGGCGTTATCTGTTTTGACGGCGATTACGTCAGTCTTGTTTTCAGGTTTGGTTGTTTTTTTGTCGGTTTGAGCGTAAGAGCCGGCCGCAAAAATCGTGATAATTATTAAAATCGAATGTATTCTCATAACTTTTTTTGATGCAGATTTACCGTTGAAAGTCAGACCTTTTAAGATACGCAAAAAAAAGAGCAAAAGTTTTTCTCTTTTGCTCTTTTTAATTTAATTTATACAACTGTCGAATTGTTTAGAAGCTAAACCGCATTTGCAACTCGATCCGGCGATTCCCCGAATCACTTCCGCCGCCGCCGCCGCCCCTGAAACCACCGAAACCACCGGCGGTCGAGTTGAACTGTCCGAATCTGCTTGAATTGACATTGCTGATCGGCGTTCCCAAATTGGTTCTGTTCAGCAAATTTGAAGCATTTAATCCGAGAGTCAGATTATACGGTTTTCGCTCGTTCCCGCCGCCAAAACCGCCGCCGCCGCCGCCGCGTCCACCACGTCCGCCGCGTCCACCGCCGCCGATACCCGGAGTACTGCCCTGTGCGCCGTCAGGTGTCGTTGTCGCGGCAGTTCTCTGCGGCGATTTACCGAAACCGAAAGTTCGGTCGAGCCGCAAATTGACGGTAAAATTCGAAGGTCCGTTGCCGTAGTTACGCGGAATAATTGTTGTATTAGGATCGGCGATTCCGTTAATGTCACAGAAGGAGTTAGTCAATCCCAACTGCTGACATTTTTCGTTCAAAGCCGAATATGTCGGGCGTTCCAGAAAGAGTGAATCTCCGTTCGCGTCAGTTCCCGTCGTAATATTGAAAGGTCTGCCGGAAGACGCGAGAATAAACGGACTCGCCGAGAACTTAAAGGGCAACCCAAATCTGCCGCCGACGATAAAAAAGTGCCTGACATCAAATGAAGAACGCCCGTATTCGCCGCTCCGGTCATACGTGTACGCCGGAAAACCGCCGTCGGTGTCACTTTTGGCGTAACCAAGCCGGTAATTTCCGAATAAAGTGAATTTAGCACTCAAAAATGTTCTAAAATTTATAATCAACTGCTGTTGGTTTGAAACGCCGGTCGTCTCGTATTGATAAATATTACCCTGCGCCGGGTTGGGACGCAGCAGTGTTAATGCCGCCTGATTCGTTGTCGGACACGTCACTGACGGCGGGCAAACCGGCGCATTTGTATTTACCGAACGCAGCGAATGAAGCGTGCGCTGCGTCGAAAGAGTCGCGGAAACCGTAGTTTTGTAGGGCAGTTGCCGCTCGACGGTAAACAAACCCTGCATCGTATAGGGAGCCTGAGCATCAGGAGATATCACTCTGACTGTGTTTGCCAGCGGGTTAATCGCCCCTAACTGCGCTGCGGTCGGCACATTGGTTGCACCGTTTAAGCCGAAAACCGCCTGTCCGAGAATGGACGAATTATTGGTGACGATATAATTAAATTGCTGAAACCCGTCGAATCGGTTTGATTGCAGCGTAAAATTATCGCTGAAACGTTCATAAAAAACACCGAAACCGCCGCGAAAAACCGTTTTCGGCGGTCGCGCCCCGCCGGCAGACGGCGAATAAGCGAATGAAATGCGCGGCGCAAAGTTTAGTTTGTCGTTCAAATTGGTTTGATTTTCGTAGCGCAGACCCAAACTCAAAGTCAATTTCGGACTGATGCGCCAATCATCGGTGACAAAACCGCCAAAATCGAATTGCGAAACGCTTGCCAGCGGATTTCCGGCGGTAATATTGAACTGGTTCGGGTTAAATCGCGGATCGGGGTTTCCCAAAACTTTCTGCCGATATTGCTCAATCGGCGTAACTGCCGCCGAAATAATACAGGTCGGATCGTTCAGCGGATCACAGGTTGTGGTTCTTCTGACTTCTTGAATTCCGGCGAATGTAAAAGTCCCGCCGTAATTCGATTCCGAACGGTCTTTAATACTTACGTTTCGCAACCGAACACCGAATTTGAGTGAGTGCTGAGATTGGCTGCCGAGCGTCGTCGTCGTATAATTCTGGAGTTCCAAATTATTTTGATAATTGTAATTCGACCCGATTTGTGCGCCGCCGCCGGTGAACGCCGAGGTTACATTAATGGTCGGAATGCTGTTATCGCCTAACTGATCGCGGGTTTCGTGTTCAAAGCGGAACCGAGTTTCGTTAATCGTTTTCGGATTGATAATCGCCGTTTCGGTAATCTGAATATCGTGGTCGCTGCGGGCTTGCGAATACGCCCGCGACGGCAGCGAAAAAGTATTGATTCCCTGATTATCCAAAGTAGAACGGTCATAGCCGTAACGCACTACCAATGTATTTTTGCTGTTTATCGCGTAATCCACTCGCGGGTTGATGGAAAACCGCTCACTCGGTATCGAAAATTCCTGTTGAAAAAGAGTCGGGTTAAAAGAGGGGTCTAAAATTGTCGCATTGACAACCGCACCGTTGACGATTGACCGGTTGCTGATGTCAAAAAAGAACGACGATTTGCCTTTGATGATCGGACCGCTGACGTTGCCGCCGTAGTACCGCGTCTGACTCGCCGCCCGGTTGAGGGCGAAAGGATTACGCGAATTAAGACTTTCGTCGTTGAAATTAAAAAATGCCTGTCCGCGCACTTTGTCCGAACCCGGTTTTGTCAAAATTTCAACGCGCCCGAAACCGAGCCGGTCGTATTCAGCCGAAAACTGGTTTTGATTGATTCTGATTTCGCGGATTGAATCCTTCGGCGGAATCGTCCCGCCCGTAAAACCGTCAATATAAATTTGTCCGCCGTTTGGTCCCGCCGAAGGTCCGGCTAACGCCTGCAAAGCGGCTTCGAGATCGTCCGGGTCGTCCGGCAGCGCATCGAGTGCCGCGCCTTTAAGAATAGTCGCGTCGGCGTTGCTGTCCGAATCCGTCGAAATCTGTTCGTTGGTGTTGACCTGCACCTGTTCCTGGATCGCATCCACCGTCAAAGTGGCGGTCAGCTCAACCCGTTCGCCCGCCCCGATGTCAACCTGTGTGTTTTCGTAAAGCCCGAATTTTGCCGCAATAACGCGTACCGTAAAAGTTCCGGGTACCAATCCGCTAATCGTATATTCGCCGTCGCGATTGGTCGTTGCGGTTTTTTCCTTGCCAGCAGCATCAACCGCCGTCACGGTCGCGCCGACGACTACTGCGCCCAAACTATCAACTACTTGTCCGGTCAAACTGCCGGTTTGCTGGGCAAAAACAGCCGAATTTATCAATAGTCCGATAAAGCCGATAAATATTAATGATTTAATGTGTTTCATCTTGAAATTTTAAATAATAAGGAGAAAATATATTTGTTAATAATGTTCAATCTAAAAAGAGTTACGCAAACCCGAATTTACCGTTCAGAGATGCGTAACTCCTTAATCAGTTAAGTTTACGGGAAACCAATCCCGTCGAGTCCGGGAATGGAAATGCCGGAGTCCTGTCCGCCTTGTGCGCCCTGTCCGCTGCGTCGTCCGCCGCCGGAAGTTTGCGGGGTTTTAAGAAACGGTTCAACACCCGACAGTAATTTTATCGCCGTTACCTGCGCGGAAGGATCAGCACTTTTCGTGCTGGACGCGGCGACCATCTCGCCGACTTTCAAATCGGCAATCGTAATATTCTGAAAACCTTCAAGCATATCGTCAATACTGCCGCCCCCGCGCCGCATTCCGCCGTTGCCCGCTCCCATTCGGTTTTGTCCCGTTTGTCCGCCCTGCGATTGTCCGGCAGGCTGTCCGCCGCCGGTCTGAGCAGAATTTTGCGGCGGGCGCATACCGCCCTGTCCGCCGGATTGAATTCCGCCGCCGGCTTGCATCATTTGAACCATTGCTAACCGCTGCGCCAATTCCGCCGGGAATTGTTTCGCCACCGTATTTTTGCCGAGGGCGATAGTCACATCTTTTTTGGTCTGGATATTGTTAATCGTAATTTCGTTTTTTTCAGGATTGATCGCGGTGATCGTTCCGGCGATTGTTTGAAACGCGCCGGTGACGACTTCTTCCGCGCTCAGTGTCGCGCCGTCCGCACTTTTGTCGCCAAGTGCGCGAATCATATCGCCGGTTTTGATGTCGGCAAATCCACTCGTCTTCGCCTGATTATAATTAACCGAATCGGGCGCGTAACGAAGAAGTTTGGCATTATCTTTCGGAGTCACCGTAATGTTGCTCGAACCGGCGACTCCGCGCACTGAAACGACAATTTCCTTGCTTTGCGGATTAACCGTTTTCACCTGCCCGGAAATACCGCGTGTTTTCCATTTTTCCTGCTCTTTGGTATTTTTGCTGGCGATGTCCGATTTGGAAAGCAGATAAATCGCCTTTGCCGGAACCGATTTTTTATCGGCGGCGACTACTCCGGTAACGAGAAGTTTGTCGCCGACCTCGATGTCTTCAAATTTAGAAGCGACGGCGGCAGGCAGAATCGGATTCTCCGGCGGAATGCGTTTATACTGCGTGGCATCTGTCAAAGCGATCTCGATAGTTCCGTCTTTAGTCTGCAAAACTATTTTGCCCGGAGCGACCGTGACGACTTCGCCGCCTGCAAAATTCGGCTTGATACCGACGTCGGCTGATTGTCCGAAAAGGTTCGCCGCACCGATCAGCAAACAAAAGAATGAAAAAATAAGTGTTTTTCGCATAACTGTTACTCTCTTCTCTGTTAATTTGTAATTGATTATTTCCGTTGATCTCAAATCCGCAATAAAATGCTGCTTTTTTAATATCAACTGTTACAGACGCAAATTATAGCAAAAAGGTTCTGTTAGTTTTGTAAAGTTTTGTAAAAGATGGAGCGCGGACGGCTCGTCCGCTTCAACGCCAGCGAAGCAAAGCGTTGAACGCGTTCTCTATATGAAATTAACTGACAATCAAGAATCAACATTGCGTTGAATACGTTCTCTGTGTGAAATTAACTGATAATCAAAATCGGGCGGTATATTGAATGCGTTTGTCCATTAAAACTAAATTGACAACGCCGGCAACTTCGCTTCGCTGGTTGGCGGACGAGACTTCCGCGCTCCGTCAATTAAACTTTTTTCCAGACGTTGGGCGAACGGGCGGTGAGAACCAAACCGAGACTGACGGACATTAAAATCAAGAGCGCAAAAATCCAGAAATACGGCACTGAGAGGAAAATTGTCCAAACAACTACGCCGAGCAGAATCGCCAGCGTTTCAGAATGCTTTTTTTCCGGTAAAAGGAATTTTTGCAGTTGTTTGCCGACGCTGACTTGTAAGGCGACGCGCCCGAAGACGTAGCCGAGCATCAGCATCACAAACGCCATCAATCCGACAATCGCGCTCAGATAGGTTGGCAAAAATCCCAGACTGAAGATCACGCCGACCGTCATTGCAACGAATCCGGCGAAGCCGAAGGCGACGACTTTAAGCGTAGAAAGTTGAAAACGAGTGATCGCACGGCTGACTGCACCCGGCGCGATAGTTGTAAAAACCAACGAAACAATAAACCAGAAAAGCACCGACAGCAGTCTCTGTGCCAAAAATGCGGGAGTAAAATTCGGTGAAAAAAGCTGGGTCGGATTTTGGGTCAAATGACGAAGCTGGTCTTCAAAAACCGCGAACATAATCGTTTCTTTACCGGGGTTTCGCAGCGGCGATTTGCTTTCGGGACGATAAGTTCCGCCGATAACAATCACATCGCCGCCAATCATCCCTTTTTCTCTTTGAATTACGGAGCCGCCAATCGTTCCCACATCGCCGTCAACTTTCCCTTCTACAATTATGTCGCCGCCAAAGGCAAAAACTTCCTTGGCGTGTTGTTTGATTATAACGTTCTTGCCGAATGAATAGACCGGACTGTCTTTTAAATCTTCAATAACAATCGTGTTTTCGTCCGGCTGTGAAACATTTGTTTGAGCGTAAAGCGCACCGACCGCCGCTAAAATAAAAACAAACCCCAAAACTACTCGTGTAAGCGGGATTTGCAGCGGCGGAAAAAAGGCTGTTTGTGTTTCGGTATAAATCACTTTAATTTGAAAATCAGCATCTGTTCAAGCGCGATTGTGGCGGACGGCGAACCGCGAAAAAGCCAGCAGTAAAATAAATAGAATGCCGATCAAAAAGACGAGCGGCAGACTCGAACCGAAAACGAGATGACGGGTTAAAGAACGCATAATAACCGTCACGCCGATTGAAATATCGTAAATCAAATGCAGCGCAAAACCGCCGACTGCCAAAAGCTGTTCGCCAAATTTCCAAAACGATCCGAAAACCGCTTCCGTTTCGCTGCCGAGACCTATCAAAACCGCCAGAAACAAAGCCGCACAAATAAAAAGTGCTTTGAATCTTTCCTGCGGACGACGCAGCCCGCTGACGCTGCTCTCGGCGGTCGCCACCAAGACTTTGGTGAAATTAACCGGAAGTTCAATCTCATTTTCGCGTTCTAAAGCGACATCCAAAACACAGAGCAATTTTTTCTGTTCGTTGAGTTCCGCCGCACAATTTACACAACCGGCGAGATGCAGTTCCAGTTCGAGTTCCTCGCGCGGAGATAATTCGCCGTCAATGTAAGCGGCAAGTTGGCTGTGCAGACAGATTTTATCTAATGTGAAAGTCGGCGAATTCATTTCGTAAAACTTATTTCAAAAATTTGATCGTCAACGGATATTCAAAAAATTCGCCGTTGTTTGCCTTGATACCGCCGATGATCGGAAACACGATGCCCATTATGCCGAGCGCGATAAAACCTAGAATACCGATCAAAACAAAGGTAAAAATGAAACTGATAAAACCGTAAATCAGAGCCGACAGCATCCAATTGGCGATCATTTTGCCGTGCGCGTCGAGCGCGGGCATCTCGTCTTTTTTCATTTGCCAGATAACAATCGGCACGACAATTCCGGCTACCGGGACGATGAAATTCAAAAGCTGCGACAGGTGTAGAAACATTCCCGTCTGTTTTTGTTCGGGTGTTTGCAGGGACATCGGCGGCTGAAACTGCATTTCGTAACTCATTTTTTATTCTCCTTAAACTAAAATTCGGTAAATCCGCGTTCGACAAAAATTTCGCGCATCATTTCACGCGCTCTGAACAGACGATTTTTAACCGTGCCGAGCGGCAAATCGGTAATTTCGGCGATTTCGTCGTAACTTAATTCTTGAGAGTGGCGAAGCAGAATCAACTCACGATAAACGGCGGGCAGACATTTGACGACCGACTCGATTTCCGTACGCCACTCGCTTCGTTCGCGTTCCTGTTCGGGGTTCGGCTGCGAGCTGGCGATTTGCAGTTGATACGTGCCGTCTTCGTTTTCGTTTTCGAGACTCTGCTGATAAGTCGAATTGCGCCGCATATAATCAATCGCGGCGTTGTGCGCGATGCGGTAGAGCCAGGTTGAAAATTTGTAATCGGAACTGTATCGCTCCAGCGAATTGTAAACTTTAATGAAAACTTCCTGTGTCACGTCCAGCGAAGCGTCGTAATTGTTCAGCATCCGGTAAATATAGCCGGTGATCGGTCGCTGATAGCGGCGCACCAATTCTTCAAAACCGTATTCCCGACCGCCAATCGCTTTTTCGATTAACTCACCGTCGGTGAAACTTCGGATGTTTGGGGGGGCAATTGCTTGTGTAATCATAGATGCTAGGGTTTTACGGTTTTGTTTTTGAAAAGGTTTCACCAAAGGAAACATTTTCACTCGGAGCGCGGAAGTCTCGTCCGCCAGCCAGCGAAGCGAAGCTGCCGAGCGTTGTCAATGCAGTGTTAATGGATGAACGCATTCAATTTCTCGTCGGAGTCTTGTTTTCCAGTCAATTTGACATCGAGAACGTATTCAACGCTTTGCTTCGCTGGCGTTGAAGCGGACGAGACTTCCGCGCTCCATCTAAACTTCCGCGCTCCGTTTATTTCCAGCCTAAAGAGGCGAGTCCGGCGGGGGCGGCGAGATCGTTGAAACTCAGATTTTTGACAGGTAAATTCAGCCCGACATCTTCCGGGCGCAGGATGTTGATCGCTTTGCCGAGAGCTTCATCGGCAATTTCTTTTAGTCTCGACGAAGTAAAATCTTTGCCGACGGCGAGCAGTCTTTCCAAAACATTTCCGCTCGATTCCGTGCCGAAGCGGTCCCGGTAGAACATCAGCAGCCGGTAGATTTCGTCGTCCCGTTCGCTGTCGGTGCAGGTTACGCTGCGAACGACGGTCGGTTCGTCACCGCGCAGCAGAAGCGCAACAAATCCGTCGTTTTGCGAACTGATTAACAGCGAATCGGCACCGCCTTTTTTGTCAATCAGCCAATTGGCTTCGCTGACGGCGCGCGGCATAATCAGTCCGGCAGACCAGCCGAGCATTTCAAACAGTGTTTCGTATTCGTCAATCACGCTCAATTTAACGGCAGTAGCGAAATAGCGCGTTTTACCGCTCGCGTCGGGAGTTATTTTGCGCTGCGAGATTCGCATTTCGCCGGACGGTACGCCGAATGTGTTTTCGGCTTTCCAATCAATCACTTCCTCTAATTCGTTTTTCGATGCGGGAACGGTGTCGAGCGTAATAATCGCGGTTCGCGCCGTATTGCTCGGCAGCGAAACCGACCATCTTTTTTGTTTGGCAAGACCGGCGGTCGTAACGACTTCTTGAAGCAATACGAGCATTTCATCCGCGTTGGAAATATTTCTGTCGGTAAAACTCGGTGTCAGAAGATGTTCCGGCAGTGCGCTCGTCGCGGCTTGTTTAATGCCGAATTTGCCTCTGCCCTCTTTTTGTAAAGCAAGTGCCGTCGCAGTTTCTTTTTCAAGTCCGAGTGCGGCTCGCGGATAATTCGGTTGTGTCAAAGTTTCTAACATATCTTTAAAGGTGAAAAAGCAAAAAGGGTAAAAGTGCAAAATTAGTTTCGCTGACAGCAAATAACTTTTTCACATTTATGCTTTTACCCTTTTTTGCTTTAATAGTCTTCGTATTTTTTCCCTTCGCCGTCTTCACCGGGAGAGAGAGATTTTACGTCAGTCATCGCCGTTCCGCCGTCGGTCGAGTATTTGTCATCGCCTTGAATTTCGTTCCATTCGTTTTTTTCGGTGATCGGGTCAATCGGTTTTTCGTGTAAATAGCCGCCCGTCACCAGTTCGTCAATTGATTGCGGAAGTTTTCCCTTGTCGGAGCCGTATTGGTCAATCGAACGGCGCAGCTGCCAGAGATTTTCCTTCAAAACCGTTTCCCGCGCCTGCTGCACACTGCGCTGATATGTCGGCAGCACAACCGACAGCAGAATGATGATGATAAACATCGAAATCATCAATTCCAGCAGTGTGAACCCGCGCTCCATTTTGAAAATTGGTTTCTGGACTTCAGATTGTTTTTTTAATCCGAATTGTCCACTTGCCAATAAACTTTGAACTTTGAATTTACCAATCACTATATTTCTCCCCGTTCAAGGATTCGCCTTCCGCACTTGAACTGACATCGAACACATTTATATCGTCCCAGCTTTCCGAATCTCCGGGTTGGTATGAAGAGCGCAGTTTCCAATCGGCTTCGCCTGTCATCGGGTCAACCGGTATTTCGCGCAGATAAACTTTGGTGTGTTCGGTCTCTTCATTATTATTAAGGTCGGTGGCGTTTTTGTCGCTGAATGCGCCATTGCTCTGCTGAATGTTCAGCCCGCGTGCTTTGACCTTTACGCCCTCGACCAACAAATCTAAACTCGGCGGAAAACGGTCATAATTCTCAACGTCGAAAATTTTACAATCGTCAATGATGACGCGGCTGCGCGGATCGGCGGCAGTGTTTTGTTGTCCAAAACCACCGGGCAGTCGTCCGCCGCCAGGTGATGTACCGCCAGCCGGATTTGTTGTCGTCAGTGATCCCTGCGGACACGCGCCGATGGTGTCGCGGTGAAAGTCGTCAATCGCGTTGCGAAGAACGCGCAGTGTTTCACGAAGCCGCAATTCCTTCTGCCGTTTCGCCGCATTCTGCGTCAGCGGAATCGTTCCCATCACCAGAATTGAAATAACGAACAGCGTGATAATTAATTCGAGCAGTGTAAAACCGAATTGTCCTTGATTCTTTGTCCTGCGCTCTTTGTTTTCACACAAATAACCTTGAACCTTGAACCTTGAACCTTGAATCTTGAACCTTGAACTAATCATTAGTATTTCACCACAAAATTCTTACCGTCGGCGGTCAAAACATTCAGAATATCCTTCACAAACGAGATTTCCTGTTTGCCGTCGGCGAGGGCTTCGACTTCGATATATGCAAGCATTCCCGAACTGTTCTGCGCCGTGTCTTTCGGCGATGCGAGCGTGATGTACATCTTGCCGTTTTCGTTGAGAAACGGCTTTGCGCCGGTTTGCGCCATATCCGCGCCGAACACATCGCCGTAACTGACTCCGCGCACCGCCATTTTTTTCGCGTCGAATGCCAAACCCAATGTCGCCGAACGAAAAGCCGTCGCGCTTCTGAGCATCACGGCGATGACGGTTTTTTCGCCCGCTTTCATCTCCCGCAAATCCGAAACAAATTTTAAATCCGCACTCGGCGCGTTAAATATCGGAGTTTCTTCCGTCACCTTCAGCGTCGTTTGCTGCATCGTCAGTTTATTACCGGAAGTGTCGCTCGTCGGAATTATCTGCAAGGTTTTGACACCCGAATCAATCGGTTTCAGATTTGCCGCCAGCACATTTGAAACTTGAATGACCGGCGCAGATTCTGTTTCATCGGTCGCTGCCAATTGGTTTTCCGCCGTCGCATCAGTTGAAACTTTCGCGCCGCCGTCCTGCATCGAAGCCGTTTTGACATAAGCCGGTACTTCCTCCGCTTGATCGGGCAACTGAACTTTGGCGACGTTCGGAATACGGCGGGCGGCGGCAAGCTGTTCGTCTCTTTCTTCTTCGACAATCATCGCTTCCAGCGAACCGGAGGTCGGTGTTGCCAAACTTCCCGTCGGACGTTCAATCAAATCTTCCGGCAGAATCGCCGGTGCGCGAATCACTCGCGGCGTGACGGCAATGACAATGTCAACCTGACTGTTATTTTTAGTCGGCGCGGTAAAAAGTCTGCCGATGATCGGAATCAGTCCTAACAGCGGCAAGCCGGTGCGCCCGTTCGATTGATTGTTTTGCGCGACGCTTGCCAGTAACAGAGTCTTATTATTTTGAACACGAGCCGTGCCTTTGATCGTACGTTCGGTAAAGGTCGGGTTTCCGTCGGTGGTCGTTCCCGCCACTACGTCCTTCGACTCAATTTCCATCGCCACCTGAACATCTTGATTCGGAAAGACAATCGGCTTAAATTTCAGTGTCAGTCCGGTTTGCTCATAGTTATAGACGCTAGCCGCATTATTGAAACCATTGTTAGTTCCGCCGGTGCCGGTGCCGGTGCCGGTGCTGTTGCCGAATCCTAAAAGCTGCGCGGAGCGGACGGGAACACGCTGACCGATTCGCGCCTGCGAATCTTCATTATTAAAAGCGTGAATCTGAGTTGAAGCAATAAGTTTAGTGTTCTGTTTATTCTGTAAAGCTATCAAATTGATTGCCGGAATTGATAATCCAATACCGAAAGGCTGAGCAACAATCCTCGCCGCCGTGCCTGCTACTGTTGATGCGCTTTGGAGAACTCCGTATTCGTTATTGCCGAAAGTTCCGCCGGTGGTTCCGCCTAAATTTGCCAGTGAACTGGAAGTTCCGATTTGATTGCCCAATTGCAGCAAATCTGTTTTATTAACTTCGTATATTTGCACATCCATTACGACTTCGGCGCGGTCTTTATCGAGCGAGTCAATTAAACTGCCGATAATGCGAATGTTTTCCGTAGTGTCACGAACGGTGATGCTGTTGGTTGATTTGTCCACCAAAGGAATTGTCGGCGTTCTGCCGGGTTGAGCGGGAATTGCCGCCTGCACGGTTTTCGCCACTTCGGTCGGGTCGGCGTTGGATAAATAAAATGTTCTCAAAACAAGTTGCTGAAAAAATTGGCGGCGATTTTGAATGCCGATCATAATCGTGCGCGGACCGACTTTTTGAAAAAACAAACCCTCCTGCAAAAAGATATAATCGAGTGCTTTGGCGGCGGTCACATTTTTTAATTCGATATTGACTTTGCGATTTGCATCACGAAAAGACTCGGAATCGAACAGCACGTTCAAATCAAGTTCCTGCGCCAACTGCTTGATAATAAATTGCAAATTAACGCCGCTCGGAAACGGCAGATCGCGAAGTTTTTCGAGTTTCTGAGGCACGACCGTATCCTGCGGCGAAGGCTGTCTGCCGTAACCCGTTCTAACCAGTTTGAGGTCAGTCCCGTCGGTCGAAGTTACGGTATCGGCATCATCGCCGGTCAGAGCTTTTTGCAGCCGCAGCATTCTCATCGTTTCAGACTGCGCCAGTTCATTGGTCGGGTCGTAAGCGTAAGCCTTTCGAAACGCGAGATACGCCCCGGCATAATCCTTTTCTTCCGCCAACGCCCTGCCGCGTTTCATATACATCTGCGAAGCGTTAAAAAGCGACCGCTGATAGTGAAGCCGATATTCCGGGTTTTTCGGATCTTCAACAATCGCCAGCGCAAACTCTTCGGCGGCTTTATCCCACATCTCGGTGTCTTCAGCCTTCATTCCTGCTTTGAAGTGTTTTTTACCTTGTTTATCGCTGCCTTTATCACCGTCGGCAGCCATCAGAGCGGTCGGCGAAAGCATCGAAAAAAGCAGAAACATTGTGATTGAAAAACGAACGTAAGCGGATTTTTTCATAATTTTAGTTCTAACTGTGATTGTGTTTATCGAAATTAAGATACAAGAAATCTTGTCTCAGGTTTTCTTACACGCGACGGTAAGAGCAAAGTTTCAAAAGTTTTGCATCAAGAACAACAGTTATTCTTAAATTGTTTTGCCTAAAATTGCAACTTTTTTTGATTAAAAGTGTCTGTTATTGGTGAACTTCCTCGACGAAGGTCACGCGGTTAATTTCATATAACGTGGTCGAGCCGTTGAACACTTTTTTGACCGCCGATTCGCGCAGTGATGAGAGACCTTCTTTTTCAGCCGTGCGGCGAATTTCGGTTCCCGGGCGGCGTTCGACGATCATTTCCTTAATGGTGTCTGACATATCGAGCAGTTCGTGAATCGCCGTTCTGCCGCGATAACCCGTGTGATTACAGGCATCACAGCCGACATTCATAAAATATTCGCGCTTTCTAAACTTTTCGGGCAGCAGACCGGATTCAGTTAATTCATCGTCCGTCGGCTGGTAATGCCGTTTGCAGACCGGACATAAAAGCCGCACGAGACGCTGGGCGAGAACGCAGTTGAGCGCGGACACGAAGTTGTACAGATCAACATTCATATTCAAAAAACGCCCGATCACATCAATCACGTTGTTGGCGTGAACCGTTGTGAACACGAGATGCCCCGTCAGCGCGGAGTTGATGGCGATTTGCGCAGTTTCTTCGTCGCGGATTTCGCCGACCATCACTTTGTCCGGGTCGTGACGCAGAATTGAACGCAAACCGCGGGCAAACGTCAAACCTTTTTTCTCATTCACCGGAATCTGCATAATTCCCTGAAGCTGATATTCCACCGGGTCTTCAATCGTGATAATTTTGTCTTCGACATTGCGGATTTCGTTGAGCGCACCGTACAGCGTCGTCGTTTTTCCCGAACCGGTCGGTCCCGTCACCAAAACCATTCCGTAAGGTTCTTTGATGTAGAGCCGAAAACGCCGCAAATCTTCTTCGTCAAAACCGACAATATCGAGACTCAGGTTTTTAAATTCTTCCGAAATCTGCTCTTTATCCAAAATACGAATGACGCAGTTTTCGCCGAATGCAGCGGGCAGAATCGAAACGCGAAAATCAACCGTTCTGCCTTTGTAGCGCACGCGAAAACGCCCGTCCTGCGGAATGCGGCGTTCGGCAATATCGAGTTCCGACATCACCTTGATACGCGAAATTAAAGTTTGATGATAGGCGATGTCAATCGGGTCAACTTTTTGATAAAGCGCACCGTCAATCCGAAATTTGACGAGCATTTCACGGTCGTGCGCTTCGATATGAATATCCGAAGCACGCGATTCCATCGCGTTATAAACAATCGTGTCAACCAGTTTGATAATCGGCGACATCTCAGAATCGGACGCTAAACGGTCTAAATCTAAAACTTCGTCGCCCTGATCGGTTTCCTTTATCAGCGAGATTTTGAACGTCGAAGCCGCTTCCTGCAAAACCCGCTGGGTCGCGTCACCTTTTCGCAGCACGACATCAATCGCGCCCGCCGTCGCCACATACGGCACGATACGGACGTTCAAAACATTTTCGAGTTCGTCCAAAACTTCCAGATTCGACGGGTCAGCCATCCCGACGTGGAGATTTCTGCCTTCGCGCCGCAGCGGAACGAATTGGTTGCGAAGCATTAATTCCACCGGAATTCCGGCGAGTTCTTCATAACTGATCGGCGAATCCTGATCCGGCGGCAGCAAATCAATATACGGCAGCCGATACCGCCGCGCCAATTCTTTGGCTTCGACCACTTCGGGCGGCTCGTTTTCGACCGCACTATTTGGTGTGAGAGGCGGACGATTGATCGTCGCCGTATTTCCGTTTGTTTGATTTTCCATAACTTTTATTTTTCGAGAGCAAGAATGAATCGGTTTCATTGATTAACTTAATTCATTCAAATAATCAAAGTCAGAACCGTTTGCGTAAGCGGACGGTTTTACTTGATAACGCTTAACCGCCCGCTTACGCAAACGGTTCTGACCGAGATATGCTTGACCGCCCGCTTACGCAAACGATTCTGACCGAGATAATTCTGCAAACTTACACTATTTTTTCCCGCCGAACGGACCCGAAGAAATCGTCTGGATGATCGGCAGATAAATCGCCAGCAAAATCGTAATCACGATCAACGCCATAAAAACGAGAATAACGGGTTCGAGCAGCGATGTTAATTGTTCGAGCCGTACTTCGGCTTCGGCATCGTAGAAATTGCCGACTTCATCGAGCATTTCGCGCAGACTGCCCGATTTTTCGCCGATGCCGATCATATCGAGGGCGAGTTCCGGCATCCAATTCGCTCTTTCCAATGCTTCGGTAAAACTGCGCCCTTCGCGGATCATCGGCAGAACCGACAAACTGCGGCGGCGTAGTTCCATATTAGTGATTGATTCCGACGCGATATTCCACGCATCAGGAACAGTGATTCCGCCGGAGAGCAGCGTCGAGAGCGAACGTGCAAGTTGCGCCGTCGTCATCTGCTTGATTAAATTGGCGACAATCGGCAGTTTGAGCAGAAAACTGTGCAGAATCAGCTTGCCGTTCGGCGTTTTGAGCCAGATGACGAGCGCGAAAACGACGACCAAAATCAGCGGCAACAACCAGAAAACATTGCCCGACACGAAATTTGAAATCGCCAGCACGACAATCGTTACCGTCGGCAAACCTTTGCTCGTGCTTAAACCTTTGAACAAATCAGACATTCGCGGCACGATATAAAGCGTCAGAAACGCTACCATAAAGGTCGCCGCCACCAGCAAAAACGCCGGGTAAGCCAATGCGCCGCGCAGTTTGCGGGCGATGCCGACGCTCCGTTTCAGATATTCGACGTAGCGCGTCAATACGTTGTCGAGCGAACCGCTGGTTTCGCCCGCGAGCAGCGATGCCGTGTATATTTTCGGGAACATCGCCTGTGATTCAAAAGCATCGGAGAGCGGCACGCCGCTTTTGATTTTTGTTTCGACATCAACCAGCACCGCTCGCAGTGCTGGCGAACCGGAACGATTTTTCAACAGACTGATTGACTGCAAAACGGGAATACCGGCTCGCAATAGCGCGGAAAGCTGCTGATTGAACAAGAGAAAATCGTTCGGTTTGACCTTTGTCTTTTTGCTTCCGCCGCCGGACAAAACCGAAGTAATTCCCTTTTCGGCATTCGACACGGCGAACACGCGAAACCCTTCGCTCTCCAGTCGCGCCTTCGCTTCACCGGCAGCCGTCGCCTCAACAATGCGCGTCATCATCTCGCCCGACGATGTTCCCAAACGACAAATAAATTCAGCCATATCTTTTTTATGTTCAAGGTTTCAGGTTTCAGATTCTGCACGTTGGAGTTCACATTTAATTTTTGAGACTTTAGATTTTAGATTCGATTGTTTTGAAACCTTGAACCTTGAACCTGAAACCTGAAACCTTGAACCTAATCATATCACGTAATTATCAGCTAAAAGTTGCAGACAAATATAAATTTGAAACCGATTATAACAAAACAACGAATTTTATTTTACGGACATCAAAAAAATACCTTGCGGAATTATACTTAGTTACCTAGAATATATTTAAATTAAATAGGGAGAAAATATGGCTGTAAAAAGTTTTAGCAATGTCAGCCGCTTTTGCAATGTGCATCGGTGGATTTCTTTAGTCTTAATTGTGTTTTGCGCCGTATCCGCAGCGTTTGCTCAAGATACTTCGCCCACGCCGCCCGTGCAGCAGGATGAAATTGATTCGCCGATCAAGATTAAAACCGATTTGGTGACGATGACCCTGACCGTCACTGATCTCTACGGGCGTTATGTTTCGGGATTAAAAAAAGAAGCGTTCAAGATTTTCGACAACAATAACGAACAGGAGATTTCGTTTTTCAGCGATGCCGACGCGCCCGTTTCAGTCGGAATTCTGTTTGACGTGTCCGATTCGATGAGCGGCGAAAAAATCGCTAAAGCCCGCAAAGCTCTAGAGCGTTTTATCAACACCAGCCATCCGTCCGACGAATACTTTTTAATCGCCTTTAACAGCCGCGCCCAACTCCTGCTCGACCGCACCCGCGACGGCGAAGCGGTTCTTCGCAAACTGACTTTAATACAGCCGAAAAACAACACCGCGCTTTACGATGCTTGTTATCTCGGGATCGAGCGTGTCACCAGCGGCACGCGCCAGAAAAAAGCGATGCTGATTATCAGCGACGGACAGGACAACGCCTCCCGTTACAATTTTGGCGAAGTGCGCCGTTTGCTGAAAGAATCAGACGTAGTGGTTTACGCGGTTGGGATTATAGACGGCAAAGACAGCGGAAGTTTGGAAGGAATGCAGGGACAGTCGTTTCTCGACGAGTTGACCTCGGTCACCGGCGGCAAAGCCTTTTATCCGCAGACTAATGTCGAACTCGATGAGATTTTTGAACGTATCGCGCTCGAACTTCGTCACCAATATTCAATCGGTTTCACGCCCAAAGATTTCGAACCGAACGGCGACTGGCACAAAGTGAAATTTAAGATCAAACCCCCGCGCGGACTTCCGCGTCTAACCGTTCGTGGTCGTGAAGGTTACTACGCCACGCCTTCGACAAACTTTCGTGACAGCAGGTAGATAAAAATTAAAAAGGTAAAACTAGAAAGCTGAAAAATAATTTCGTTCCGCGAGGTTATTGACCGACAGCATCTTCCCGGATTTTTTAACGATTGACGATTAATGACGAAAATGATGAGAAAAACACAAAACATTGCACTGATTGTTTTTTGCCTGGGGTTAAATTTGCTGTTTGCATTTAATAATTTTAGCGTTTCAAACGCGCAAACGTCGCCCGCCGCGAACAGAACCCGTCAGGTTTCGACACCGACACCGACACCAACACCAACATACACAACTCCATCACCGTCACCGTCGCCGACTGAAGAAACATTTACGGTGACAACCGAATTGGTCAACTTAAATGTGCGCGTCATTGACCGAAACAACCGCTCCATCACGAATCTGACGCAGAATGATTTCAAAGTATATGAAGACAACGTATTGCAGCCGATAGAATTTTTCTCGAAATCGGAAGTGCCGACTAATTACACATTGGTGATTGATAACTCCGGTTCGCTTCGATTTCAACTCGAAAAGGTGATTGATGCCGGTAAAACGATTATTAACACCAATCGCCCCGACGATGAAACCAGCATCATCCGGTTTGTCAGTTCCGATAAAATAGAGATTGAACAGGATTTCACTCCCAAAAAGGAAGATTTATTCGACGCGCTCGACAATTTGTATATTGAAGGCGGACAGACGGCAATTATTGATGCGGTTTATCTAGCGGCTGAAAAAGTTACCGAATATGAAAAATCAAACAGTTCCAACGACCGCAAACGCCGTGCGTTGGTGTTGGTGACTGACGGTGAAGACCGCGACAGTTATTACAAAGAAGCACAGCTTTATGAGTTCTTACGTGAAACCGACGTGCAAATTTATGTGATCGGGTTTGTCAACGAATTGAGTAAGGAAGGCGGCTTTATCAGCAAAAGTCCGCAAGGTAAAGCCAAAGCATTTCTAGAACGACTGGCTACTGAAACGGGCGGTAAAAGCTACTTCCCCGCTAGTTTATCAGAATTAAACGGAATCGCCACCGACATCGCCAGCGAACTCAGAACGCAGTATTCGATCGGTTATCTGCCGTCGGACGAATCGTTAGCCAAAAATTACCGAAACATCAAAGTATCGGTTTCAGACGGACCGAAGAACGAAAAGCGTATTGCAATTACGCGTTCAGGCATCAACCGCACCAAAGACCCGACCGGCAAACCATTGCTGCAAAATACTAATCAAGTTAAAAAACCTAAATAGCCGGGGCGCGGAAGTCTCGCCAGCCAGCGAAGCGAAGTTGCAAGCGTTGTCAACAAATTACACATCGCCGAACGAATTCAATGTCTAGCTGCATTGTGAATATCAGCTAATTTCAAATTGAGTAGGCATTCAACGCCTCGCTGCGCTGGCGTTGAAGCGGACGAGACTTCCGCGCTCCTTCTTAGAATTTATTTAGCAGACACCGAACCGGATATTTTCTTGCGCGTTGTTTCGCCGGTTTCGATGACAGGAATTCCTTCCGCAACTTCTTCGTGCGGGCGCGGGATGACGTGAACCGCCGTCACCGTGCCGATGCGCCGCGCCGCCGCCGCGCCCGCTTCAACCGCCGCCTTGACTGCACCGATTTCGCCGCGCACGATTGCCGTCACCAACCCCGCGTCAATTCTTTCGTAGCCGACCAATTCGACATTCGCGGATTTGACCATCGTGTCGGCGGCTTCGATCATTGCCACCAAACCGAAACATTCGACCATTCCGAGTGCTTGCTGCATTGTATATTTTACTTCCTCTAAATTTGAATTCTTATAAATATTTATCTGCCGGAATTCTCTGCTGTTGTATTAATCATATAACTCCAGCCAAACTACTATCGCAACAAAAACGAACAGCAATATTGCCGTCAAAACAAACCAGATATTAGGTGCGTTCTCATATTCCTGCCAGTTTATTTCCACTGTTTTCTTCTGAACACTTTTTGTTTTTTTTCGCAGCGAGGCGGCAGATTTCAGATTTTTTTCTTTTGTAAGTTCGGACTCTACGAGTGGTTTTTCCGTTTCATCCGTCAAAACATTTGACTGAATGTCTGGCGGGACGGCTAATTTGGGAGAGGCGACCTTGCTGCCGTTTTCGGCGACTTTTTTTTCAGGCACAACTTGATTTTCGGAGATTTCACTTTCAATACGCGGAGCGTCACTTTTCGGAGCAACCGCGCTGCCGCAACTGTAACAAAAAAGCGCACCTACACGAATTTCCTCGCCGCAAGCCTGACAAACCTTGTTTTCGACTAATGTTTCAGCCATTTTCTTCCGCTCTCGTTTCAACAGTTTCACTAAACTTTCGCAAAAACTTCCCTCTCGTCACCCAAATCCCGCGCTGACGGCGTGATAATCGTTTTCGCCGTCGTGTAAATTTTCTCGCCGTTTTCAATCGCCCGTTTCACATCGTCTTCACTGACAAAATCAACCGTTTTCGGTTGCGCTCCGTTCGCCGCATTCTCCGTTTTCAGTTCGTGAAAAATCGTTTTTACCGGACTTGCGGCTTTATCGCTATCGTCGTTGTTCGCCTGTCTCTCGACTCCCGAATCCCGATTTTCGATTTCTGCGGGCAGCTCAGTCAATTTCTGACTCAAAAATTTATCAACAATTGCCGCAATCTCAGCACGATTCCGTCCTTTGTCCTTTGTCCTTTGTCCTTTGTTATTTTCAACTCCCAAGTTTTGAACTGTCAAATTATCATAACTTTGGACTTTGGACTTCGGACTTTGGACTGCTTTGGTTTCAAAAGCCACGCGCTTAATGTCCATCAGATGAATCGGCGAAACATTGTCAGACGTGACGTTGCCGCCCCACGAACCGCAGCCGAGCGTCATTGACGGCGACAAATCGGTCGAAAATCCGATTGCACCGTGTGTCGTCGGCGAATTGATAATGATGCGCGAGGCGGGCATTTGTTCGCCGTAGCGAATCGCCGCCGCGCGTGACTGCGTGTGCATTCCGGCGGTGTGTCCCATTCCGCCGAACTGCAAAATTTCTTCGCATCGGTGTGCGCCGGCATCAATGCCGTCTGCGACGAAAAACGCCAGCGTCGGCGAAAGTTTTTCGACCGACCACGGAAAATCGCGCCCGACTCCGCTGCAATCGGCAAGCAGACACCGCGTCCCGTTCGGAATCGAGATTCCGGCGAGATTGGCAATGTAATCAGCTGATTTGCCGACGATTTTCGGATTTAAAGTTCGTTGCGGTGTCAACAAAATACTGCCGACTTTTTCGGCATCCGCCGGACTCAAAAAATGTCCGCCCTGCGCCGTGAATTGTTCGCGCACTGCTTGTTCGACGGGAGCGTCAACCACGACCGCTTGTTCGGAGGCGCAAATCGTCCCGTTATCAAAACAGGTCGAAGTCAGAATATCGCCGACGGCTTTTTCAATATAGGCTGTTCTTTCGATAAAAACCGGCACGTTTCCCGGTCCGACACCAAACGCCGGTTTACCAGACGAATATGCGGCGCGAACCAACCCGATACCGCCCGTCGCTAAAATCACCGCCGTCCGTTTGTGCTTCATCAAGGCTTCCGTGCCTTCGATGGTCGCATTCGTCAAACAGCGAATCGCATCCGGCGGCAAACCTTCCGCAACACCGGCTTCGCGCATAATCCGCGTCGTCTCATTAATACACCTGACCGCCGCCGGATGCGGCGAAAGCACAATCGAATTGCGCGATTTGATAGCGATAATTATTTTGAAAATCGCGGTCGAAGTCGGATTCGTTGACGGAATAATCGCTGCGACCACCCCGCGCGGCGACGCAATTTCAACGATGCTGTCGGTTTCGCGGATCACGCCGACGGTTTTCAAACTGCGAAAATAATTCCACACATCTTCCGCCGCAAAACGATTTTTTTCGCGTTTATCCGCCGCATTGCCGAAACCCGTTTCTTCGTACGCCATCGCGCCCAAACGCGCCGCTTCCGCCAACGCGACATTTGCCATCGCCTCACAAATCCGGTCTATTTTCTGTTGGTCAAATTTCGCAACCGCTTTAAACGCCAGATGTGCCGCGTCAATCGCGTCACGCGCCTCTTGTTGGGAAATCAAGTCTTGATCGTTCACTCTTTATTCCAGATTCCAGATTCCAGATTCCAGATTCCAGAATAATTTGGAATCTGGAATCTGGAATTATTTGTTTTTTGATTTATTCCGTTCGTTCGCGGTAATTTCATTGTCTGCACTGCCTGCGCCGAGTTGTCCGCGTGAACCGCCGCCCTGCAACGCTTTTTCGTCGGGGCTGTAACCGACACCTTTTGGCAGAACTCTTTCGACTTCGCTATGCGGGCGCGGAATGACGTGAACCGAAACGAGTTCGCCGACCCGCCGCGCCGCCGCCGCGCCTGCGTCCGTTGCCGCTTTGACCGCGCCGACATCGCCGCGCACGAAAATCGTCACGTAGCCCGCGCCGATGTATTCTTTACCGATTAATTGAACATTGGCGGCTTTAACCATTGCGTCAGCCGCTTCGACCGCGCCGACAAAACCCTTCGTTTCAATCATTCCAAGTGCTTCAAGAGACATTATTTATTCCTCACTTTTTCAGTTTATCCGTTAATTTTAATACAAGAAAATAATAAAGGCTAAACGTAACACGCACTCTGTGTAATAATCAAGCGGGAAACTTTATGACAAAACAGTTTAAAGAATTGACATTTTCGCTTTATCAACGATATATTTCAATTTTATAATCATTTTCGGTTTACACATCGCAACAATTTAGCATAAACACAAAATGGAACAAACTCTCGGCGAAAAACTGCGGCAGGCACGTGAAGCGCGTGATATAACTATCAGCGAAGTTGCTGAACAGACACGCATTTCTCCGCTCTATATCGAATCTATCGAAAATGATGATTACCGCATTTTGCCCGGAGGTATTTTTAATAAAGGATTTGTCAAATCTTTCGCCAAGTATGTTGGGGTTGATGAACAGGAAGCGTTGCAGGATTATTCCCGAATGATTGCCGAACAGCAGGGTTCTCAAACAGAAGAGGAAACAAAAACATATCGTCCCGAAGTTTTAACCGATGACCGCTCGTCTTCGAACATTCTGACCATTGTCGTTGCCGTTGTGATTTTAGGGTTGATGACGTGGGGAATTTTGGCTCTCGTCAAATATATTCAAAACGCTCCGGCGGAAGTCGTGTCCGCCACGCCCACACCGAAAACGGAAGAAGTGAACGCCAACCTGTCTAATTCACAGGATGGTTCGATAAATTCAAACACCAACGCGAATCAGGCGATGCCGGCGACTGATAAAATTCACGTCGAATTTAAATCTGCCGGCAAAGATATTTCCGTCGAAGCGACGATTGACGGCAAAAGAGAAAGTACCATCATAAAATCCGACGCGCCGAAAACTTATGACCCGCAGGAAAGTTTAAAACTCAGATATTACAAGGGTTTTGCAAATGAAGTTCAATTGACCATCAACGGCAAACAAATTACGCCGCCGACCGCGCCGAAAACTTCCGGGGCAAACGGGATTGAATTTGAAATTAATAAAGAAAATATCGGGCAGTTTCTGCAAAGCGGTCAAATTACATTCGGCAGTCCGAATGAGAATACAAATACAGCGGCAAGATAAAATTTTTATGTGCCTGTTTCATAGATTTAGGAGAAGCGAAAGATAATTAAAGAATCAATACGCCCGCTTGAAATGCGGGCTTTTATGATTTAAACAGTGAGGTTTTTAGACGATTCACGATTCACGATTCACGAAAAAGATATGTTAGTTGAAAATATAAAAGAAGGTTTAACTTTTGACGATGTTTTATTGGTTCCGGCGTTTTCCGATATTTTGCCGAGCGAAACCGACGTTTCGACGCAGTTTTCGCGGAACATTCGCCTCAACATCCCGCTTTGTTCGTCGGCGATGGACACAGTGACGGAAGCCCTGCTCGCCATCGCTCTCGCGCAGCAGGGCGGCATCGGTATCGTTCACAAAAACCTTTCCATAAAACACCAAGCCGAAGAAGTTGATAAAGTAAAACGCTCGGAATCGGGTATGATTGTTGACCCCGTGACGATTCGTGACACGGCGACGGTTTCTGATGCCCTGACAGTGATGCAGCGTTTTAAAATCAGCGGGATTCCCGTCGTTGATGATAATAATCTGCTTGTCGGCATCATCACTAACCGCGATCTGCGATTTGAAACCAGATTTGACGTGTCCATCGCGGAGGTAATGACGAAACAGCCGCTCGTCACTGTCCCGATTGGTACGACTTTGAGCGAAGCCAAAGTCAAACTGCAAAAACACCGCATCGAAAAACTGCTTGTCGTTGACGACGAAGGACTTCTGAAAGGTCTCATCACCGTCAAAGACATTCAAAAAGCGATTCGCTACCCGTATGCCGCAAAGGACGAACTCGGCAGACTCCGCGTTGCAGCGGCAATCGGCGCGACCGGCGATTTTCTAGAACGCGCCGCCGCCCTGATCGAATCGCGGGCTGATGCCATCGTCATTGACACGGCGCACGGACACAGTTCAAGAGTCATCGAAGCCGTCAAAAAAGTTAGAGCGACCTTTTCAAACGTCGAAATCATCGCCGGCAACGTCGCCACCGCCGATGCGACCAAAGCCCTGATTGATGCCGGAGTTGATGCGGTCAAGGTCGGAATTGGTCCTGGATCCATTTGCACCACTCGCGTCGTCACCGGCGCGGGCGTGCCGCAAATCACGGCGATTGACGATTGTGTCACGGCGGCGAATGGTTCGGGCGTGCCGATTATTGCCGACGGCGGCGTGAAATTTTCCGGCGATGTCGCCAAAGCGATTGTCGCGGGCGCGGACTGCGTAATGATCGGTTCGCTGTTTGCTGGAACGGAAGAAGCTCCCGGCGAAGTTATTCTATTTCAAGGGCGGTCGTTCAAAACCTATCGCGGAATGGGTTCCATCGGCGCGATGAAACAGGGTTCGAGCGACCGGTACGCGCAGGAAGGCACTGTTTCCGATTCAAAATACGTCCCGGAAGGCATCGAAGGGCGTGTCGCTTACAAAGGAACTTTAGCGGAAATGGTTACACAGTTAGTTGGCGGTCTGCGTTCGGGGATGGGTTACACGGGCTGCAAAAACATCGGCGAAATGCAGGAAAACGCCCGCTTCATCCGCATCACGTCAGCGGGTCTGCGCGAATCGCACGTTCACGATGTAATTATCACGAAAGAGGCTCCGAATTACCGGGTCGAAGGTTAAATCAGGCAATAATTGACTGATAATTTTACTCGGAAGTCATTTCGCCGTCGTTTCCGGTAACGATTCCCAGTCCTGATATAGTTTTTGAATGCTTTTTTCGGTCTGCTCAAATAGTCGTGAAACTTCCTGCAATTTCGCGTGGTTGGCGACAGTTTCCGGCAAACTCATTTTTCGGGTCAGTTCTGCCAAATCTTTTTCTTTGACGGAAATTTGATTCTCGATTTTCTTGATCCGTTCTTCAATTTTTTGCTGTTCGTTTTTCGACAGATTGTTCTTGGCGACCTTTTTTTGATTGGCGGTTTCCAACTCTTGCGATGCCGCCGGTGGCTGTGGTTTCCCCGATTCCCGGCTTACTGTTCCCGAATCCTTACTTTTTTTCCAATCGTGATATTCGGAATAATTGCCGTTAAAAACTTCATTTTCGCCGTCATCTTCAAATCCAAAAATTTGCGTCGAAATTTGGTCGAGAAAATAACGGTCGTGGCTGACGGTGATGATTGTGCCTTCGTAGTTGGAGAGGGCGGCTTCGAGGGCTTCGCGCGACGGAATGTCCAGATGGTTGGTCGGTTCGTCTAAAATCAGCACATTTTTTTGCGAGTAAATCAATTTTGCCAGCGCGAGCCTGCCCTTTTCGCCGCCGGATAAATCGCCGACGCGCTTGAAAACATCTTCGCCGATGAACAAAAAGAGCGCGAGAAATGAACGCAGTGCGCCGTTTTCCGCCATCGGCGCGACGCGGCGCAGTTCGCCGATGATTTCGTTTCTCTCATCTAATTCTTCAAGTTGCTGTGAATAATAGCCGATGTCGGTTTTCGTTCCCCACGTAATTCTGCCGGAAAGTTCACGGATTTGTCCGAGAACCGTTTTGAGAAAAGTCGTTTTGCCCGTGCCGTTGCCGCCGATGATGCCGAGACATTCGCCGCGCAGCAGTGAAAAATTAATATCGTCCGCCAAAATTTTCGTCCCGTATCCGACGGCTAAATCTTCAACTGTCAAAATGTTCGAACCGGCGCGTTCGACTTTTTTGAGATTGAAATTACCGCTCGATTTGTCGGCAATGACGGCATCAACTTTTTCCAGTTTTTCGAGCATCGTGCGCCGCGACTTCGCCATTTTCGTTTTCTGTCCGGCGAGGTTGCGACGGATAAATTCCTGATTTTTAGCGATAAACGTCTGCTGGTTTTCGTATTCGCGCTGCTGCTGTTCGCGCCGTTCTTCACGTTCGACCAGAAATTGCGAATAATTTCCTTTGTAACTGATGGCTTTGCCGCGCTCGATTTCGATGATTTTACGGCACGTTCGGTCGAGAAAATAACGGTCGTGGCTGATGATGACAAAAGATTTTTCAAATGTTTGCAGAAAACCTTCCAGCCATTCGACCGCGCCGACATCCATATGATTGGTCGGTTCGTCGAGCAGTAAAATATCCGGGTTAGACAGTAAAAGTCTGGCTAACCCGAGCCGGTTTTTTTGTCCGCCGGATAAGTGTGTCGTTTCAAGTTGCCAGCTTTCCGTGTCGAAGCCCAGTCCTAAAAGAATCGCTTCCGCTTTGGCGGTGTAAGTAAAACCTTCTTCGTGTTCAAACTCCGTTTGCAGTTCGGCGTATTCGTTTAAAATCTCGTCCGTCACGTTTTCCGCCATTTCGTGTTCCAAAACTCGCATTCTGGCTTCAATGTCGTGTAACTTTTTGAACGCTGAAAGCGCGGCGGTGTGAACGGTTTCGCTTTCGGTAAAATCAACGTGCTGCTCCAAAAGTCCGATTTTTAGATTATTCATCTTCAAAATCTCGCCCGAATCTACGCCTTCTTCACCGGTAATCACACGGAAAACCGTTGTTTTGCCCGCGCCGTTGCGCCCGACCAAACCCACTTTTTCGCCCGGATTAATTTGAAACGAAACGCCGTTCAAAATATCCGTGCCGCCGAAAGATTTATAAACCTCTGAAAGTCTGAATAACATAACTAAAAAATTATCACAAAAAATAACGAGCAACGCCGGTTCGCTGCTCGTTATTAAAACATCGCTTGAAACGCTGATTATTTATTGGTCGGAAGCGTATTTGCCGCCGGTTTGTTCGTCATATTCGCCGCCGAATTATTGTTCACTACCGTTGCAGTGTTAGCTTTCGTGTTGGCGTTGACACTTGAATTGGTGCTGGTGTTGACGTTGGCGTTGCCGTCCGTGTTTGGCGTTTCCGCATTTGCCGGACGCGCTCCGCTCAGTTCATTCGGGTTGTCAACGATTTTCTTCGCCAAGTAATTTTCAATCTTCGCGTCGTTCATCGCCATCGCCGCATAAGACGCGCTCAACAAATCTTTACGTGCGCTGATTAACGAATCGGTAACTTTCTGGCGAACGCCGGGACTTTCCAATGTTAAATTTTCGTCCTTTTCATTGCGTTCCTGAAGCTTGAAAATATAAAATTTTCCTTGAATCGGTGTCGGCAAAATTTGTCCGACCGAAAATTTAGGATCCATTAAAGTTGCAGCAACCTGCGGCGGAAAAGTTTGTTTCATTTGATCTTCGGTGATATAACCCAAATCTCCGCCCTGCAAACGGCTTTCATCTTCACTTTTTTCGCGGGCAATCGAAGCAAAGTCCGTTCCCTGCTGTAACTGTTTGATGATTTCGTTACCCTTTAGAACAGCTTCCTGTTCGTTGGTGGTCGTGTCGCCTTCACCGTTATTTGCCGGATCAATGATGATTGCCGCCAATTTCGCGCCGCGTTTATTGACGAAAGCATCTTTGTTTCCATTATAAAATGCGTCAATTTCGCTGTCTTTCGGCGGTTCGATCTTGCCGGTGATTTTATCAATCAACCGTTGAACCGCAATTTGTTTTTTGATGCCTTCACGCGCAATTGCATCAGTCAGACCCGATGCCTCCATGTCTTTGGCAATCTGGTCGGCTGATTTACCGCTCGCTGTCTTTTGTTTGTTGAATTCGACCGTGACATCATCATCTGACGGAACGGTTGCCTCTTTTTCGGCTTTTTGATATAGGACTTCGTTTTGAATCAGGCTGTCTAAAACCTGAAGTCTCACTTTTGCCAGTTCCAACGGAGAAAATTTAGCTTCTTGCCCCTGTCCCTGCTGTTTGATGACGCGTTCGACTTCTTCGCGTTTAATTGCTTTACCGTTGACGGTTGCGGCAGTTTCATTCGGGTCAACTCCGCCCGGCTGTGTGCTGTTGGCTGCCCCGCCCGGACAACCGGTTAAAACGAACGCTGTGATTGCTATAAATGCAATTGAAAAAATCTTAAATTTAGGTTTCTGCACTGTGGCTTTTACTCCTTCAAAATTAACTTTATCTGTCATTACTTGATTTAATTATCTATTCTATGTTATAAATCTTGTTTTTGAGTTTATAACAAAACTCTTTTATCATACCTCGTTATTATTTTTTTGGAGGCTTTAATATTATGGCAAAACGATGCGATGTCTGCGGCAAAGGTCCGCAATTTGGAAATAATGTTTCACACGCGAACAACAAAACACGGCGGCGGTTCAACCCGAATCTTCAGTCAATCAGAACGCAGCGTCCGCAGGGCGGAAACGTGCGGATGAAAGTTTGTACGCGCTGTATCAAAGGCGGCAAAGTTATCAAAGCGGCTTAATCTTGCTTTCAGGTTCAAGAATCAAAACTTGAACCTGAAAACTTGAACCTATAAAACCGCAATACACTCAATTTCAACCCGCGCATCTTTCGGAAGTCTTGCCGCTTGCACGGTGGCTCTCGCCGGTTTGTTTTCGCTGAAGTATTCGGCGTACACTTCATTCATCGCTGTAAAATCGTTCATATCTGCCAGAAATACGGTGGTTTTCACAACGTTATTCAAATTTGTTCCTGCCGCGTTTAGGACTGCACTCAAGTTTTTTAGAACCTGATGAGTCTGATCGGCAACATCGTCAGAGACGAACTCGCCCGTTTGCGGATCAATCGGGATTTGTCCCGAACAAAAGACCATACTTTCCGTTTTGACCGCTTGAGAATAGGGTCCGATTGCACCCGGTGCATTTTCTGTCGTTATAATTTCTTTCACAAATAATTTAGCCCTTGTTGTATGTTTATTCTTTAAGCAAAGTGCGAATTTTAGCAGAAAAAGACGAGAATTCCAAATTACGGATGCCGGATTCGGACATTCTATTCGTTAAATTCAAAATGTAGAAGGCGGAATCCGAAATATGCAATTTTCAGGAATTCATTCTTTCAACGGCGATAACGCCCGGAACCTGCTCGACCGAACTGATTACTTTGTCGAGTTGTTTTTTATCAAAGACTTCAATAGTCACTTCAATCAGACCACGATTGTCCCTTGAAACATTAGCCCGCGCATCACGGATTCCCGTTTTGATCTCGGCAATTGCATTTGTGATCCCCGCCAACATTCCGGTTCTGTTTTCTGTTGTTGCCAACAGACGCACCGACTGAATGTGTTTGGTGTCGTTTTTCGCCCATTCCACCTCAACAATGCGGTCTCTGTTGATCATTAGCTGCTTGACGTTTTTACAGGTTTTATTGTGAACCACAATACCCTTGCCCAGCGAAATATAGCCGATGATGCTCTCTCCCGGCAAAGGATTACAGCAGCGGGCGCGGGTTGTCAGAAGATTGTCAATACCTTTGACAGTGATCGCGTCTTCACCCAACCCGATAAACTTTTTGACCGCTTTCACGCTGCTTTCAAGCCGCGTTTCCTTCTTCTTTTCCGGGTCGAGTTCGGCAAATTTCTCTGCTCCTAAAAACTTAGCGATAACATTGCGCGGCAGAGTTTTCCCATAACCGATTGATGCCAGCAAATCTTCCGGTCTGCCTAAACCGTATTCGTTAGCAATGCGCTTCATCTCTTCGTCATTGCTTAAAAGTTTTTTCGGTGCCAGACGGAATCTATCGGCTTCTTTTTCCAACAATTTGCGACCTAACTCAATAGACTCGGTTCGCTGCTGTTCGGAAATCCAGTGTTTAATACGGTTCCGCGCCCGGGAAGTTATTACGTAATTCAGCCAATCACGCGATGGTTTGGAATTCGGGGTAGTTAAAATTTCCACTACATCGCCGTTTTGCAGTTCGGTTCTGAGCGGGACGATGCGACCTTTAATCTTTGCGCCGGTGCAGGTGTCGCCGACTTCCGAATGAATCGCGTAGGCAAAATCCAACGGACTTGCCCCGCGCGGTAGCTGAATAACCTTTCCCATCGGCGTAAATGCGTAAACATCCTTCGGATAAAGGTCTAGTTTTAACGATTCGATAAAATCTTCCGAATCCTGTGTCTCTTCGGTTGTTTCGACGAGCGGAAGCAGGAGCTTTTCAACTGTTTTGCGGAGTTCGTCAAGACTTTCGTCTTCTTCACGCCTGCCGAGTTTGCTTTCTTTATATTTCCAGTGTGCTGCCACCCCTTCTTCGGCTATATGGTGCATCTCCTCAGTTCTGATCTGCACCTCAAACGATTGTCCGTTTTCACCAATGACCGAAGTGTGCAGTGACTTGTAGAGATTGTCGCGCGGAATTGCAATCCAGTCCTTAAAGCGTTCCTGTACTGGTGTCCAAATATCGTGAATTACGCTTAATGCCAGGTAACAATTTTTTTTATCGTTCGGCGTAATAATCCGAACAGCGATCAGGTCGTAAACCTGGTCAATAGTTAACTTGCGCTTTTTCAATTTTTTCCAGAGTGAAAATAAACGCTTGACCCGGCTTTGGACTTCGATAAACGGAACTTCATTCGTCGTCAAATTTTCGACAATCGTGTTTTTTATTCTTTCAAGTGCTTCTTCGAGTTCGGGACGACGAATTTCAACTTCTTCGGAAAGTCTCTTATATTCCTGCGGATAGATATTCTGAAAGGACAAATCTTCAAGTTCACCGCGAAGTTTGCCCATTCCCAAACGATGGGCAATCGGTGCGTATATATCTAATGTTTCCTGAGAAATGCGGGCGCGTTTTTCCGGTTTGAGGAACTGCATCGTCCGCATATTGTGCAATCGGTCGGCGAGTTTGATTAGGACGACACGAACATCGGTGATCATCGCCAAAACCATTTTGCGAACGTTTTCGGCTTGCTGTTTTTCCTTTGATAAATTGCTGATGTGAGCGATTTTGGTTAAGCCGTCAACAAGTCGTGTAATTTCTTCACCGAAGTATTCTCTGATGGTGTCTAGATCAACCAGCGTATCTTCAACCACATCGTGTAACAGTCCGGTTGAAACGCTGACCTCATCAAGCCGCATTTCGGCTAGTATTTCGGCAACTTCCAACGGATGAATAAGATAGGGTTCACCGGACGCGCGTTTTTGTCCTTTGTGATGAAGAGCCGAAAAAAGATATGCCCGCCGGATCAAATCTACATTTGAGTCAGGACGATTTTTTTCTACTTTTTCGATGACATCTTCGATCCGAATCATAGGCTGTTGTCAGACATTAATATTCGTCATTTTCTCTGGTTTGATGCTTGATAATTGACAACTGTTATACCGATAACTAAAAAAAGGTGCTACCCAATACTTGAATTGTAATTGAGTAGCACCTTTACGAAAAGCTAAATATTTATTTTACTTTTTTTTGTTTGCCGCTTCTTCTGCTGCTTTCTTCTGAGCTTCTTCTTCATCCTGTTTCTTCTTCTTGGCAGTGGCAAGTTCGGTAAATCTGCTTTTAGCCTCTTCGGCTTTAGCTTTGTATTGATCTCTCAAATCATTACTGCCTTCCATCTCGGCAACACGAGATTGCTGAACCAAAAAATTGGCTTTATACGACCAGGCAGAATCGCTGTTCGGATCAAATTCAACTGCTTTATCAATCAAACTGGTTCCTTCTTCAACACACTGCTTTAAGTTGGTAAAGGCTTCCGGGTCGGTCGGTTTAGTAAATTCAAACGCCGGTTTGCCATCCTTAGTAACAGTTTTCTTAACTGGCTCGACATCGCTGATATCATTCGCGCAACTATATTTTTTTGCCGCTAAAGAAGTATAGGCTTCCGCCCGCTGATCTTTGGGAACTTTCTCATTATTTGCGCGTTCGGTCAGCCACGTTAAAGCTTCATCGTTTCTGCCAAGGTTTTCCAGCAGATTTGCGATTGCCTTAAAAGAACTTTGATCGGAAACATCTGCCGATAAAACTTTTTTATATTCTTTTATCGCCTCTTCAGCCTTTCCAGTATTTGAACGATTAGAAATATATTCCGAATGCAGCGTTCTCGCTAAAAATAATTGCGCCGTTTTACCTTCAACTGAACTTCCTTCCGGTTCACGGGCGATGGCATCACGAAAAAGTTCTTCGGCTTTCTGAAATTTCCTATCTTTATAGGCTTTTCCGCCGTCAACCAAGTTTTTTCTCGCGATGATACGATTGTAGTAAGAGCAGTTTGCTCCAATTAAAACTGAAAATAAAAGTAAGATTAATATCCCTAGACGAGAGAATCTCATTTTTTGACTCCATTTATTACTTGGTTACAAGAGAAAACAAATTTGATTTTACTCTCTCTCACAACAAGCTAGATTATTGTTCCAAATCATCAATTTGCAAGCCTATCGGCTGCGCTCCGGCTTGCTTTACTGCGTCTA
This sequence comes from Pyrinomonadales bacterium, assembly GCA_038235165.1. GTDB lineage: Bacteria > Acidobacteriota > Blastocatellia > Pyrinomonadales > Pyrinomonadaceae. Next base: position 120,955 of record JBBSUG010000002.1, read on the forward strand.
TCACATTGACTACATCGCCGTATTTGATGGTACGCGGTGATTTTATAAAAACAGTTTTCTCGACCTCATTGGTTCCTTCACGAAAAACTCCGTTGTTTTCTCTTTCCTTAAATATCTGCGAAAGCTGGGTCGTCAAAGAACTCATATCCGAAATGTCTCCGGCAGGTTCTTTATTCAAAGTTACTTTTCTGTCGCTTTTATTTACCGAAACCACTAAAGTCAAAGGATTGGGTTTTGCATTTTGCTGCTGATCCGGTTTAGGTTCGGCAGGCACTTTCGCTTCAAAACGACTCGGCTTCAAAGGTGAAATGACCATAAAAATAATCAATAACACCAGTAAAACGTCAATCAGCGGTGTAACATTGATGCTTGGTGTGGCTCCACCCGAAGAGCTGCCTGTTGACATTCCCATATAATTTACTCCTGAATCTGAAACCTTTTTACTGTCTGATACTGCTTCAGATGATTATTCTTTCTTATCGCCTTTCTTTTTATCGGCGACCAGCCCAATTCTTTCAATATCCTGTTTTCGAATAGTATCAATTGCTTCGACCACTTTTCCGTAATCTACTTCGATACTGCTTTTGATGTAAACAATACGTTTATCGGGAGTTCTATTTTCCATCAATCTCTTGATTTTATCTCCCAACTCGGTCAAAGGATATTGTTCTTTCCCAATGTAGAAACTGTTATTATCGGGAATTGCTACGATCACCGAAGTATCTTTAGCAATATCCGCATCCTCTTCGGGACTAATCATACCTTTGGGAAGATTGACGGATACCCCTTGTTGGAGTAAGGGTGTTACGATCATAAAAATAATCAGTAAAACCAACATTACGTCCACCATCGGTGTTACGTTAATTTCTGCATTATACTCATCAGCTCCGCCGACTTGCATTGCCATAAGAATTCTCCCTTTATATAAATATTAACCGTTCAACTGTTTGGTGCGCTGTTTAATAAAGTAATCCACCAGTTCGGAAGCGGAATTTTCCATTTCAACGCCGAAACTCGTCACTTTGTTGGTAAAATAGTTAAACAGCCAAACTGCCGGAACCGCCACCAAAATCCCGAAAGCAGTTGCCACCAAGGCTTCCGCAATCGAACCGCCAACCGCACCGATGCCAGCCGTTTCATTTGCTCTTAAGGCGTTAAACGCACCGATAATACCGACTACCGTGCCGAACAATCCAACAAACGGAGCAGTCGAACCGACCGTTGCCAAGCCTGACAAACCACGTTTCAGTTCAGCGGTCTTGACGGCAATTGCACGCTGTAACGCACGTTTTGAGGCTTCCATCTCTTCACCTGAAATTTCCGAGTTACCCTGGTGCGCGGCAAATTCTTTTAAACCGGATGAAACGACCATTGCCAAATGCGAGTCTTTATGTTTGTCGCTGATATTAATAGCTTCGTCAATGTTACTATTTTTTAACGCTTGAGCCACTTTCGGAGCATATTGTCGCGATTGTTGTTTCGCTTTGCTGTAAGTTAAGTACCGTTCGATACCGACCGCGATCATATAAACCGACATCAGCAAAAGCGTGATAATCACAGCCCATCCCGGATACGTCAAACTTCCGGCAATTTCATATATACCGAATGAAGGTGCCGCTTCGTTTGCGAATAAAAAGAAAACGCCTAAAAATTTGGTTGCTAAAAGACTACCTAGAAAAGTCATTATTTTTCCTCCAAAGAAATCAAAATTTAATATTGCAGATTTTTGTTTAGGAGAAATGATTCCGCATTTCTCCTAAATAGTCAAGCTCAGTTACTGAGTAAAATTGTATATAATTACTCCCGTCACTTTCACAGGCTGACCTGAAAGCTGTGTCGGGGAGAATTTGGATGCGCGGGCGGCACTCACGGCGGCGGCTCGCAACAGGGGATGCCCGCTGACGGCACTTGCGGAAATAACATTTCCGTCTTCATCAATTGTCACTTGAACATTGACTGCGCCGCTGGCACGAACTGCTTTTGCTGCTGCCGGATAGGTCGGCGTAACTAAATTTCTCGCCTTTCCGTTGACCACACCACCGGAAATAGTTTTCGGGACGGGTTTTGGAGTTGGCTTCGGTGCCGCTGGTGGCGGCGGCGGCGGCGGCGGCGCTTCATCACCCTTTCCACTGTTTCCCGAGGTGTCCGTTCCGTTCCCACCTAATCCTCTGCCACTAGTGTCAACCGGACCTTTATATGAAGGCGGCGGTGCATTTTCCGCAGTGAAATTCTTATCGCCTTTAATCGTAAATTTATTCGGATCGCGCGGCGGAATATTTTGTTTTGCCGAGCTAGTTTTGTCAGGCGGATCGGTCGGTGTTTCAGCCATACTTTTGATGATCTCAGTACGAACATCAACATCAGGTGCGTTGGTTTTCACTTTTTCCTGAGGCTGCGGTTTGTCCGGCTCGGGCGGCGGCGGCGCTTCTTCGGCAATTTGGACAGGCGCAACTAAGGTTGACAGTTCCAAATCTCCGGCTCCGAGACCGTAGTCCAAAGCAAACAGGCTGTAAACCCATCCGCCCAGTAATAGTGTTGACAGAACCACAAGCGTGGTTAATAAGAAACCGCTGCGTCTTGTGTTTTCCTTAGCACTGCTTTTCGATTCAACAAGTTGATCTAACATTTTATTCTCCTTCCTATTTTTCGATGCCAATGTAGGTCAAGGTTACAAATTTTATAATTGCCAATAATATGTAATACGAATTAAATCCCAAGTTGTAATCGCTTCAAACAAACTAGCCGATTTCACCTGAAAACCAATCAATTATTTCCAAATACTTCTTAAATTTTAAAAGTGCGGTTCTGTTGGACTTTTACCGGTCTATACACAAAATTATACTTATGATTTTCTACATTTCTTGCAAATATAGAAAAAACAGATACGCAATATTTAATTGACCAGCAACGTCTTGAAGTCTAAATCGTTATTAATAAAAAGTCAAGAAAAGTTCTCCCGAATTGAAAGATTTTTTTGACTTTTTATCAATAACCGGTTTTTTGATTAACTGCTAATTGATTGTCAGTTAAAAAGTTACTGTTTTGACTTACCGGGCAATCGGTCTTCGAGTTACGGAGCGACGCGATGCCGAAGCCATTCTGTCAGTTTTCTGAATTTCAGTTTTTCTCATCTTAGCCGAACCGAGTTTGTCCTGCCACCAAATAGCAATCGGACTGGCGATGGCAATCGTCGAATAAGTTCCCAGCGTGATGCCGACCAGCAATGCCAATGAGAAACTACGCAGAACTTCTCCGCCAAACAAAACCAATGCCAAGACTGACAAAAGAACCAAACCGGCGGTTATTACCGTTCGGGAAAGAGTTTGGTTAATTGAATCGTTTGTAATCTTAAAAAGTGAATCGTTTCTGTGCAGCGGAAGATTTTCACGCACTCGGTCGAAGATAACGATTGAGTCATTGACCGAGAATCCGACAATTGTCAAAATCGCCGCGATAACGGTCAAATTCACTTCCCATTGAAAAACTGAAAAGAATGCCAGAACCATCAAAATGTCGTGGAACACTGCGATAACTGCACCGGCAGCGTAAGTCCAATCGTATCGAAAAGCGATAAAAAGCAAGATTCCGACCAATCCTAGAAGAGTAGCGGCGACGGCTTGGTTTCTAAGCTGTGAACCGGCGACTGCGCCGACCGAATCCGTTCCAATAATTTTGTAAGCGGCATCCGGTGCATCTGCCAGCGTTTGATCATTCTCCGCTTCTTTTCCAAATGTATCGAGGGCAGATTTGACTGTTGTTCGTCCGGCTTGAACCTGTGCTGTTTTTTCCTGTTCATTGACGGCGGTGTCGGTTGTCGGTGTCTGAACGGCATCGGTATTTTCGATCAGCGGAATTTTGATTAAAATTTCGTCGGGTTTATCAATCGAAGATTGAATCACCGGGTCGGTCACACCAACTTTATTCAACGCTTCACGAAGCTGAACGTCAGTCGGCGTTTGCCCTTTGAATTTAGCAGTAACAACCGTTCCCCCTTTAAAATCTACGCCGAGATTAAAGGATTCGGTGCCGCCCGGGGTAAATTGCCGACCGATTGCCGACACGAGACCAGCTAACATAACGAAAATGGAGAACGCGATGAAAACGCGCCGTTTTCCAAGCCAATCTATGTGAATATTCTGAAATAAATTAAACATTTTTTGTTAATCGAAAGTCTAGAGTTAGGAGTCATGAGTCAGATATTATGCTCCCAACTTCTAAATCTTGCCTCATAAATCATTTAGATACTGAGTTTCTGCATATTCGGGTTTCGGTTCAAAAGCCATTTGAAAATTGTGCGCGAAACAAAAACCGCTGTGAACAAGTTGATCAGCAATCCCAAAATCAACGTTACGGCAAAGCCTTTAATCGGACCCGAACCGTATAAATAAAGAATTACCGAAGAAATAATCGTCGTAATGTGGGTATCAATGATCGTCACAAAAGCGCGGTCGAAACCGATGCTGATTGATTCGGAAACTGAAAAACCAAGACGCAGCTCTTCGCGAATGCGCTCGAAAATCAGCACATTCGAGTCAACCGCCATCCCGATTCCCAAAATCAACCCGGCAATCCCTGGCAGCGTCAATGTCGAACCGAAAACGACGAGTGCCGCTATCGTCAAAAGCATATTCAAAATCAGCGCAATCACGGCATTAACACCAGAGCCGCGATAATAAAACAGCATAAACACGACGACCAACGCCAATCCGCCGAGCGATGCTTCAACACCGGCTTTGATCGAATCGGCTCCCAAACTCGGACCAACTGTGCGTTCTTCCTGATACTCGATTTCCGCCGGAAGTGCGCCTGACTTAAGCGTCAGGGCTAAATCATCCGCCGTCTGTTTGCTGAACCGACCGGAAATTTCACCGGAATCAAAAATCTGTGACTTGATAAAAGCAGCGGATTTAACCTCATTGTTCAGCACGACCGCCATATAATTGTTGATGTTTTTACCTGTCCAGTCGCCGAATTTCTGCGCCCCGCTCGGCTTGAATGAAAACGAAATTTGATATTCGCCGCTCCCGCCTCTGCCCTGTACGGCTGCCGCGTCGCGCAGCTCGCTGCCGTCAACCACCGCCGGAGTTTCAACTACGACGTATCTTTTCGGTTTTTCCGGCGGATTTTGCTGATTGGGGACGGGCGTTTCGTCGCGTTCGACATATTCAATAACTTTACGGTTCTGTGCGCCGGCAGCCGCCTGTTTTGCCGCCTCTTCGGTCGGATAAGTCTGCACCGGCGCGGGATTCGGCGCGGTGACGATTTTCATCAGCTCAAGCCGTGAAGTTTCCCCAACCAGTTTTTTAACTCGTTCAGGATTTTCGACTCCCGGCATTTGCAACAGGATTTGTCCCGAATCCGCTTTGCCCTGTCTTTGCAGCGTCGGTTCTTTAACACCGAAAGCGTTGATACGGCTTTCGATAATTTTTAACGCCTGATCGGTCGCCTGTTCTTTTAACTTCGACTGAGACTGCCGCGACAGAGACCAGGTTACGTTACTGCTATTATTGCTTTCCGTCCACACGTTTGGATCAAAACCGACTTTTTTTCTGACCTCATCAATAATTTCCTGCGCTTTCGACGGATCGGTAATGTTGAGTGTGACTTGGTAATTGTTGTTTTCAGCAATGGAAGAGGCGTCGCTGACGGGCAGTTTGGCATCTTGTCCAGCTTTCAACGCCGCATCTCGGCTGTCTTCGGTCAGCTTCTTCAAATACTCTTCCGTTTTGACGCGCATCACGAGATGCGAACCGCCCTTCAAATCCAATCCGAGATTGATGTTCTTGGCGAGATTGTTTTTGATGCCCGACCAGGTGAAATCCTCGCCTGAAATCGAACCGCGCGGTCCGAATACGAGATAGATACCAATCAGAGTAATAACGACGATGATCGCCGTTCTAATCCACAAACTACTATTTTTCATTGTTAAACTTCGCTGCCTCTATCTATTTTCCGTCTTCCGGTTTGCGCCCGATAACCGCCGTTCTGGAAACTTCGATAAACGATTTTTCCGCGCTTTGAATGATAAAACTCGTCTCTCTAACTTCTTTGATTCTGCCGATGATACCGCCGTTAGTCACAACTTCGTCATTAATTTTCAGCTCGGCGATCATATCTTTCACCTGCTGCTGCTGCTTTTTCTGCGGCATTATTACGAGAAAGTAAAAAATTCCGAAGATAAAGACAAATGGCAGCAGCGTCCAAATTAGACTGCTCCCTCCGCTTTCCTGAAAAAGTAATATTATAGTGTTCATTGTTTGTAATGCAGACCGAAAGACAGCAATTATGACAAATTAACGTCAAATTATCAAAGCAGTTCGACTCATTTACTCAAATGTTTGATGAAATCTTTTCGTTTTTTCTCTTTGAGTCTCTTTGAAATCAACTAAAATCGTTTGCAAATTGTCTTCGAGCATCGCATTTGTAAAACCAGCGAAATTCTTTATGGCAGTAAGCGAACACCTTTTTCCGGTGGTTAAACAAAGAGTTTTCTTTAAAGTTTGTGCGGCTTCAGGACGTTCTGCGTATTCATAACTGTTCATTATCGCTTAATCTGTTCAAAAATTTACGTCGGAACTCGCCGAATCTGCCGAGTTTGACAGCATCTCTTACCTTTCGCATCGTGTCAAGGAAGAATGCGAGATTGTGGTGCGAAATTAAAATTGCCGCGAGCATTTCGCCCGTTTGATAGAGATGCCGCAGATACGCTCTCGAGTACCGGCGGCAGACGGAACACGGGCAGTCAAAATCGAGTGGTTCGCTGTCTTTGGCGAATTTGGCATTGCGGATGTTCAATTTTCCGCGTGATGTAAAAGCCCCGCCGGTGCGCCCGTTGCGCGTCGGAATCACGCAGTCGAACATATCAACGCCGTGATAAACCGCTTCGACCAAATCCTCGGGTGTTCCGACTCCCATCAAATAGCGCGGCGCATCTTTCGGCATTTGACGGGCGAGAAATTCGAGAACTTCATACATCACGCTTTTTTCTTCACCGACGCTCAAACCGCCGATGGCGTAGCCGTCAAAACCGATTTCGACCGTTTTCTCCAAACTCTCGCGTCTCAAATCCAAATGTCCCGCACCCTGAGCGATGCCGAATAACGCCTGTCGACCAGTCAAATCTGCACTTTCCAAAAAACCGGTGTCCGCCCCTTCGTTTTGCAGTTCACTGAAACGACTTTTAGAACGCAAAGCCCACCGCGCAGTCATTTCCAAACTTTTGCGCGTCACGTCAATTTCCGCGTCACCCGGCGCACATTCGTCGAAAACCATAACGATTTCCGAACCGAGCGCGGCTTGAATATCCATCGAAACTTCCGGCGAGAGAAACATTTTCGTCCCGTCAATGTGCGAACGAAATTCGACTCCCTCTTCAGTCAATTTTCGCAAATCAGAAAGGGAAAAAACCTGAAAGCCGCCCGAATCCGTCAAAATTGAGCGATTCCAAGTCGAAAATTTATGCAGACCGCCAAGCTGCCGGATAATTTCCGCGCCCGGACGCAGCCACAAATGATAGGTATTTCCGAGAATTATTCGCGCATCGAGTTCGTTTTCGAGCCATTCAAAACGCACACCCTTGACCGTCGCCTGTGTCCCGACCGGCATAAACACTGGAGTTTCAATCACCGACCGCCGTGTTCGCAGAATTCCCGTCCGCGCTTCACCGTCCTGCGCCGTCACTTGCCAATCAATTGGATTCATACATTATGCCCCAAAGTTCAAAGTTCAAGGTTTAAAGACCAATGCCCACATCAGTTAGCGAGGACTTTAGACTTTGGACTTTTGTTTTTTGCCGAGAAGCGACCAAATCTGATCCGCGCCGACGGCGACTTCCGAGACAATTATGCCGTTTTCATTAATCAAAACTGCTGACGGGGTGCCGTCCATTCCGAACATTTTGGAAACTTCCCGCTCTTTTTCCAGCATAATCGGCGAGCGCAGATTTAACTCCTTGTGTTTTTCGGCTTCGCCACCGGAAAGCAACAGCAAATCGGGTTCGTCAACACCTTTCGTCTGTTCCCATTCGCGTAAATCTCCGAGCATTTGGTCGCAGAATCCGCACGTCGTACTCCAGTAAGTAAGGAGCGTTTTTTTGCCGTGCAGTTCGTTTGAAGAAATTATTTTGTTTGAAATATCAGGCAGCGAAAACTCAGGTAAAGTTTCGCCCGGCTGTGAATGTTCCGTGCCGTTTCCATTATTCGGCGCGATTAACAACGGCTGTGAAACATCAATTTCTGATTTGATCTTGTCAACCAAATCACGGATCGCTTTGTCACCGACGGCAAGCCTTCCGGCAATGTTGCCGTCCGCATTGACCGGAACGACGGTCGGTGTCCATTGTGCGCCGAACAGTTGCGTCACTTCCTTATCACTTTGAAACAGGATTTGTTTGAGCGAAGTTCCGGCAAACTTGTCAAGATTGTCCTTAGCCTTGCCGCTGCTGATGAACACAAAATTTAGTTTCCCCTTTAATTCGGCTTGCCACGCTTCGATTTCCGGCAGCAAAGCCGCACACGGAGCGCAATTCGGACCGACAAAGAAAAACAACAGCGGTTTTGCCGGTGCTAAGAGTTGCTGCAAAGAAACTTGTTTGCCGTTAATGTCGGGCAATTCAAACGCAGGCGCGGGCGTTCCGATCAACAAACCTTCTTTCGGCAGCGCGACATCTTCACGTCGCACTTCATTTCCGCCGTCCCCGCCAATCAATTCCAAAATCTCAATGCGCCGCATAATCTGCGTTTGCTGTTCTGAAATGATTTTTAAAAAATAGACGACCGCACCTAACAGACCGACCGTGGCTAAACCGATAATAAGCGACATTGCATTTCCTTCCGAAGCATTATTTGATGAATCTACCAGACTCAAACCTTGATTTCCGTTCCCGCTTAAAACGAGAACAAATGAGAGTATCGCAAAAATTGCGTTGCGAATCAGACTTTTTGCTGAAACCGGTTCGCTGTGAATCTGCCCGAAACAGTGACAGTCCGGCGCGTTGCCCTGCGACATTTGCCAAAGCATTCCGCCGATAAAAACGAGTAATAATAAGAATCCGCCAATCGCACCGAACCACGAAGTTGCCGTCGGCAAGAGCAGAACGGCGATAAGAAGTTCAATGACGGGCAGCGCGAACGCAAAAGTTTTCGCCAAACTCTGCGGCACACCGAAATCTTTGACCGCTTTTTCCGAACCTTCAAGATCAATTAATTTCCCGATGCCCGCCAAACCGAAAATTCCCGCGAGAATCAATCTTATTAAAAGTAAAAGTATCTCCATAGCTCTGTAATTTTTATTCGCCGGCTATTTTATAGTAAGCGTAATGCGCCGCGCCGATTAATGCGGCGTTTTCATTTAAGATCACGCGCACCGGAATTTTTTCGAGCAGTTCGCGCATTCGTCCTTTGGCGGTAAACGAATTGAGAAAAATCTCTTCTTTTAATTTAGGTAATATTTTTGGCGCGATGCCGCCGCCGAGATAAATTCCGCCGGTCGCTAACACGCGCAGTGCCAAATTTCCGGCTTCCGCGCCGTAAAGCGATATAAAAATATCCAATGTTTGTTCGCAAATCGCCGATTTTTCTTCCAAACCGTATTTTGAGACGACTGCGCCAACATCGCCGTTCGCTTCCATTTCTTCTGCTAGCCACTTCGGTTCATTAGCCCGTTTCGTGTCGCGTAGAAATTCGTAAATGTTCTGCAAACCCATCCCGGAGACGACGCGCTCAACGCTGACACGCTCGAATTTGGTCAGCAAATACCGCAGAAGTTCCATTTCAATTTCGTTGCGCGGCGCAAAATCGGCGTGACCGCCTTCGGTTGCAAAAGGGCATAACTCGCCATTTTCATTGTATATTCCGGCTTCCCCCAATCCCGTTCCGGCAGAAATTACTGCCCGGTTTCCGGTCGCATTCGGTTCGCCGCAATTGAGTTGGGCAAATTCGGTTTCATCGAGTTCCTGAATGCCGTAGGCGTTCGCTTCCAAGTCATTGATAAGTCCGATTTTATCCTGTTCAAACAGCCATCTCAGCTCATCCGTGTCAATCGTCCACGGCAAATTTTGCAATTTCGCAATTTTGCCACGCACGGGACCCGGCACACCGAAACAGGCGTGGTCAACCGAGTGGGATTTCCCGCGCAAAAAAATTTGCACAATTCCTGCCAAATTTTGATGTTCCGCACTTATGAATTGTTCCGTAGCGACAGATTCGAATCCCAGCTCGTTTTTATCAAACAAAGCCAGTCTTGTCTTAGTCCCGCCGATGTCCCCTGCTAGTATCATTAGTTTTGTAAATTGAAAGTGCCGCAAGTTTTTCACAAAAGCAAGCGACACTCAAAAAATTATCTTATCAGAATATATTAGCGTTCGATAATTTCATCAACTTTTTTATTCAAATTTACCGAAGCGGCATCAAGAAAATCTTTTTTATCGGTGAACCATTTTTCATCAGCCGATTCTGCCTCACGCTCGACGCTCAACGCCCGCCGCGTTTCCTGCGGCGCAGTTCCACCGTAAATCGTTCGAATCGCCACGAAATTTTCGGGCGAAAGTGTTTTTTGCAAATCTTCTTTTGAAAGCGAAAGTTCCCTGCTCAAAATCGTTTGCGCCGCCGACTGTAAAATTTCGTGCGTGATTTCGCTGCCCTTTTCAATTGCCGCTTTGACGGAAGTTCCGACGATTTTGTGTGCGACGCTGAACGGGAGATTTTCGCGTCGGACAATCGTATCGGCTAATTCCGTGACGGTAATAAAATTTTCACCGGCGCGGCGGCGCAGCGTATCGAGATTAAATGTCGCCGACCCCAATGTTCCGGCAAACAGCGCGACCGAACGATTAGCATCGCGCAGCGCGTTGTAAATTAACGGTTGCAAATCGTCTTCGACATCGTTAATGTCCCCGAACGGCGTATTGTGAATGCTCGTAAAAACCGCCAAACTCTGACCGAGAGCTTTGCTGGCAAGCGCGCGAATGTGTTCGAGGGCGACCGGATTGCGCTTTTGCGGCATTATCGAAGACCCCTGCACATAGCTGTCAGGCAGACGGATAACATCAAATTCCATCGAAGCCATTTGCAAAAACTCGAACGCAAATTTGCCGATGTTGACGAGCAGTGCGGCGGTTGTACCGAGCGTTTCGGTAAAGTAGTCAACCGAGGCGATGGAAGCGTAAGAATTGACGGTCGGCGCGTAAAATCCTAAAAGTTCGGCGACCCGGTGACGATTGATCGGGAAGCCGGTCGTCGTGATCGCGCCCGAACCGAGCGGACACAAATTCATATTGTCGAACGCTCTTTGCAGCCGCTTGATGTCGCGCCCGAGATTTTCCGCCATTGCCAGCAGGAAATGTGCCAGCGTCGAGGGCTGTGCAGGCTGCGTATGCGTGTAAGCCGGAATCAATGTTTCGTGATGTTCCGCCGCGAGATTTAATAAATTACCCCGCAAATCCATCGCCGAGTGCAGCAGTTTGAGCGTGTCCTGCCGCAGATGAAGCCGGTAAATCGTCACGTCAATGTCGTTTCTGCTTCGCGCCGTGTGCAGTTTTCCCGCCGTATCGTCGTCACAGTTCTTCTTTATTTCGCGCTGCAAATAGTAAAATAAATCTTCAAAACTGCCGTCATACTCAGCGCGTCTGATCGAATCCAAATCCAAACCGCGCACGGCTGTAAGTAATTCTTTTAATTCATCGTCGCTGATGATTTCCTGCTCGGCGAGCATTATCGCGTGAGCATAATCAACTTCCAAATAGGCTTGCAAAAAATATTTTTTGGCATCTTCAAAACAATCTGCCAGAACATTTTCTTTATAAATCTGCGCGGGAAATTTTTCCGGCGCGGGCATTTTTTTTTCAGGTGTCATTTTTTACTCCAACCTATTTTGCTTTCGGTAAACTCAGCATATTTGCCAGCAAACGATATGCGCCCGGTACTCCGTTCGGCAGTTGGCGGAAAAACGAATATGAATTATAAACGTAATTTCCTTTGCCGACTTTGGCGTAAACCAATCCGCCCTTGCTTTCCGGGTCGCCTTCGTCGTGCGATTCGAGAAGCGGCGTGTACTGCGAATCGAGCGTCGTGAAATTGTATAAATTGCGTTCCTGCACCCAATTTTTCCAATCGTCCGCCGTGATTTTGTTTGGAAAATTAAACACCGGATTCATCGGCTCCAAAATCGTCACCGGCGCGTTTTCGTCCGTCACACGCACATTGGAAATCCGCTGCGTACCGTTGATTTGCATATCCATTTTTGCCGGAAACGGCGGTAAATTTTGCGCGACGTATTCCGGTTGCTGATACTGCACGATCAGCGTTCCGCCATTTTTGACGAAATCGAGCAGTCTATTGTTGTTGGCGACGAAATCAGGTCTGACCTGCGAGGCACGAATACCGACGACAATTGTGTGGTATTGTGACAAATCGCCGGTTGCCAAATCTTTTTCACTGAGCATCGTAACATCCAATCCGAGCCGTCTGATCGCTTCGGGAACGCGGTCACCGGTTCCCATTATGTAGCCGACTTTGACCGGCGCAATCTTCAAATCTATGACTTTCGCCGTCACTTCCGCCGGTGTGTAACGGCGGTGCGTTTGAATATGCGGATAGGCGATTTCCTGCATTGTTTGGTTGAAAACTTGTGCGCCGATCACGGCGTTTGCCTTGATTTTATATGAGTCAATTTTGGCATTTGCCGGAATCGTCACATCAAAGGCGACGGCAGTTTTTTCACCTTTTGCTTTCAAATCAAATGCCGCTGATGCTGGTGCTGCCGTCCAGCCGGTCGGCAAATCGAGTCTGACCGTTCCTTTGGTTTGACGCGGCGCGTTGTTTGTCACTGATATAATCACCTTTTGCCGCTGCGCTTTGGGCGCGACCGGCACGATCATCAAGTCGGAATCAAGCGCGACATTAACCATCGGAACAACATTCAAATCACGCCGCAGTTCGCCCCGAATGTCGTCGGCATAACGATATTGAACCGCTTTTGTTACGGTAATATCTTCGCCGCCGATGTTCATTTTGATGTCAGCCGTCACTAACGGTGATTGAAACGGCATATTTTTTTCCGCATCAGGTGCCGACCAATCGAACGCGAAATTTTCGCGCGGACTTTCTAACCAATACGGCTGGGTCGGCGGCGCATTTGCCAGGACGGTGACATCGAAGAAATACGCCTTCAGCGCATTTTCAGTGCGCGAAAAGAAACCGGGTTTCGGTGCTTCCGGCGCGTCTGCATTGTTCACAGTCCACCCTTTCGGAGCATTAATCATCGCGCCGTTGATTTTGACATTGGCTTCTTCCGGCGCGAAAACACGCACGGCAACCCCTGTTTTATCACCGGCGACAAGCGTTTCGGTAGTAGCAAGAGCATCAACGACGACACCTGCCGCTTCCTGTAATGCTTCGGAGAACTCGCGTTCTTTTTGCGCCAGCAGGAAATCCGCATCCGTCAACGGAATGCTCGATTGCCGATTTGTCGCCACCGCGATTTCGGTTCGCGCTTTGCGGACGGCACGCAACCCGTCAGCCAGCGGCTCGATAATTTTTGCGGGCGTTCGGGCGTTATAATTTGTCAGAGCTTTTCCGGCGGCACTCTGTGCGTCTTTCAATGCGCCGTCAATATCGGTGCCGGTCAATCCGACGAGTTTCGAAATGCCCGTCAACGAAGTATCAATGCCGTCGAAGACATCTTTTTCGGCTTCGACCCTGATGGCATTTGTTTCCAAAAGTCGCATTCCCGAGGTTTGTTTTCCGCGCAGTTCGAGCGAACCCATTTCCTGAGATTTATGCTGGCTTCTGCCCTCCATCGCAATTTCAAAATCGGTGCGCCCGATCAGCGGATCATATTCGCCGGTATTTAATGTCAAAGTCGGTGAATTTTCTGGATTGCGGAAAAAACTCTCGCTCATATAAAGTTTTTTCGCCTGCCACGGAAGCAGTCCTTCTTTAATTTGTTCGGGAAACTGGGTCGGATCGGCAGCAGCTTTGTAGGCAATCGGCGTTAAATAACCGGCAAGTTGATGGTGTCCGTGACCGTCGGCGGGCGTTCCCGAAAAACGTGAGATGATGACCAGCGGGCGAAATGTTCTGATGGCACGAACCATATCGCCCAACACGAGGTTTTCGCCCCAAATTCGTGTCGCTTCGGCGCGTGTTTTTGAGAAACCATAATCCATCACGCGCGTAAAAAACTGCTGTCCGCCGTCAAGCCTGCGCGCTTGCAAAAGTTCCTCGGTGCGAATCACGCCGAGCGGTTCAAAAAGTTCCTGCCCGATGACGTTCTGTCCACCTTCGCCGCGATTTAGTGCCAGGTAAGCAGTTCGCGCTTGATCGGTTCGCGCCAGATATGCCAACAAACCGGAATCCTCATCGTCCGGGTGCGCGCCGGTGTGCATCGCACTCGCCGTCGTTTGCAGACGTTCCAGTTTCTGCGCCAGTCCGACGGCACCCAGATCATATTTCGCGCGAACCTGCGCGGAAAATGACAAAGGACAGAGAACAAAGGACAAAGTTAGAAAAAAAGCTATCAGAATTTTATGTCTTGAATTTTTCATTTTGAATCTTCTACAACCGTTAAACTAATTAGATAACCCGCAATCACCGTTGTTAAACAGCCGATGACGTTAAACCACAGAAATTCGATGTCGGTATAAAAACTGGCGATCCAAACCGATGCGATGCCGAATAATAAACCGAAAAATGCACCACGCGCTCTTGCCCGTTTGACAACGAATGCCAAAACAAAAACGCCAAGCAGCGAACCGTAGAAAAATGAGCCGAACTTATTGACGACTTCGATCAGCGAACCCAGATTCGTCGCGTAAATCGCCACAATACAGGCGAATAAGCCCCAAAACGCGGTCGCAATTCGTCCGAATTTGACGTATTCCGCGTCCGTGCCTTCTTTTTTAAAATGTCTTCGATAAAAATCAATCGTCGTTGCTGTTGCCAATGCGTTTAATTCCGCCGCAACGCTGGACATTGAAGCCGCGAAAATCGCTGCGATGATCAAACCGACCACGCCCATCGGCATATTTTCGATGACGAACGTCGGAAAAACGTAATTTACATCGTTAAAATTTTTGTCGTTGTTGGTTTCTTTGATAAATTCGGAGGCTTTTTTGCGCGATGCGTTGAAACTATCGTTCGCCGTCAAATAATTCTGTTTTGCATCTGCAATAAATTTTTCGTTCGCCTGTTTTTCGGCGGCGACAAATTCGAGCGCGGATTTCTGCCGCTGTTGATTAATTGTTTCGTATTCCGACTGCAAAGCATTGTATTCAGCCGGTTTAGAAATTTGCGCTTTGTCCGCCTGCACGGAATTAAAAATCATCGGCGGCTGATTGAATTGATAAAAAACAAAAACCATCACGCCGATCAGCAAAATCAAAAACTGCATCGGAATTTTCAAAAATGCCGACATCAACAGCGAAGTTCTGCCCTGACTGACTGATTTCGCCGTCAAAAACCTTTGCACCTGACTTTGATCGCAGCCGAAATACGACAGAAACAAAAACAAACCGCCGATCATTCCAGACCAAATCGTATATTTTTCCTTCAAATCAAAATGCGTGTCAATTGTCGTCAATTTGCCAGTCGCGCCCGCTAAATGCAGACCGTCCGTAATCGAAACTCCGGCAGGGAGACTCGAAAAAATGATGAATAAAACGACGCTCATCCCGACGAAGATGATGACCATCTGCTTCACGTCCGTCCACGTCACCGCCTGCACGCCGCCGATCATTGTGTACAGCGTTGTCGTCAAACCGATCACGAAAATCGTCGTAATTTCGTTCCAACCCAAAACGATTGACAGGATAACTGCGGGCGCGGCGATAATCACGCCGACACCAAGACCACGCGACATCAAAAAGAAAAAACTCGTCAGCGAGCGCGTTTTCGCGTCAAACCTGTTTTCGAGATATTCATACGCCGTGTAAACTCTGGCGCGATAAAAAAACGGCACCGCCGTCACGCACAGAATAACCATTGCGAGCGGCAAACCGTAATAAAACTGGATAAAACGCATTCCGTCCGAATACGCCTGTCCGGTCGTGCCGACTAAAGTAATCGCCGAAAGCTGCGTCGCCATTACCGATAATCCGACCGCCCACCACGGCAAACTTCGATTGGCGAGAAAATAGCCTTCGACGTTGCTACTGTTTTTGGTCATACGGATTCCGTCATAAATCACATAAACCAAATATGTTACGACAATCGCCCAATCCAGAAATTTCATATTAAAAATTGGAGCGCGAAAGTCTCGTCCGCTTCAACGCCAGTAGAGCGAGGCGTTGAAAGCCTTGCTCTAGCAGAAAGACTCTTTGATGCGAAAACTTTTCTCGCCCCCACGCTCGAAAGCGGATGAGCCGTCCGCGCTCCGGCTGGTCAGTTCGAAAAATAATAAGTAAAAGTTCCCAGTGCGGCGATTACTAAAATATTCGAGATTATCACGCCTAAATAAACGCGATACCACCAATTATCCGGTAATTCCACAGATTCGGGAACTTCTTTTACTTGTTCTTCATTCATAAGCCAATAGCGCGGCTTTGGTAATTTCTCGAAATTACCAAAGCCGCCGGGATTAAAAAGTAAACTTAAAGCCGAGCTGCACCTGACGGCTGTCAAGCGAAGTCACGCCTCTCGAACGATAGTCAGGCAGTGCGCCCGTTAGATTTCCGGTCGGCAGATCAAATCCGGTTGTTATCGTCGTGTTATTGTATTGATAAATACTGTTGATATTAAAAATATTTATTGCTTCAGCAAAAAACTCGAGTCTGAATCTTTCGGTAAAAGGAATAAATCTCGAATATCGCAAATCAACATTAAACTGTTTCGGAGTTCTGCCGAAATTTCTTTCGATGCCGACCGGGCGGTCAACAAAAACTCCGTCGCCGTTCAAGTCCTGATTGGTAATGCTGTTAAAAACTTCGCCGTTATTTGCCGTGGCAATGATTCCGAGTTGGTTATTGTTCAAAATATATTTCAATGCCTTATTCTCAAAATCGAACTGCGGTCGTCCGACAAAACTCATTACAAATGTATGCGTTTGATCGGCTAATGATCTGCCCTTGTCAAAAGCTCTGTTTTCAGGAGCCTGAAGCGCGAGCGATGAAGCCGCCACTAAGTTTTGTTCGGGCGCATCGTCGGTTGAACGCGACAAAGTATAATTGACGCTGAATTGATAGCCTTTTGAAAAGCGTTTGGCAAGTTGGAAGGTTGCCGCATTGTAATTTGAATTGCCGACCGATTCGACCGACAAGATATTTTGAAACTGCGAGAAAATCCTGTTTGTACACGGTGCAAGTGTGCCGTTGGCGTTTCTGGTTCCATAGATCAATCTGCCGTCTGCCAAAGCTCCGCCGGTGGGCAGACAATTGATGTTGCGGTAAACCGGAATGTGCCGACCGCTCGAATGGATGAAACCGACAGTCACCGAAAGGTCTTCGGTTAGTGCCTGTTCCAACTGCGCGTTGGTATGAATCGCATACAAGTTCTTAAAGTCCGGCGAAACGGCATCAATACTCTGACGCGGCAAAATCGTTCCGGGCGGCAGTGAACCTAAATTATTCGGGAACGTCGGCGCACCGACAGTATTCGGTCCGAACGTAAAATTAAAAAATTTCGGACTTCCGTTATTTTGAATCGCTCGCAAATACATATCGGAATACGGAACATCGTAATACATTCCGGCACTCGCCCGCAGAACCGTCGGACGACTTCCTTCACGCAGAGCATAGACAATGCCTAAACGCGGCGCAAGATTATTTTTGTCCACCTTGAATTTTTGAGAAGCAGGAAACGGAGAATCAGCATTAGCTTTCGGAATATTATAGAGATCATAACGCAACCCGTAATTGATTTTCAGACGGCGCGTAATCTTCCAATCGTCCTGCGCGAAGAAGTTATAGAAAGTCGAATTAAATTTGATTTCAGGATCCCCGAAGGCTTCGACATACTGCGAATAACTGCGGGTATTTGTCCCGTTGACCGCCGCGACATACGCCGCAATACTTGGAAAAGTGTATTGATAAAAGATTCCCGAACGACGTTCGTCGCCATAATGAGTAAAACCGCCGCCGACTTTAACAACGTGGGTGCCGAACGTGTAAGTCAGATTATCCTGAATTTGATTGGTCGTTTGGAGCGGCGAAATAGTATTGGCATTTGTCGGCGCACCGAAATTTGCCACGCCCGCAATAACTATTGTCGGACCGATGCCGGAATTAGCGTTCGCCAGATTTTGTGAATTTCGCGTGGCATATTGATAACGCAGTTCATTCAAAGTGTTCGACGAAATAATTGAAGCCAACTGCAAGCCAAACGAATAAGAGACATCGTTGAAGTCAATACTTCGCTGGAGAGTTGTCAAACCGCCGCCGATATTGTCGGGCGAAATATTTTTGAAATAATTGTAACGTCCGGTCAACCGATTGGCATCGTTTAATTGAGCATCGGAACGAAAGATGAAAAAGTTCACTTTCTGCGCGGCGGGAATAAAAGTCGGGAAGGCTGCTGCCGGAACTCCGGCGGCAATCAAGGCTGCTTGATTAGCCGCTGAAACCGTCACGACTCGCTGCGGTTCACCGCCCAAATCACGGCTGACATATTCATACCCGGTGAAAAACTGCCAGCGATCTTTAATAATCGGACCGCCGACCGCGCCTGCCACATCATCAACTTTTGTTCCCGGTTTTTGCGATGTCGGCGATGTGTTAAAAGGACGCGAAGAAAGTCCGGTGCGGCGAAACCGGTAGCTCGCCGTGCCGTGAAAACCGTTCGTGCCGGACGGCGTAACCGCATTCATAATCAAACCCGGCGTGTTGCCGAATTCCGCTGAAAAGCCGTTGGTGACAAGCTGCACTTCGCTGACAAAAATTTCGGAGATGGGCATCAGACGAATTCCGGCGCGGTCGCCCTGTGTATTGTTGTTGCCGTCGAGCTGATAATTCGTTCGCCGCGCGTAACCGTTGGCGTTAATGCGCGGAACACCGAATTCAGAGTTTGGGCGACCCGTCACGTTTGCCTGCAAAAGCGCATAATTGTACGGATTTCTCGACACGAGCGGCAAATTTTGAACTTCACGCGCATTCATCACCCGTCCGACATCAATCTTACCCGGATCGGCAATCGGCGCGTCTGAAGTAACCGTGACGGTTGCCGACACATCGCCGGTTTCTAAAGTCAGGTTGACGGTTGCCGTCTGCCCGGTGTTGATTGTGATTCCCTCGCGGATGAGACGTTTGAAATTAGCTAATTCAACCGTCACCCGGTAAGTTCCGAGCGGCAGCAGCGGAGCGCGATAAACGCCCGATTCGTCGCTCGTAATTTTACGCTCGAAACCGGTTTCAATATTTCTGACGGTAATCGAAGCGTTCGGCAGCGCGGCACTGTTAGCATCTGTCACCACTCCCTCAATCTGCCCATTCAAGGCTTGTGACTGAGCGTGGATTTGAACAAAACCGAACGCCAGAACCGCGAAAAACAGTAAGCCGTAGGAAAACAAAAGTTTCATACTTAATGTCTTTAACATCAATATTATCTCCTTAATTTGTGTGTGCATTGTTAGTTTGGAAAGTTACTAATCTAAACAATATCACAAAGTTATTAATTATCAATCGCGGCGGCTTATTTTTAAACCGCTTTTTTATTTACTAACTGATATTTTGGAAACGCATATATTTGACTAAACCACTCTGCACCGTAAGTGCAAAGATTTGGAAAACTGACTGAAAGTGCCGGAAGAAAAAAAAGCCGCAGACGTTTATGATTCAAATATTGTTTAACCGGCGAGTTTCTAAAGCGGCGAAAGTCATTTATAATAACAGGCGATAAAAGTCTGACCACAAATTAATATTATGTCGTTAATGATGCAGGAAATTCAGGAGCAGCCTGATATTTTGGAAAAAACAATTCAAGCGGAAAGCGATAAAGTCAAAAAACTCGGCACGTTTCTACGTGACAAAGATATTGATTTAATCGTTCTGGCAGCACGCGGAAGTTCGGATAACGCTTCACTTTTGGGACGTTACCTGTTGGAGATTACAACGGGTATTCCCGTTTCTTTGTGTGCGCCGTCGGTGTTTACGCTCTACAAAGCAAAGTTGAAATTGAACCGGGCGTTGGTCATCGGCGTTTCGCAATCAGGCGAGGGCGCGGACATCAATCAGGTTTTAGAAAGCGCGAAAAGTTCGGGTGCGTTCACGCTCGGCATCACGAACGAAGCCGCTTCTTCGATGGCTGAAATTGTTGACGAAACGCTGTTAATCCACGCCGGACGCGAAAAATCAGTTGCCGCAACGAAAACATATACCGGACAAATGATCCATTTTTACTTGCTGGCATCAATTTTAGCCGATGAAAAAATTGATTATGAACGCATTCCCGATCTTGCCGCCGCAGCATTAAAACTCAAACCTGAAGTTGAAGAACTGGTGCAGCGATATGTTTTTATGGAGAACTGCGTCGTCGTCGGACGCGGTTTGAACTACGGAAATTCTTATGAATTAGCTTTGAAATTGATGGAAACCTGTTACGTTGTGGCGGAAAGATTTTCGTCGGCAGATTTTTTTCACGGACCGCTAGCAATCGTCGAACGGCGGTTTCCGGTGATTATGTTTGCGCCGAAGGGTGTTTCAAACAACAGCAATCTCGATTTATTAAAGCAGTTAAAAGAACTTCATGCCGATTCTTTTTCGATTACCAACGATAGCGAAATAGCTTCTTTGAGTTCGCGTTCATTGCAAATGCCGAAGATGGATGAGTTTTTATCGCCGATTCCGTTTATCATTCCGGCACAGCTTTTCGCCGCCTTACTTGCCGAAGCCAAAGGAATAGATGCTGATGCGCCGCGCTCGCTGTCAAAAGTCACCAAAACGATTTGATTTGAGCCGGGAGCGCGGAAGTCTCGTTCGCTTCAACGCCAGCGAAGCGAAGCGTTGAACACGCTCGATTATATAAAATTTCTTGAAATACAAGTTTTGTGAGGCGTTGAATGTGTTTGTTTATGTGCAATTTGTTTGACAACGAAGGCAACGCCTCGCTTTGCTGGGGTTGGCAACCGAAACTTCCGCGCTCCGGCTAGAGATAAATTATGCGGTGTTCTCTATCGTCGAGATCAATCGCCTGATAAATCCAGTCAATCAGATAAAGTCCATAACGGTCAACGAAGGAAGCGGCGTTAATCGTTCGTTCCTGCAAATTTTTGTGCGGGACGAGCGAGTTGAGAGCGGCTTCGAGCCTTCGATTGATTACCTCATCCTTTCTCATCTGCGCGCTGTGAAATTTCGTGCGGAGATTTGAAAGATGATAGGCAATCTTGCGGCGGCGATTAGCGAGACTTACCGCCAGTGTCGGTTCAATTTGGCTTAAATTTCGATCAAGACGGTCGAGTTCCTCGTTAATGTTAAAATCAACTTCCGCGAAAACTTCGCCCATTTCAGGGTTAAGAAATTTCTCGACAATCTGCGGTGTCAAATTTTCGATTCCGGCAAATAAATCTTTCAACTGTAAATCGTATTTTTTGAGCGTTTTGGCGTGTTTCGACTCGACAATCGTAAAACTCTGCCGATGAAAAATTGGTGTCATGGGTCGCTCCAAAATGCGGTAAACTTCCGCCGACTGTGCGAAGTAAGCAATTTCTGCAGCACCGCCGAAATAACAAACAGTCGGCAGTAAATAATCCTGAACGACCGAACGCAAAACGACGCTCGGCGAAAACCTTTGCGGTTCTTCTACCGCGATCCCGGCTAATTCTTCGAGTGTAAATTCCCTTTTGATGTCTTTCGTTTTAAATGTGCCGGCGGCACTTTTTTTCAGCGCGTGCCGCGTTCTGTCCTTTGACTGCCAAAACAACGGAAAATAATCTTCCGTTACCAGAACCTGCGCGTGATAACCCGCTTTTTCGAGTTCGGCACTTCTTTCCCGTAGTGCGGACACTATTTCATCAGACTTTTTAATCGCTTCGACATAAATCGGGGTCGCCAGTTTTTTCAGCCTGACATCGAGCGGACACAGCATAATCAAACCATAACAGCCTAAATAATCGGTCAGCAGCCGCGCAAACGCATCGCCGTAATCCACGCCGGTTTTCCAGGTTTTTTCAACTATATTTCTAAGATCATCAGTAAATTCGGTGTGCGGCAGTTCATCGAAAAGTTCATCTATCGTCTGTTTGACAGAATCGTCGAGATTAACGTAACCGACTGGCAGATTTTCGTAACATCTCTGCGGTTCGTTTTTTATTTCGACGACATTGCCCTGCGAATTGATCACGCTGACGTTGGAAACTTCTTTAAAATCGTGATCTTCGGTGGCAATCCAAAAAACCGGCACGGCTTTGAAACCGCGCGCAGTCAAACATTCCGTCATTTTCACGGCGGAAAGTGCTTTGTAAATTGTATAGAGCGGTCCGGTGAAAAGTCCTGCCTGCTGTCCGGAAACAACCGCCACACAATCTTCATCGCGCAGAAGTTTTATATTTGCCAGTGTTTTTTCGCTCGCGTTACAGGATTTGTTCATTTCCTCAAGCACGTCGCATAGTAAGTGGCGGTCGGCTTTGTAATTGCTTAAAATCTCGGGAATTCTTTGTGAAATTTGTGTGTGAGATTCGACAGCAAGCGGGTAATACTTTTTCAGCGAAAGCGGATTATTTTGATATTCGATAAAAAGTTTCGACTGATTCGGAACTTCCGAAAAAGGCAAATTCTCGGTTTGTAAGGTTACATTGCCGGTCGGACACGGACAGATTATTTCTTGTTTCACAATTATCACTCCTAGCTTCTAGATTATAGAGTTTGCAAACGGAAGTTCAAAGCTGGAAACAAAAAAAGGACGACGTTTTTCAACGCCGTCCTTTTTGTAAACAAGGTGAAAATGTTTTTTACCTTATCCTTTTGCCCTTTCTAATTTCCCGACGTTAAAACTCGCGGACGGGTGATTGTTTCGGCAGCCGTCACTGCCGCCGAAACTTTACGTTCGATTTTGTAAACTCCCGAAGAATGTGTTCCGGCAAAAATCGTGTTTGGATCGCTCGGGTCAAAAATCATTGACCAAACGCGATGACTCGGCAATTTTAATTCTTTCGTATCAATTCTCTTCCAATTCATCCCGGAATCATCCGAGTAATAAATACCGCCGTCCGCTTCCAGTGCGCTGGAAGTGTAAATTTCAGTGGTGTTTTTGGGGTTAACGAGAATGCTCGTATAGTTTCCGAGCGGTAGATTGCCGCCGCGTCGAACCCAAGTTTTGCCGCCGTCCCGACTCAGGAAAAATGTCTGTGTCGTTCCGACATAAACATTGTCTGGATTGCGCGGATCGACCATAATCGAACTGACCGGCACCCCGTTTGGAATCCCGTTTGCCGTTCCGCCGACTTTTTGCCACGAACCGCCGTTATCACGGGAAACTATGACACCGGACATTTCCGTTCCGACCCAAATCGTGTTCGGCTGTCGCGGCGAAGTGTGAACTACAAAAATATTTGTGTTAAATTCTTCGCCAATTGAAACTTTTTCCCATCCTTTTGAAATATTATAACTGACGTATAAACCGTCATCGGTTCCGGCAAGAATGCCATTTTTACCGTCCTCCGTATAAGATAAAACCTTAACCTTTTTTTCCAGCACTGGAATTAATGTCGAAGTCACCGCTGTTTCCGCCGGAGTTTCAACTTTGGCGACGACCGGAGCCGCTTTTGCTTTTGTTGATCGGCGCAACGAACTTCTTCGAACAGTTCTTTTCACCGGAGCTGGTTTGGGAGCGACAATCTGTTCCCACACATTTCCGCGATCAAGCGATTTGAACATTCCCACATTTGTCGCCAGATAAAGAGAATTGGCGTTAGTCCGATCCTGAATGACGGCAAAAGGTGAAATCCGGCTGATGTCAAGACTTTTCGATTGCTGCCAGGTTGTCCCGTTATCATTGCTGACAAAGAAAAAACCGCCGCCGGTGGTGGTGTTCTGCGTCGTCGCGTAAAGCCGGTTCGGACGTTCGATGTCGGGCGTAATCGAATAAGTGAAACGACTCGTAAAATTGTCGTTAGTTGATGACCAGTTCTTACCGCCATCATTGGAAACCATAACGCCATAGTTATTTGTGCCGATAAATATTTTATTTGGCGCGTCGGGATGAACGGCAATTGAATTTATTTCCAAATCCCTCTGCGAAGTCATCGCCCAACTTTTGCCGCCGTTCGTCGTCATCCAAAAGCCTTCGGTTGTCGCGGCGTAAATAGTTCCCGGAATAGACGGGTTCTGCACGATGTCGCGGGTGCGGCGGGACTGGGAAGGAATTCCCTGCACCTTCGCCCATAATTCACCGTTGTTCTTAGATTCGTAAATGCCGCTGCATGCCGAAGCGACGAGATGATCCGGGTCTTTCGAGTCAATCGTGATAGCAAAAACGTCAGAGTCGTCAATCATCCCGTTTTTAATCAAACGCCAATTTTTCCCGCTGTCAACTGACTTATAAGCCCGCCACCAGGTTCCGGCAAAAATCGTGCTAGTATTGCGCGGGTCAATTGCCAATGAATCAACCGTCGGCAGCACAGTGTTAGAAATCTTATTCCAATCATCACCGGAGTCCTTGGAAACCCAAACACCTTCGGTGGTTCCGAGCATTATTGTATCCGGGTCTTTGACCGACTGAACCATCGAATGAATTGATTCCTTTCGCAGTTCTTTTGCCTCTTTCCACGTTACGCCGCCATCAGTCGTTTTGAAGAAGCCGCCCGCTTCTTTGTGACGATGACCTGAAGCATAAATGATTTTCGAATCACGGGAATCAACAAATAATTGGTCGAGAATCAACTGCGGGCGATTAAAATTTACCAACAACCGCCAACTTTTTCCGCCGTCACCGGAAGTATGAATCTGACCGTCGAGCGTACTGATATAAAGACGATCCTTATCTCGCGGGTCAACGGCGACAACGCGAACGTCGCCGCCACTCGGTCCGACGACTTGCCAATCGTTGAATTTGGCAGATTCACCGTTTGTTTCGATTGCTGCCGAAACCAAATTGACGTTCAATGTAACGATTAATGCTGCGGCAAATAATACATTTAGTGTGTAAACAAGTTGACGTTTAATCTTTTTCATATTTGTTGCTCTCTAGATTATCAGGTTGATAAAGTCGGACTTCCTAACAGAAAATGCCAAGAATCACTTATTCAGATGACATAAGTCAGGCAAATTGTTGCATACAAATCCCGAGTTGCTTTTTTAAGTTTGCTATTGAGTAAAGTTAAAGTGTTACTTTAACTTTTAGACAGACAAATATATCACGAATTCTTTTCATTTGTAAATAATTTCACACCATAATTTCAATTTAATTTTCAACTTAGAATTATTTGGATTCTCTGTTTAATATCTGATTTGTTTAACTTCTGTCTTCAAATTTTAGCGCGGTTCATTGTCTTCTACATTTAAAAGCATAAGCGGGTGAAGTATCTTCTCGATACTTCACCCGCTTAGGAAATTTTACATCTCTTCTAAAAATGTAAAGCTAACTATTGTTCCGGTGTCGGAGGTTGAACGCCTGACGGGACAGTAAACAATTGTGTTTCGATTCCGTTACCGCGATCACCGCCTCTAACAAAAGTTACACGACTCGGATCTCTCTTCAAGAATCTAATTGCGTCACGAATTGCTTTTTCACGCGTTGCAATGTCTTTAGCTGAACCGTAGTTAATGATATAACCCTGTGAACCCGGATCATTGCTCAATTGAATATAGAAGTTATCAATACGCGCTTTGATATCATCGCGCTGTAATGCTCCAAACTCATCAACTGGTGTCAGTTTTCCTGTCTGTGCAATACCCGCAACTTCTGATCTTGATTTTTCACAGTTGGCACAAAGATCACCGCCGATATTGACAGTCGCTGTGACGTTGCCGCCAGCCATATCAGGTGTCGTTTGAACCGTGATAACAGGGGTTCCCTGACCGCTGACGATTTCACCCTGTGAAACTGTCCAGTCATAAGTAATTCCACCAGTCTGACTTCCGCCGCTGGCATTAGCCGTAAAGGTCATCGTGCCGCCTGCTTGAGTCACTGAAGAAGGACCTGAAACAGAAAGCGACGGACATTCGCATACGACTTTTACAGGTACACAGTCACATTTTTCAACAGTAACTGTTTCTGTTTTTGTCTGACCGCAAACTCCGCAGCCGTCATCAACGCCAGATGTAATGGTGTATGTTCCCGGATTGACACCCGTCAAATCCCACGAAACATTAGCACCCTGACCGACAATGCGACCGCCCGTAACCGTATAGTTATAGGTAAGAACATCGTTCTCCGGGTCAACCGCTGTAGTTGAAACGTTGGTTGTCATTTCAGAACTGCAATTGGTACCTTCTCGCGGAACTTCATTCGGTCCGCAAGGGATGGTCACTCTCGATTGGCTGAGAGTTAAAGCAGTGACATTAGCAAACTGATTCGTGATTCGTCCTGCACCTCTCGCGTTGCGTCGTCCGACCGAAACTCCAAACATATATCCGTGCGGGTCAGTCGAAGTAACGAAACCACTCGGCACACCCGAAATCGAGTTTGAAATTGAAGTATTGTTGCCAACGACATTTACATTTCCGCCGTTAAAGTTGCTATTATCAAAGAACCCTCTGTCTTGTGAATTAAAGTGATAACGATAAGCACCGCTCAAGCTGATGTAGCGGGTCGGGAAAACACGAACACCGGCGAGTCCTTCAACCGGACTGTTTTCAAAAGCATTCGGTGTGCGTCCGCCAACATATTGAGTCGAACGAGCTTCCAAAATCGGTTGAAAATATCTATTGACCGGAAAATCAACCGCGACACCGGCAATCACTTCATTAGGGCGATCCAACAATGTTAAATCACCGCTTTTGATGCTGCTGTTATAGATGAAACCGATGTTACCCGAGATGTTGATATATTTACGAAGACGCGCATCAGCAAAAGCGATCACGCCGACATCGCCGCGTTTCGCGCCCGGGCTGGCACCGCGCTGCAGCTGATTAAATCCGCTGAACGAATCAGCGTTGTCAGCATAAAAACGATAAAAAGGAATGATACCGACACCGACCGGGTTATTAGGACCGGTAAAGCGATATTTCGCGCCGACGGTAAAGGTATTGAATGCCGATTCACCATACTCACGGTTTAAGAAAGGAGCATCCGGCAAATAGCTCGGAGCCGTCGTAAACACTGACGGAGCAGTACCGGAAGCGACACCAGCGGCATTCGTCAAACTAACTGTTCGCAGAACGACACCCGGCAGAATACTTCCGTAAACAGAACCGATACCCGGAAACAAGTCGGCTCCGTTACCGCCGCCTGAGCGACCGGGTCCTAATGTTGCCGGAGTGCCGGTCGGAAAACCGAAAACACTGCCCGAATTAAACGGAGCCTGCAAGCCGAAAGTTCCGGCAAAAGCACCGTTATACGGGAATTGTGTAAAAGCTTGATTGCCTAACGGGCGGAAAATCGCTCCGGGGAACTGGCTTGTTCCGCTTCCGCGCGGGGCTAAAACGATAGCCGGCGCACTTTGCTGGACTCCGTTAATACGAAGTTGCGAATTAGGCAGGTAAAACCCGGACAAGTTGCGCGGCGAATTTACTTTAAAAGCCTTATAAGCATCCGTGTTGAAGAACAACTCCAAATGGTCGCTCAATCCAACTTGAAAGCTGACCGGAACTTCAACAATGTTGACGTTGCCCGGATCGCGGGCATAGCTGCTGTATGCCGCACTGAAAGTGAATTCACCTCTTCTCAAGGTTTGTCCGTCATAAACTGTAAAAAGACCTGTCGGACCTCCCGGTGCGCCGCCTGTTCCGATAGTCGGTGCCGTGTTCCTGTTGTCGTCCTCTGATCTTGGTGTTTGAGCTGACATTGAAATCATCAATGCCAACATTGTAAGCGCAATTATGAACGCTCTATTAGCGAGTTTCATTACATTCCTCCGCCGAAAATATTATTAAAAAATTTGAATTTCAATTGTAGCCTTCTCAAAAGATATAACTATACTACAATCCTTTGTAAAACTACTCAATTATTGCATACACATAAAAACTTTCAAACCACAAAAAGTAAAGAAAATTTTCACGCGTAACTAATACAATTTTGTTTATAGGTTGCTAATTTATATGTAAGACTTGCTTAAAAGTCAATGTTATTTTACTGACTTAACCGCAACCTCGTAAAACCTTACTGCATATTTAACATAAAAGCAAGCATTTCTAATAAATTAAGTAAATTTATTATGCGTAGATTCCCCGCATCTTGGTATCGAAAGCCACGCGGTCAATCGCCAGCATGTAAGCAGCGGTGCGCGAATCAACATTATGAAGTTCCGCCAGATTGCTTAATTCGACGAAACTTGCCACCATTTTTTCTTCCAAACGCTGATTAACTTCATCTTCGCGCCAGAAATATCCCATTCTGTCCTGCACCCATTCAAAATAGGAAACGGTCACGCCGCCGGCGTTGCACAAAATATCGGGAATCACGAAAATTCCCTTGTCGTGCAAAATTTTATCCGCTTTCGGGGTCGTCGGACCATTGGCACCTTCCGCCAAAATCTTGCATTTGATCCGGTCGGCATTTTCCGACGTAATTTGGTTTTCCGTTGCACACGGCGCGAGAACATCACATTCGAGTTCTAAAATCTCGGCGTTGCTGATGTAATCAGCTTCTTTATAGCCTTCGAGCGTTTTGGTGTATTGCAGATAATTCAAAACTTCCGGGATGTCGAGTCCGTTCGCGTTGTGCAGACCGCCGTACATATCGGAAATTCCAGTTACTTTGTAGCCCTGTTCGTGCATTAAATTCGCGCCGATACCGCCAACGTTGCCCGAACCCTGCACGACGACCGAAGTTTGCTCCGGCGTTTGATTGATTCGTTTGATCGCTTCGTTGACTGTAAACAACACGCCGCGTCCGGTCGCTTCGCGTCTGCCGAGCGAACCGCCGAGGGCAACCGGTTTACCGGTAACGATTGCCGTCACCGTGTGCCGCGCGTGCATCGAATAGGTGTCCATAATCCACGCCATCGTCTGTTCGTTGGTGTTCATATCCGGCGCGGGAACATCCTTGTCGGGACCGATAAAATCAAGCAGTTCAGAGGTATAACGCCGCGTCAGCCGTTCGAGTTCGCCCTGCGACATTTGCAGCGGATCACAAATGATCCCGCCTTTCGCGCCGCCGAACGGGACGTTGACGACCGCGCATTTCCAGGTCATCCACGCCGAAAGCGCTTTCACCTCATCCAAGGAAACGTCGGGCGCGTAACGAATGCCGCCTTTTGCCGGACCGCGAGCAAAGTTGTGCTGTACGCGAAAACCTTCAAACACCTGAATATGTCCCGAATCGAGTCTGACCGGAATATAAACTTTCAGTTCCCGGCTCGGCACACGCAAAACCGCGTATAGATCAGCATCTAAGCCCAGCAGTTGGGCGGCGCGGTCAAAGCGTTCGCTCATCGCTTCAAACGGATTTTTTTCGTCGGTCGCCTTGAACCGTCGCATCTCATCAGCCATCGGATTAGCCATTTGTTAAAATTCTCTCCAATATTTATTTTTAAAAGTTATTTGTTAAAACTTCATTCATCGCGCCGCTGCGGAAGCCCTGCAAATCGAGCGTGACATATTTAAAACCGAGTTTGCGAAATTTTTCAGCCAGTTTTTCGGTCACTTCGACGTTCAGAACTTTTTCCATTTCAACGGGGGCGATTTCCAGCCGAACGATTTCTTCGTGAACGCGGACGCGAAATTCCCGTAATCCCAGCTTACGCAAAAACTCTTCACCGCGTTCGATCTTTGAAAGTCTTTCAATAGTTACCGGAACTCCGTAGGCGATGCGCGACGACAGACACGGACTCGCCGGTTTGTCCCACGTCGAAAGATGGTGCTGTTTGCTCAACTGACGAATTTCGTTTTTGCTTAAACCGACTTCGACCAGCGGACTTCGCACACTTTTTTCGCTCGCCGCCGTTCTGCCCGGACGATAATCGCCGACATCATCGGTGTTCGCCCCGTCCAGCACGATTCCTAAATTTTCTTTTTCCGCCAACACAGCGAGTTTACCGTATAATTCGGTTTTGCAGTGATAACAGCGGTTGGTCGGGTTCGCCGAATAATCGGGGTTGGCGAGTTCGTCCGTATCAATTGTTCGGTAATTGAACTTGAACTGCGCCGCGATTTTATCGGCTTCTTCGCGCTGCCGAATTGAAACGCTCGGCGAAATACCGATGATACAATCAGCATTGCCGCCGAGTTCCTGCGTGGCGATTAACGCCAGATACGAACTGTCCACGCCGCCCGAAAAGGCAACCAACACTGATTGCATTTCGCGCATCATACGGCGTAAGTTCTGTTCTTTTTCAGCGGTGGTGTGAGTAACTGCCGGCGCTTCGTTTTTTTGTGACTTTGCCATTATTTTAATTAAATCTATTTATTGGCAAATGCTTTTTTTACAAGCAAATGTCGAAAGTAAAAATCTTAACTTAGAGAAACATCTTAACGCAACTGCTTTGAGTTAGAAATTTTCTCTTGCCGGCGTAAAAATTAATGGATGATTTTTCGGTCTGGTGTTAAAATTTTTACAATATTCCTTTTTCAAAAATTATCGAAATGAATCGTCTTTTGATGCCAAAAAACTTCCTTTTGCGCCGAAAAATATTTTCTTTATTTTTCGCGCTCAATTTATTGCTTTTGTTCAATACATTTTGTCTCGCGCAGGAAACTGACGACGCTGAAGACCCGGTGAAAATTTTTAATCAGGGACAGGAAGCGCACGAAAAAGGAGATTTCACCGCAGCTCTTAAATTTTATGACGAAGCTCTAAAAATCGTGCCGGGGTTTCCCGAAGCGGAATATCAGCGCGGGAACGTCTTTCTTTCTTTGAACAGACAAGCCGATGCCGAAAAAGCGTTTCGCCGCGCCATTGAACTACGCCCGGAATGGACGCTGCCGATGACGAATTTGGGCGCATTGCTTTTGCAGAAAAACGAGTTTACTGAAGCTGAGAAATTCTTGACCAAAGCCGCGCAAAGCGACGATCAAAATTTTCTCGCTTATTCCGCTCTGGTCGAATTGCGGCTGAAAACAAAGGCAAATAATAATATCTTGAAGGAACTTCTCGGCAAAATTCATTTTTTGACCGGCAAAGCCAACCCGACGGCTTCGATTTGGGCGGCACGCGCTTCGCTCGAAAATGCGTTGGGCGACAAAACGGCGGCGAAAATCAGCTTAAACCGCGCCTTTGAGGTTAATGCCAACGATAAACCCGCTTTGCTGGAACGCGCCGACATCGCTCTCGTCGAAGGCGACAATACGACGGCGCAGACCTTGCTCACAAGACTTTTAAAAATCGCGCCCGACTCGAACGACACGAAAATTTTGCAGGCGCGCATTTTAGCCGCTGACGGAAACACCGATCAGGCGATGAAGATTTTAGACTCGATTAAAACCCCGTCGCCGGAAACGGCGGCACTGCGGGATAAACTTAACGCCAACGCCGTCACGAGCGTCGAAGATTTGGAGAAGAATCTCAAACAAAACGAAGCAAACGCATTAATTCTCGGACGTTTGTGTTCCATGCTGAGAAAGGAAAATCCAGCGAAAGCACTTGACTATTGCCGCCGCGCATCAGAAGCCGAACCGAACAACATCAACCACGCCGTCGGTTACGGAGCGGCGTTAGTGCAGGGGCAGCAATATGAGCAGGCAGCTGTTCTGCTGCGCCGCATTTTGCAGATCGCGCCCGACAATTACACGGCACGCGCAAATCTGGCGACGGCTCTTTTTCAGCAGAAAAAATATGAAGAAGCGATTCCCGAATTTTTCCGGCTGACGGAGAAACAGCCTGATTTGCCGATTACATATTATTTTCTTGCAATTGCACACGATAATTTGGGAAAATATCCGGATGCGATGGCAAACTACCAACAGTTTTTGAAAATTGCCGATCCTGGTGAAAATAAACTGGAAATCGAGAAGGTAAATTTGCGAATTCCGGCTCTACAAAAACTGATCAAACAAAATAAGGGTAAAAAGTAATGTATAAGTTAAATATCGGAAGAACACCGGAAAAGTTTTATAATGATTCACAGAAATTTTTTTTGTTTTTCTGTTTAATTTTTACATTTACCGTGACTCTCGCCGCGCCCGTTTTTGCCCAACAGGATCAATCGCAGGACATTGCGCCGCCGCCGCTGAAATTTGTTTCCAAAAGTGAAAAGTCACAGCTTTCAGCGGAGACAAACGTCAAAAAACGAACCGTTCTGGCTTTAACACTGATGGATGCCCGTTTAGTCCGTGCGGAAACACTCATCTCTCAAAATCAATATGACGAGATGTTCGATGAGCTGGGCGGATTTAATGCGCTGATTGATGATACGTTAGATTATCTGAACAAGCGCGACACCGACAGCGGTAAGGTTTTGAATAACTTTAAGCGTCTGGAAATGAGTCTGCGAAAATATTCGCCGCGTCTCGAACTTATTCGCCGCGAAGTTCCGAACCGCTACGAACCTTATTTGCGCGGTTTAATCATAGATTTGCGACTGGCGCGGTCAAAAGCCGTCGAACCGCTGTTCAGCAACTCGATACTTCCCGACGGTAATCAAAAGAAACCCGATGAAAACTAATAACTTTAAATTTGTCATTTACACTTTGACCGCCGTTTTTTGTCTGGCGGTGCTTTTGCCGCATCAGGCAAACGCCCAAAGGCGCGATTTTTTTACTGACGAAGAAGTCGAACTCGTCCGCGACGCACAGGAAATTGATTTGCGCGTCGGCGTTCTCACTAAAGCGATTGAACGTCGTTTGCTGGTGGTCGGCAACGATCCTTCGCAAATCAAAAAAGCTGAAAAAGACGTTGAAAGATGGGGCGAACTGCCCAAAGGTTCGCGCGGTCTGCTGCTCTGGGATGTTGAAAGAATTCTGCAAAAAGCGATTGACGACATTGACGATACCGCCGCCCATACCAAAACGGACGAGAAACTTTTCCCGAAAGCGATGTCCGTCCTAACCAAATCCTGTCAAGAATATATCCCGCGCTTCAGAACTTTATACGATTCGGCAGCCGACGAAAAGGAAAAAAGTTCTCTCACCGGTTCGATTGAGAACTGTAATTTAATTATCGAAGCGTCGGCAAAAGTTCCGAAAGCAGAACCGAGAGACAAAAAGAAAAAATCAAAAAAAAATTCGGATAAAGATTCCAACTGATTGAGTTTCTCAAATCATTAAATTATAAATTATCCTCGAAAGATATTCTAATCTACCCATTCTTGACGCTTGCAACCTGTGAGTGTTAATTTTTTCATTACGCATTTTTTGCAAAAAATCTATGGAACACTTAAAGAAAACACCGCTCAACAAAGTTCATCGTGAACTCGGCGGGAAAATGGTTGATTTCGGCGGCTGGGATATGCCGGTGCAGTATTCGGGAGTCATCGCCGAACATTTGGCGACCCGCGAGCATTCCGGGCTTTTTGACGTTTCACATATGGGCGAGTTTTTTGTCGAGGGAGAAGATGCGATCAAGTTTATTAATCGGCTGACGACCAACGATGTGGCGCAACTCGTTGACGGACAGGCTCATTATTCGGCTCTGACACGCGAAGACGGTACGGTGGTTGACGATCTGCTCGTTTATCGCTACGACGAGGGCAAACTTTTGTTGGTCGTTAATGCCGGAACAATCGAAAAAGATTGGGATTGGATTACGTCGCACCTAAAAGATGAAAATGTCACGCTGACCAATGCCAGCGCGGATTACTGCCAAATCGCCGTTCAAGGTCCCGATGCGCTGAAAATCGCGCAAACATTGACCGATGTAAAGTTGGACGAAATAAAATATTATCATTTCACGGTCGGCACGTTTGACGGCGTTGACGCAATTATCTCGCGGACGGGTTACACAGGCGAGGACGGTTTTGAGGTTTACGCCAATAAAGACTATGCCGAACAGCTTTGGAATAATTTGCTGAAAGCCGGAAATTACGGAAATGAAAACGGAATTCTTCCCGCCGGTTTGGCGGCGCGAAACACTTTGCGGCTAGAATCGGCAATGTCGCTCTACGGTCACGAAATTTCCGACGAGATTACGCCGCTCGAAGCCAATCTGGGCTGGATTTGTAAATTAAAAACGGATTTTCTCGGCAGAGACTCGCTCGTCAAGTTAAAAGAAAACGGATTGAAACGCAAACTAATCGGTTTTGAAATGACCGACCGAGGCATTGCCCGCGATGATTTTGACGTTTACATCAATGACGAAAAAGTCGGTTACGTCACGTCGGGTTCGCCTGCGCCTTTTCTGAAAAAGAACATCGGTTTAGCTTTCGTGCCTGTCGAACTTGCAAATGTCGGTCAAGAAATTAAAATTGATGTCAGGGGAAAACATTTGGCGGCAGAAATTGTGCCAATCCCATTTTATAAGAGGAGCAAGTAAGAAATTGATTTTATGAACGAATCCAATACAAACTGTCCAAAGTGCAGTGCGGAAATGGAAGAAGGTTTCATAGTTGACCGCACATACGGCGCGAATCTAACGAGTAATTGGATCGAAGGCGAACCGGTTAAATCATTCTGGAGCGGAACAAAAATCAGCGACAAGAAACAATATCAAGTAAGGACTTTACGCTGCGTCAGGTGCGGATTTCTGGAATCATACGCAACTGAAGATTCAGCGGACAGTTCAATATTTACGTAAAAGCAAAAATCAAATTATGGCAAACAATATACCTGATAATTTACATTACAGCAAAGATCACGAGTGGGTGAAAGTTGACGGCGACACGGCGACTATCGGCATTACCGATTACGCGCAGCATTCGCTCGGCGATGTCGTTTATGTCGAACTTCCTTCGGTCGGCGACAAATTTGAAGCGCACGAAGCATTCGGCTCGGTCGAATCGGTCAAAGCCGTTTCGGAAATTTTTATCCCAGTCGGCGGCGAAATTATCGAGTCAAATGACGCGCTCAACGATACGCCCGAAGCCGTTAACAACGATTCTTACGGCGAAGCGTGGATGATCAAAGTCAAAATGGCAAATCCGCTCGAAGCTGACGGGATGCTGTCACCTGAAGAATACGAAGAATACCTTTCAGAAAGCGAATAACTTAATCATTTGTCCTTAAAGAAGCAAGCGAGTAAATTCTATTACGCGGAAAAACAAAGGACAAATGACTAAAAACTAAGGACTGATTAATGAGATATATACCTAATTCGCCCGAAGAGCGTCAGGAGATGCTCGGAATTGTCGGGCTAAAATCGGCAGACGAACTCTTTCGTTCGATTCCGTCAAATGTGCAGTTAAATCGTGCGCTGAAAATTACCGAGCCGCTCGCTGAACCGGAAGTTATCGGCGCGATGGAAAAGTTTGCGGCGCGAAATACCGCTTCGCAGAAACCTTCGTTTTTGGGCGCAGGCGTTTATTCGCATTATTCGCCGACGATTGTTGACCACTTGATTCAGCGTTCGGAATTTTTTACGAGCTACACGCCGTATCAGCCGGAAATTTCGCAAGGGACTTTGCAGTATATTTTTGAATTTCAAACATTGGTTTGCCAATTGACCGGAATGGACGTGGCAAACGCTTCGATGTATGACGGTTCGACGGCGATGGCGGAAGCGTTTTTAATGGCGCAGCGCATTACGCGCAAAGATAAAATCGTCATCGCGCAAACCGTTCACCCGGAATATCTGGAGGTCGGCAAAACATATACACAGCACGGCGGTTTGACGGTGGAAACCGTCCATTTCGATAAGGAAACCGGACGAGTTTTAGACGAAGAATTAGATAAAATCGACGACAAAACCGCTGCGTTCGTTGTCCAATCGCCAAACTTTTTCGGCTGTGTCGAAGATTTGCAAAAACTCGCCGACAAAGCACATTCGGTCGGCGCACTTTTTATCGTCGTCGTGACGGAAGCAATTTCGTTCGGTTTATTAAAATCTCCGGGCGCGTGCGGAGCGGATATTGTCGTCGCCGAAGGACAGTCGTTCGGAATCCCGATGTCATTTGGAGGTCCGCATCTCGGACTTTTCGCGTGTTCGGAAAAACACGTTCGCCAAATGCCCGGAAGACTCGTGGGAGTCGCCTACGACAAAAACGGCAAACGTGGTTTCGTGCTGACTTTGGCGACCCGCGAACAACATATTCGCCGCGACAAAGCGACCTCAAATATCTGCACGAATCAAGGTTTAATCGCGCTCGCCGCAACGATTTATATGGAAGCAATGGGCAAAAAAGGCTTGCAGGAAGTGGCGATGCAAAACGCGCAGAAAGCAGCTTACGCGAAAAAACAAATCGCCGCAATTTCCGGTTTTGCGATTCCCTTCTCGTCGCCGACATTTAACGAGTTCGTCGTCCGCGCATCGAAAAATTCCAACGAGATTTTAGAAAAACTCCGCGTCGAAAAAAGTATCATCGGCGGTCTGCCGCTATCGTGGCATTACGACGATTTTCAAAATGACTTTCTAGTTTGCGTGACGGAAACGAACTCGAAAGAGCAGATTGATAATTTGGTCGATGGTTTGAAATCGGTGAGTTGAAAATGCCTGCATTTATTTTAGAATCAATCGGCATCGGTGAAATAATTTTGGTTCTCCTCGTATTTGCCTATGTCTCAGGATTTATAATCTTCGTCATCTTTTTTGCAAAGGTGATGAGAAAGAATTTTAACATTCAGTCAACTCTCAAGAAATGTCCGTATTGCGCTGAAATGATTCAGCCCGAAGCAGTTATTTGCAGATATTGTAAAAGAGATTTATAAAAATGAGCATTAAAAAAGTTACACAGCATCCGAGTCAAAATGAAGAGTTAATTTTTGACCGTTCACAAACCGGCAGAGTCGGTTACAGTTTGCCGAAGCTCGACGTTGAAGAAACGAATATTGACGAAATTATTCCATTAGAATTACGCCGTGACGACGATCTCGAAGGTGTGCCGGAAGTTTCCGAAGTTGACGTGATTCGTCATTTTACGCGCATTTCGACGTGGAATTATTCGATTGATTTGGGAATGTATCCGCTCGGAAGCTGCACGATGAAATACAATTCGCGGCTTAATGAAAAAACGGCGCGAATCGCCGGATTTACGGGTCTTCATCCGCTTGCACCGGAATCGGAAGCGCAGGGCGCACTCGAATTAATTTACAATTTGCAGGAAGATTTGGCGGAAATTACCGGATTGAAAGGCGTGTCTTTGCAACCCGCCGCCGGAGCGCAGGGCGAGATGACGGGCGTGATGTTGATTCGCGCGTTTTTAGATAAACGCGACGGTGAGGCAGCGAAAGATCGGCGCACGATGCTAATTCCCGATTCGGCGCACGGAACGAATCCGGCATCCGCCGCGCTCGCCGGATTTAAGGTCAAAACTATCAAATCAACCGGTGAAGGTTTGACCGATATGGAGCATTTGAAAACGCTTTGTGCGGAAGGCGGCATTGCCGGTTTGATGCTGACAAATCCCAATACAGTCGGCATTTTCGAGAAAGATATTGTCGAGATTTGCGAAGAAATTCATAACGCGGGCGGACTTGTTTATATGGACGGTGCGAATATGAACGCGCTTGTCGGTATCGCGCGACCCGGAGATTTCGGCGTTGACGTGATTCATTTGAATCTTCACAAAACTTTTTCGACACCGCACGGCGGCGGCGGTCCTGGATGCGGACCTTGTTGCTGCACAGCGGAACTCGAACCGTTTTTGCCGACTCCTCGTGTTGTCAAAGACGGCGAAAAATACAAATTAGACTTCAACTTTCCCGAATCAATCGGACGCGTCAAAGCGTTTTACGGCAATTTCGGAATGATGATTCGCGCTCTCTCTTATATTTACACGCACGGCGACACGGGTTTGAAAGAAGCGACCGAAGCGGCAGTTTTGAATGCTCGTTATCTGGCGCACAAACTCGCTGACGATTTCGATAAACCGTTTGCCGGCGATCCGATGCACGAAGTCATTTTTTCCCACAAAAAACAATCACGCAAAGGCGTTCACACGCTCGATATTGCCAAACGCTTGATTGATTACGGTTTTCATCCACCGACGATTTATTTCCCGCTGATCGTCGAAGGTGCGATGTTGATGGAACCGACCGAATCAGTCGGCAGACAGGATTTGGACGCATTCGTCGAGGCGATGAAAGACATCAACGAAGAGGCACAAACTAACCCGCAACTCGTCATTGACGCGCCACATTCAACTAGAATCGGCAGACTTGACGAAGCGGCGGCAGCGCGAAAACCCGTTTTGCGCTGGAAACCGAATATGGAAACTTTGTCGAAAACAGCGTAATTTTCTGCTTACCGAAATTTGAAAAGAAAACTAATTGAGTATTTGGTGATGAATCGGCATACAAATATTTGTATTAATTTAGATTTTTTTAGCGGATTGAAATAGATAATTTAGAGAAAAATTTGTGCAGCGACCGGCGTGAGTTTTTTGTTAAGACATCATTCGCCGTCCGGGGCATCGCGTTGGGTTTATCGAGAATTGCCGAAGCACAGACCAAAGTTGACGGCAAATCAAAGATTAATGAAACAGCGGGTGACGAATTCGTGTTAGAACTCGACGGGAAAAGTCCGCTGAACAAAATTGGCGGTTTTGACAATTTTGAAACTAAATCAGGCAAAATCGTCATTGTCCGCACGGACGAAAACGAGTTTAAAGCATATTCGGCGGTTTGTCCGCACAAAGGCGGTCCGATCAAATATGATGAAAAAACCTCGCAGTTGTTTTGTCCGTGGCACGGTTCACGATTTGAGATGACCGGCACGGTCGTCAAAGGTCCGGCGAAAACCGATTTGTCCGTATTTACAACTGAAAAAGCCATTGTGGTTGACTTAACAACAAAAGTTAGAGAACTATAAAGCAGAAGCAAGTTCGAGCATATTTTGATGTTGTTAACCGCTCTCAGCGACGGTTAAGCGGGAATTTTCTCAATCACGGTCAACCGTTTGACAATATTTCCTTTAATTAAATGTTCTTCGACGATTTCCGGCACATCTTCGGCGCGAACCTGTGCGTACCAAACGCCGTCGGGATAAACTAAAACTGCTGTGCCGACCGCGCACAATCCGACCGAACTGCAATCGGTCAGGACAATTTCACCGTTCGGATTTCTGCCTTTTGCCGCTTTGCCGACGCGCAAATTTCTTTTTTGCAGCCCTTCCTCAAACGCAAATTTCACTTCCGCACTGCCCAATGCCAAACACGGTTTTCCGCTGCATACAAAAACTTGCTTTTTGATTGGCGCATTTGATACCGGCACGAGCTTTTTTAGTTGTTCTTTGTCCTCGATAAATTTCGATTTGCTCATCATCAAATATTAACAAAAAAATTAATAACCGTGTAATTCGACAAATATTACTTTTTGTAAGCTCAATTTAATCACCTGATTATGGTATTATTCATTTGTCGAAAGCGGCAAATTTGAGGTATTAATTAAAGAATGGCAGTCGGTATTATCATTCACGTTACGGTCGGCACAGAAAAACGCACGGAGTTTTTTGCGGACGAAACCATTCGTTTGGGTTCGTCCGAAGCTAACAATTTACAGATTAAAACCGATAAACTAACTGCCGCCGGAATGTGGCTCGAGATCGAATTTGAAGAAAATGTTTATCGTATTATTGACTATCTCGAGTCCTTGAATTTGCAGCACAACGGCAGACCGATTCGCCGCTTTGTCGGAATCAGGGACGGCGATTCGATTAGTATTCCCGACACGGATATTTCCTTTTCGTTTTTTTCGCTCGCATCACAGTCGGCGTTAATCACCAACCGCGAACCGCACGTCGCTCATTTTATTGAAGCCGCCGCCATCGGTTCGGCAATTTCACCGAAACGTGATGATGCTAAAGCATTTCTGCGCGAATTCGTCCGCGAACTTTCCCGTGAGATTTCGTGGACGACGAAACTTATTGTTTTGCTGCTCGTCGTCAGTTCAATTAGCGGAGTTTTTTATTTCGGTTATGCTTTCAACAGAGAACAGCAAAGAAATCGCCAACTGACCGAACAGCAGAGCGAAATCGTTCGCCAGCTCCAGGAAAAAATAACCCAGACCAACGACCAAATCGGCGAACTCGACAAATCGAACAAAGACATTATGAAAACCGTCTCGCTCACCCAAAACGTGCGGGTCGAGTATGGCAACGGCGTGTGTCTGGTCGTCGGCGTGTATGATTTGGTTGACCGCAAAACCGGAAAGACACTCCGTTACCCGAACCCCGACGATTTTCGGCAGAATCAATATGAACCGATGCCGATGGAAGAAAACATCCCCCGCGAATCGGCACCGACCGGGCTGACCACGGAAGGCAGCGGCGCACCGGTCGAATATGATTTTATCGGTACCGGTTTTCACGTCGGCGGCGGGTTTATATTAACCAACCGGCACGTTTTGCAACCGTGGCAGGAAGATGATCTGGTCAAACAAATGATGAAGGATTCAAACGGGCGGGCGCGGATCAAACGATTAGTTATTTATTTCCCGAATTTCCCTCAGCCGTTTCCGCTGAAAGTTCGACAAACCGGAACGCGCGAAGATTTAGCGGTCGGTTCGATTGATGAAAATTTAATTTCTTCGGATATTCCGGTGCTTCCGCTCGACCCGGATTCAACTGCCGTTTCCGTCGGCAAAACGGTTGTCACAATGGGTTATCCGAATGGTCCCGATCGGCTTCTGGCGATGGTTGACGACGAAGAAGCCAAATCAATAAATTCGAGATTCGGCGGTTCGCGCCAGTCACTGATAAATTTTTTGGCACAGTCACGCAAAATAGTACCGCTGACGACGCAGGGTGCAATTACTGATTTGGACGCACGGCGAATCGTTCACGATGCGAAAACAGCGGAAGGCGGTTCCGGTGCGCCGTTGTTCGGACAAACAGGAAAAGTTATCGGGGTCAATTTTGGTGTGTTTACGGAAAGCAATGCGGCAAATATGGCGATCCCGATTCGGTTTGCGATTGATTTATTAAAACGCGCCGGATGGATATCCCCAGATGCGGCTAAAAATGAGCCGGTCAATCAAAACCAAACCGCTACCTCCAACTCAAATTCCTCTGTCGCCCAAAGCAAATCTCAATAAATAAACATTTCTGGAAATAAGCAATATGCAGCGGCGAGTAAATGCAACCATTCGCTGTTCGTTATTAGTTATTTTTTTTCGGGAAACAATCAATAATTAGTGATGCTCATTTTTATCGTGGTGCCGATAATATCTGATGTCCATTGCGAAATAAAAAACCGCATCGCCCAACAGCTGAATTTTCACTTTGAACACCGCACATTGACGCAGTAATTTGGTTTCCGCCTTTTTGTTCTACCATTCGGACGACTTTGCTGGATAAATGAAATTTGAAATTAAAAGGTATATATTGCTCAATGGGAGAAGGTATTTCAGACAAATTCCTAACCCCAATATTTAGATAATTTATACAGCAAAGCTCCATCCAGTCATAATATAGCGGGTAGTGATCAATTGGCGACTCGTATTGAATAAATGAGAATCGCCCGCAGAAGCGGGCGGTTCTAACGCTGTGCAGATATTAGAAATACCGCACAGCAAGTTTAGGAATAAGACGAACATCAGGCTGAACTAATAATCATTTCAGTCTGATGTTCGTCTTTATTGATTAATGAGTGTCGTAATTGGCAATCGGGTAATCGCCGTTCTGACCGAACTGTCGCTGCGTCAGTCCATTGTCCGAACTGCGAATGACGTAGAAAATGCCCGTCTGCGGACGGAAAACCGAAACATCCGTTTTGCCGTCGCCGTCGTAATCAGCCTGCGTCATAAAATCAGATCCGCCGCCCAGCTGACGGGTAAAAAACTGATTGTCCGAACTTCGCAGGACGTACCACTGAAATGCTGTTCCCGTACGAACGACCGCAAAGTCGGTTTTACCGTCGCCGTCGTAATCGCCCGGAACGACCAAATCGCTGAAAAGTCCGAACTGACGGCTCGTGAAACCGTCTCTGCTTTGTTTGACAAAGAAGGTCGCCGGATCATCGCCCGTGCCGCGGAACACTGCCAAATCGGATTTGCCGTCGCCGTCGTAATCGCCCGGTGCTATGACATCTGCCGCCGATCCGAATTGTTCGGCGCGGAAACTGTTATTGGAACCGCTGTTGAGAATATACCAGGTCAACACGCCGCCAGACTTGCGAACCACCGCGAAATCGGTTTTGCAGTCGCCGTCGTAATCACGGGCGACCGGCTGGTCTCCGTTCTGACCGAACTGAACCGCTATCGAAGTGTTATCCGAACTGCGAATAACGTAGAAAACGCCGTTTGTGCTACGCCATACGGCAAGGTCTGTTTTGCCGTCACCGTCGTAGTCACCCGGTGCCGCAAAATCGGTCGTCGCATCACCGAAAGGTCGTCCGGTAAACGTCAGATTGTCAGGTGCCGCACTCGAATTGATATAAACGAAGTTGGTGCTGGGTCGGAAAATTCCAAAGTCAGCACGGCGATCACCATCATAGTCAAGTGCTTTAGTCAAGCACCGCGCCGGCGGAGTAACGCCACCACTACTGGCTCCGACACGCGTGGTCGTTATTGATGTGTTGTCAAGCGGGGTAGGGTCAGTTTGGGTTAATGTCACATCAGCCCGACTCGTGATGATCGTGTCCACCGGTGTTCCCGGATTGACGACAACCCTTAATTTAAACTGTCTTGTTCCAACCGGAAGCGACGCAATCGTGCAGTTTACGCTGCCCGTTCCGCCGACTACCGGAGTTGTGCAGCTTAATCCGGGATCATCTGACTGCAAAAACAAATTATAAGTCGTGTTGGTCGGAATAACCGTTCTGAAAGTGACATTGTTTGCCGCTGCCGGACCTTTATTTGTCAAAAGGAACGTATAGACAATAATGTTTCCGGGCGCAACCGTATCGGGCGTATCAACATTTGTGATTGACAAATCCGCTCCGGTCGGTGCCGCACAAGCGATTGCTAACGAAACATCGTCAATCGTAAAGTTGTCGCTGCCGGTTGTTCCTGCCGGTCGGTTGTAAACAAAACTGACAACGTGCGAAGCACCGTTGGCAAATGCCGACAAATTGACTGTGCGAAGCGTGTATGCGGCTTCGGCAGCTGCCGGTTCGGTGATCGTCTGAACCGTCATTCCGTCAACCTGCACTTTTAACGTCGAAGTCGAAGGTGCCGTCACCGCGCCGACTCGCAAATAATAGTTCAAAGTAGCGGTTGCTCCCGTCGGAATCGTGACCGACTGCGAGACGCTGCCATCTTCGGCATCAGTGCCGTCGCCCGTGCCGTCAAACCACGTCCAGCCGTTACCGGTGCGCGGAGTTGCAGAGCCGCCGCCGGTACCGCAAGCGGCGAGTGTACAGAGTGACGTGTCAAAGGCAGTGCTGGTGGTGTTCCAGAAAAAGTTCGTTCCGTCATCACCATTAGCCTCGAAACCACCATCCTGAATAATGTTGGAACTCGGCGTGCAGGCACCGCCGCCGCCGTTGCCGCAAGTGTCAATCTGGACGGCAGAGAAAGTATATGGCAAATCTCCGGGTTCATTGTCGAAAGTGGTCACCACAGCGGTGTAGTTACCGGGAGCCAGCGGAGTTGCGGTTGTAATTTTGGACAAAGG
Source organism: Pyrinomonadales bacterium (assembly GCA_038235165.1). Lineage (GTDB taxonomy): Bacteria > Acidobacteriota > Blastocatellia > Pyrinomonadales > Pyrinomonadaceae. The sequence goes on from JBBSUG010000002.1 coordinate 164,550, forward strand.
ACTGCCGGAGTCGTCATTGGCGGTAATTGCGTTGGCGCAGGCATTTGCCGGATTAAAACCGCCCGGACCGTAAAGTATAAGATACGTGTCGGCACTAGCCGGTGTGACGGTCGCGCCGTCGGCAGCGAGCAAACTTATCTGCACTCTGCTCATACAACTCAGCGTGAACGGGACGGCTTTATAATGAACTGCTGTTCCGACACCGGAAAGCCCACAGGTTCCGCCTTGACTGAAAGACAGCGGACGGTTAAATGTGGGAGCGTTTGCGGCTATCGTGCCGGTGAGCATCTGGGTCAGTGCCGGTGCCTGCGATTTTAGTAAATCGAATTCTGACGGCAGTGATAATTTGAGTTGATTTTGATAAGCGGCTTTGTCTGCCAACTCCTGATCTCTGGGGTTTAAGTTTGACGGCGGCGTATCAATCGGCGCGGTGCGCGGTTTTTTGCTGGTTGATGCCGGACTCGCGTCCTGCATCTGTGCCATTGGCTGCATCAAAAACAAGCTGACTGCGCCGAAAACGGCAATCAAACTCGTTGACAATAATATTCTGAAATTAGTTCTTTTATTCAGCGAAATGAAATTTTTCAAGTTTCTCATCGTAGGTCTCCTTAATTGAAATTACCCTTAGTAGTTTATATGGTGCAAAGATTATAAATTAGGAAAGGGTTGATATGGTTTAGATAAAACTCAATTGATCGGTTCTGTTTTCCAAGCGTTTTTGTGTCTTTATATATGGGCAGTCGGGGTAATTGATATCGCCCCAATTCACTTTAAATCGGATTAGTTCCCCTCAACTATTTCCGACAGCTAAAAAAACGGAAATGATTATTTATTGAATTAACTCGCTTAACATAGCACAAAATTACACTTTCTCACAAGTTAATTATTGATTGTGAACAGTAATTTTTAACTCTCGATTGACAGACATCATTTTTGTTTTCCTTTCTAATTATTTCGTTAAAAAATTCACTATCAAGAATTTCCTCCGGGCAACGCGGAGCCAATAATTTGGAAGTTCGCTGATTTTCGGAAATAGTTGTTCGGTATCTAAACGAAAAAATGCCGCGAATATTCGCGGCATTTTTTTGTTTTCAGCAATTGCATCCTAAACCTCTTAAAACTGTTGAAGCCGGTTTTCGGAGCAGTCTGTTCCCTTTTTAATGGGTGTCATAATTGGCAATCGGAAGATCGCCGTTCTGACCGAACTGTCTCTGCGTCAGTCCATTGTCCGAACTGCGAATGACGTAGAAAGTGCCGGTCTGCTGACGGAAAACCGAAACATCCGTTTTGCCGTCGCCGTCGTAATCAGCCTGCGTCATCAAATCGGGCGATGCTCCCAACTGACGAGTAAATAACTGATTGTCCGAACTTCGCAGGACGTACCACTGATATGATGAGCCGCCCCGCACGACTGCAAAATCGGTTCTGCCGTCGCCGTCGTAATCGCCCGGAACGACTAGATCACTGGCAAGACCAAACTGACGACTAATAAATCCGTCTCTGCTTTGTTTGACAAAGAAGGTCGCCGGATCATCGCCCGTGCCGCGGAACACTGCCAAATCGTATTTGCCGTCGCCGTCGTAATCGCCTGGTGCCACGATGTCTGTCGCCGCTCCGAATTGTTCGGCGCGGAAACTGTTATTGGAACCGCTGTTGAGAATATACCAGGTCAACACGCCGCCGGACTTGCGAACCACCGCGAAATCGGTTTTGCAGTCGCCGTCGTAATCACGAGCGACCGGTTCATCCAAGAATTGACCGAACTGAACCGCTATCGAAGTGTTATCCGAGCTGCGAATAACATAGAAAACGCCGTTCGTTCTGCGCCACACGGCGAGATCGGTGATGCCGTCACCGTCGTAATCGCCCGGCACCGCCACATCGGTTGACGCATCACCGAAAGGTCGTCCGGTAAACGTCAAATTATTGGGAGCCGAACTCAGATTGATATACACAAAATTGTTGCTCGGTCGAATCACGGCGTAATCCGCCCGCCGATCATTGTTGTAGTCGAGCGTTTTGTTAAGACAAATCTGGTTTCCGCCGGAGACCAGCGTGGTCGCCGTCGCAACATTGTTGAGCGAGTTGGGGTCGGGTGTTGAAGAAGATACCGAAACGCTGTTTAAGATCGTCGTTCCGCTTGGTGTGTTTGGATTAACCCTGACGTTTAACTTGAACAAAATTGCTCCGACGCTGAATGTCGGAACCGTGCAGCTCACATTTCCCGTCCCGCCGACTGCCGGTGCCGTGCAGTTGAAACCCAACTCGACCGAAGGCGAAATTGAAATAAAGGTCGTGTTTGCCGGGACAGTGGTCGCCAAAGTCACATTCGCCGCTGCGCTGGGACCGTTATTAGTCAAAATAATCGAATATGTTATGTTGTTTCCCGCCACGACCGGATCGGGCGCATCCACATTACTCACTGACAAATCGCCGCCTGTCGGAACCGGAGTCGGAGTCGGAGTCGGTGACATTGTCGGAGTCGGGGTCGGAGTCGGACCTGCCCCGCCCACCGTCGTGGTCGTGGTCGCCGAGTTGTTCGACAAGTTCGGGTCAGGTGCCGAAGAAGATGTCGAAACGCTCTCGTTAATAATCGTTCCGTTCGGCGTTCCGGGATTGACGTTAACCATAAATCTGAATAACGCCGCTCCATTGGCGAAATTTCTGGTCGAACAGGTGATGTTGCCCGTTCCACCGACCGCCGGGGTCGTGCAGCTAAAGCCGACTTCCGAGACCGGCGCGAATGAAACAAAAGTTGTATTTGCCGGAACAGAGGTTGTCAGAACTGCCGTCGCCGCGACATTGGGACCGTTGTTCGTCAGAACAATTTGATACGTGATCGTGCCGCCTGATTGAACCGGGTCCGGCGCATCTGAAACAGCTACTGACAAATCTGCCGCGCCCTGTGCGGCGATGTTTACGGTAAATACTGATAAGGACAGCATAAACGCCGCTAACAGCGCAGTAAAAACAGAAGGTCGGAAGAATGATCCGCCGCCGGTTCGTTTGCTAAACGAAAATAAATTCTCAAAGTTTTTCATTGTTGTGTCTCCTAAATTAATAACTTGCCTTTTGTGTTTTTGGCAAAATCGGCTGGTCAGTCGTGAAACAATACGCTTGGTCATCTTTGACTGCCACCGATTAAAAATAAAATTTTTGCAAAATCGCCTTAACGGGAGTTATCGTGAGGTTAAAATTTTCACACTCACCGACTCACTTTTTCAAAATGATTAAAGCTGTCTGAGTATTGAGAAACAACCAGCCAACCGGAAAATCAATTTTCAGCGAAATATCTTTAAATTATGTGCGGAACAAGCCGGTGACAAGTTGTTTGCGGAATAAAGCAAGACAGCAAACAGCGTGAAAAAAGAGTGAATGTTCCACAATAGAAATACGTTTTGTAAATTAAGCAGCTGCCGGAATAATCTTGTAGAAATTTAATTTTCTACTCAATGATTTTAGAACCGAAATTGCTGTTTTGACAAACTGCTTAATGTTAGATTAATTTTTCACAAAAATAAAGAACATTCGAGCAAAGTCAACATTTTATTTTGATAAACGAAGTTTTTTGATGGAAATCCTTTGCTAATCAATCGAAAACTTAAATTTAAACCCCGCCGCAGAGCTTGAAACTTTAGAGTTTGAACATTAGACTTTGAAACTTGACTTATGGATAATCTCGTATTTTCAAATATGCTGCATCGTCCGGCGCGAACCGTCGTCAGTATTTTAGGCATTGCCGTCGGCGTGCTGTTAATCGTCTTTACTATCGGACTGGCGAACGGTTCGATGCGTGAACGCGCCACCCGCGAGGCGAACGTCGGTGCGGAGATTTTGTTTTACCCGCCTGGAGCAATCGGAATGAGCGGTTCGGAATCTTTTCGCCTGCCGCTTTCGACAGGGCAGGAACTCGAGAAAATAGAAGGCGTGAAAATCGCCGTGCCGGTCGGTCAAAACAGCGTGTCGGTTGACGACAGCAACACCGGCAGTCGCTTGATTGACGGCGTAAACATTGACCAATACACCGATGTCGCCGGGTTGAAAGTTATTGAAGGACGCAAATTTTCCGAAGGCAGCGATGAAGCGATGATTGACACCGGATGGCAGAAACAAAAAAACATCAAAATCGGCGATCCGCTCAAACTTTACGACCGCACTTTCACAATCGTCGGCAGCTATGAACCGGCAGCCGGGGGGCGAATCAAAATTTCGCTGGCGACGATGCAGAAACAACTCGGCGGCGAAGGCAAAGTTTCGGTATTTTTGGTCAAAGCAAAAGAAGGATTTACACCCGAACAAGTCGCCGAAGCGATTCACAACCAGTTTCCCGACAATCACGTTATTTTGACAAAGGATTTGGAAGAGCTTTATTTGTCCGCCGTTCCCGCGCTCGGAGTTTTTCTCAATGTGATAATTGGTGTCGCCGCCGTAATCAGCGCACTCGTCATCTTACTGACGATGTACACGACCGTCACCGAACGGACGCGGCAGATCGGCATTATGAAATCGCTCGGAATGAACAACGCCAAAATCGCTTGGATCATCGCGCAGGAAGCATTGCTGCTGAGTTTTTGCGGCATTATCAGCGGAATCATTCTGACCGTCATCGTGCGTTTTGTGCTGACCCGTATGACGACATTGACGGTCGAATTAAGCCCGCTGGTCATCACGCTGGTTTTCATCATCGGACTTGTCGGCGGCGCACTCGGCGCACTTTACCCGGCACTCCGCGCCGCCCGTCTCGATGCGGTCGAAGCCCTCAGTTATGAGTAATTCCAGATTCCAGATTCCAGATTTCAAATTGGAAGAAAATACTTCGTTCGGTGAAAATCTGGAATCCGGGATTTGAAATGAATAATTTGAAATGAGTAATTTACTAAAAAACACCCGCCTTGCTTTTATCGGCTGCGGCGTAATGGCGGAATCAATGGCAGCGGGGCTTTTGCGAATGGAACTGGTCGCGCCGGAACAGATCGTCGCATCACATCCGCGCCGCGAACGGCGCAGTGAACTCGAAAGCAAATATAAAATCACGGTTTACGAACACAATGCCGATGCGGTGAAAGCAGTTCGAGACGATGAATCAATCGTCGTTTTGTGCGTCAAACCGCAGCGCATCAACAGCGTTCTGGCGGAACTCAAAAACGTCGTCCTGTCGGAACAGTTGATTATTTCAATTGTGGCGGGCGCACTAATCGAAACGATTTCCACGATGCTCGCCAATGATTTGGTCGTGCGGGCGATGCCGAATACACCGTCGCAAATCGGTCAGGGAATGACGGCGTGGACTTGCACGGACGAAGTTGACGAAAATCATCAGGCGCAGGTCAGAGAATTATTGACCGCGCTCGGCAAAGAAATCTTTGTCGAAACGGAGAATATGATTGATATGGCGACTTCGTTGAGCGCAACGGGTCCGACTTATATTTTTACGTTTATGGAAGCGATGACCGACGCGGGCGTACATCTCGGGTTTTCACGCCGCGTCTCGCAGGAACTCGTTCAGCAAACTATTCTCGGCTCGGTTTTGTTCGCCATCGAATCCGGCAAACACCCGGCGGAACTCCGCAGTATGGTCACGTCACCCGGCGGAACTTCCGCCGAAGCCAACTATCAAATGGAAAAAGGCGGCTTGCGAACCGTTTTGTCAAAGGCGATTTACGCCGCTTACCAACGCGCCGTCGAGTTGGGGAAGAAGGGATGAAGGATGAGTGCTGAGTTCTCAGTGCCGAAGTGCTGAGAATTTAGCGACTAATTGTCGTACAGAAAAGTTTATTTCTACATTACAGCAGTCAGCACTAAGGACTCAACACTCAGCACTATCTTAATTCCCACTCGCTTCCGGTTGATTTCGCGCGTTGATCGTCGTCTGTTCCGCCATAAACATTTTCTCTCCGCAATCCGAATCAGTCGTGTGTTCTTTTGATTCTGTGCTTTGTTTCGGCAAAAGTAACGCAACAAAAAAAGCCAGTATTGATAGAATCGCGCCGACGAAAAACACTTTGTGAACCGAAACCGCCATCGCCTGCTGCAAAACGTCGAGAGTTTCCGGCGGCAGAGTTGCTTTCGCCTGCGGGTCAATCAGCGCATTTGGATTGGCGGCAAAAGCAGCGGCTTGTTCGACCGTTAAGTTAGTCGTGCCGGATTCGGCGACCTGATTCAACTGCATCGCCAAACCCGCCGTCAAAAACGCACCCATAATCGCCACGCCGAACGCGCCGCCGATTGCCCGCGAAAATTGGTTGAGCGAAGTCGCCACGCCGAGTTTCGTGCGTTCGACCGCCTGCTGCACCGCGATCAAAAGCGTCAGCATCGTCAATCCCAACCCTGCGCCGATGAGAGCTAAATCCACATAGAGCCAAATTTGCGCCGTGTCGCGCTGAAACATCGAAAGCAGAATAAATCCGGCACTCAAAACGACAAACCCGGTCAGTGTTATTGTGCGAAAACCAACTTTCAGCAGGATGCGTCCGCCGATCACCGACATCGTGACCCAACTGAGCATCAGCGGTGTCAGCAGCGAACCGGCTTCCGTCGCCGTCGCGCCCAGTGCGCCCTGCGCGAACAGCGGAACAAACGAAATCGCGCCGAACATTGCCACGCCCGCCAGAAATCCCGCGCCGACGGCGACTGAGATCGTCCGGTTTTTGAACAGATCGAACGGAATGATCGGGTCGGACGCACGTTTTTCAATCCATGCGAAAAGTCCCAGTAAAATTATCGAAACGGCGAACAGCAGAAGATTTTCGGTCGAAAAGAACACCGCGACCGACGCACTGCCTTCAACCAAAACGAGCATCATCAAACTGATGGCGAGCATCAACACGCTCGCCCCGGCATAATCAATCTTCGGCTTTTTCGTCAGTTTCGGTTCTTTCAGCGCGATGCCGATGATTAATGCCGCGAGAACGCCGACCGGCAGATTGATGTAAAAAACCCACCGCCACGAAATTTGATCGGTGATAAAACCGCCGACAATCGGACCGACAACGCTGGAAAGTCCCCACACTCCGCTAAAATACGCCTGCATTTTGGCGCGTTCTTCAAGCGTAAAAATATCGCCGATAATCGTCATTCCGAGCGGCACGAGCGCGCCCGCGCCGAGTCCCTGAATCGCCCGAAAGATAATCAACTGCGTCATCGTCTCCGACATTCCCGACAGAATCGAGCCGAGTAGGAAGATTCCGATGCCGATTTGATAAAGCAGTCGGCGACCGTAAATGTCGGAAAGTTTCCCCCACACCGGCACGGTCACGGTCGAAGTGACGAGATATGCCGAAAAAACCCAACTGTAATGATTGAGTCCGCCCAATGACGCGATTACCGTCGGCATCGCCGTCCCGACGACCGTCGCTTCGAGCGCGGCGATAAACATTCCCGTCATCACGCCAATCGTTACCGCCCAGCGGCGGCGCGAGGTCATCTCTAAAAGTGGCTTGCTTTTGTCTTCCATTTGGAACCCCTTGTAATCTCCCTGTCAGTTTTCCTATTTTCAAAAAATGTCTAATAATCAAAGTTGATCCGGGTCAATGCCGAGTTCGCGCAGTTTTCTTTCGGCTTTTTCGGCGCGTTCCTTCCCGCTCAAAATCAAATTCCCGTCCGCGTCGCACCAGCGCAGCCATTCAAACTGTTCTTCTTCAAACTCACCGTTCCACAGCGTCAAACCGAGTCCGACATCCGGCAAATCGAAATCTCTCCGCAGATGATAACGTCTGCCGCCGAAACCCAGTTCGTAAACACGCAAAACATCGCCGCTCAACGCTTGCAGCGGATCAAAGACGACGTAGTAGCTGACTGCCATTTTTGCGTACCGATCCATTTTACCGGAAAATTCATCGCCTTTTTTGTTCGAGGCGATTTCGACCGCGACTTCCGGGACTTTGCCGAATTCCCAAACAAAATACGACCGATTTTTCTTTTCAAAAAAATTCCCGCGCGGCTCGACATCCAAACTCAAAAGCATATCCGGCACAATCGGCGATTGATACGGCGTGAAAAATATGCCAACGTTACAATCAGCAAAAAAACTCCGCAGTTGCGGCACTTCCTCGTTCGTAAGAGATTTCCACGAACTGTACAGCGGCTCAACCAGAAAGCGCATCTGTTTTGCAGAAACAATGTCATCCAATGGTTTATCATCCTCCGTGACAAGATTTTCGATAACTTCGTCAAAATCGTATGGCAATTCGACCAAAGCATTTTGCGGCATAAATTTTTCCTCGCTGATATAATTCATTTTGCCTGCCTATTTTACCACAATCATTTTTATTGCAGAGCAATTTTAGTCAAAAAAAAGAGCGGCGAATTTGTAGTCCGCCCCTCTTTTTCTTTTATTTTACTGCCTCGAAATTTATTTTCCGTTGCTAAATTTACGGTCGTCTTCCATCAACACCAAACCGTAATTTTTGCCGTTGTAATTGACACCATTCTGGATTTTACCTTTCACGCCGAGCCGTGCGCCTTTGGACGGAACGCTTCTTCTGGTCATCACCCAGATCGAACCCGTTCCGTCGTCAACTTTGTAGATGCCGCCCGAACCGTTGCTGATAATCGGAATCGAAACGCCGTAACTATTCTGCACGGTTCCCGCCACCGCGACATCCTTGTCGTAATATTTGCCCGGATTCGCCTCGATGTCGGCGATGCTCACCCGTTTTGGACACGCTGTCAGAAACATTCCGGTCAACAGAACCAAACTCAACAAAATCGTTTTTGTTCCTTTCTTCATTTATTCTCCTTTTTTGTCTGATGAATTTTCGGGAGAGCCGTTTTCACAAACTAGAGATTCGATTTTGGCGGTAAAAGTTTGCCGTCGTGATTTTTAGATTCGGTGTTTGTTTCGTAATAAATGCTTTGATATATTTCAACTACAAAATATTTTCAGGAGATTTATAATGAAAAAAATTACTTCCATTTTCTGTTTGACGTTATTATCGGCGGCGTTGACCGTTTCAGCGTTCGCACAGGACAATTCCAAAAAAGATGAACTTTTCGGCAAAATCGCTAAAATGTCGCAGACGAAAAAGTCTGAAGATCAAGAAAAAGCCTATCAGTTAGGCAAAGAATTTTTGGCGCAGTACGGAAAAGATGCGGACGAAAAAGTAACCAAAGTTAAAGATTTCGTCGAAAAATATCGTTCTTCGATTATCAATAAAAAACTGGACGACGGTAAAACCGCCGAGGCGTTCACTATCGGTAAGGAAATCCTGGCACAGGAACCGGAAAATTCTTATGTGACGATGAATTTGGCATACGGCGGCTACGAGGCTTTGACCAAGAAAAAAGACAAATCTTTTGCAACGGATTCAGTCAATTACGCCAAAGAAACTTTGAAACTTTTCGCGGCAAACAAACTGCCGAAAACCTATCAGCCGTTCACCAATCAAGCTGAAGCGACGGCGTTAATGTATTACGTGATCGGCAGTTTTGCGGTTGACAGCGATATGAAGGCGGCGGCGGAAAATTTTTATAAATCGCTGCAATACGAATCGAAAATCAAAAACACCGCTTATCCTTATTATTACATCGCTTTCAGTTACGAAGACCAATATGCAAAAGCGGCAAAGGATTTTCAAATCAAAAACGGCAGCAAAACGGTAGAAGATGCCGAATATAAAGCCGACAACGCGAAACTCGAAAAATTGGTCAACCGGATGCTCGACGCTTACGCCCGGACGGTGAAAATCGCCCAAGCCGAGAATAATTCCAACACGCCCGCGTGGAAACAGCGTTATCTCGAAATCTACAAATTCGCCAAACAGACCGACGACGGGGCGGACGCATATCTCAACAATATTATGTCAACGCCGCAGTCCGATCCGAATGTAATTTAGTCGGAGCGCGGAAGTTCCGTCCGCCAACGCAGCGAAGCGAGCGTTGAATAGCAACTCATTATCACAACACACTCCGAATGCGAAGAAGTAACTCGGTTTTACCGTTAAACGGTCTTGTAATAATGTGGAGATACTCAACGCCTCGCTTCGCTGGCGTTGAGGCGGACGGGACTTCCGCGCTCCAACTTAATTGACTTTCAGCCTGATTGAAGTTAGCCTCATTTCTATCAGGCTTTTGTTTTAAAATTCACTTCCGGCGGGATTTCCCAATGAGCGCGACACAACCGGCTTTAGCTGAAAAATTTTCATTCACGTCCAGTGTCAAAGCCGATGTTTGGCAGCCGAAATCGAACCCGAAAGCGTTTGAATGGTGGTATTTCGACGCTTTGAGCGAAGACGGGCGCGACGCGGTGGTGATAATTTTTCTCGATAACTTTATTTTTTCTCCGCGCTATAATGCGGCGAACCGCACACATAATCGGTTCACCGACAAACTTCGCCGGAAAAAAAATTCCAACTGCGCCGATTGTTATCCTGCGCTCGCTTTCACTTATTACCGCGACGGCAAGCCCGTCTATCGGGCGATCAACGAATTTGCGCCCGAAGATTTGAAAGCCGATCAGGAAACCCCGGCGTGCCGCATTGGTGATAATTTTTTCCGGCTCGAATCCGCCCCTTACGGTTCCGGGTATCTACTTTCAATTAACGCCAAACTTCGCAAAAACCGGCAGCTCGAAGCACATTTTGAATGGCTTTCGATTGAGAGCGATTTTCTGCCCGACAAAAAATTAAATAAAGACGATTCGCACATCTGGAACCTGGTCACGGCACGGGCGGATGTGACCGGGAAAATCACCGTTTCCGACGAAAAAGGCAAAGAAACAAATGCCGTTCATTTTCGCGGAACGGGTTATCACGACCACAATTTTGACAATCGCTGGTTGCCCGACACCGTTTCCGAATGGCAGTGGGGACGCGCCCACTTTTCCGACGCGACCGCCGTCTTTTATCGTTACAAAGAGATTGGCGAAGAATCGGCGACGACGAAACTTTTCACCGTCCGCGACAACAATCTGCGTGACCGCGACGCGGGTTACGAACAGCAAAATTTTCAGCGCGACAAATTCGGCATCAAATATCCAACCCGGTTGCGGTTTGTTACTGAAGACAATACTCGTTTGCGCGTCAAACAGACAAAAGTCATTGATTCGAGCTTTTTCTACCTGCGTTTTCTGAGCGAAATGACGCTGACTCTGCGCGACGGCAAACCGCGTAAAACCATCGGCATTACCGAATATCTTTCCCCGAAAGCGTTGAGATATTTCTGGCTCGACTGGCTGACCAATATGCGGATCGGCAGGAGCGGACGGGGTTCATTTTTGCCTTGAATCTAAAACCTCAAACCTTAAACCTTAAACCTTAAAATTAGTCTTATACAGTTCGATGGCTTCGTTGATAATTTCAAAGGCTTTTTCGCGCCCGTAGAATTCTTCGACGACGACTTGTTTATGTTCGAGATTTTTGTAATCTTCAAAAAACGCCCGCATTTCGACGGTCGAATGCGGCGGAAGTTCGGAAATGTCGTTGCGGTAGCTGACGGATATATCATTGGCGGCGACGGCGATTATTTTATCGTCGGTTTCACCCGAATCAACCATTCGCATCACTCCGATTACTTTTGCGTCCAATAAACACCGCGACGGCAGTGGAATCGAACTAAAAACCAAAATATCGAGCGGATCGTTGTCGTCGCAATAAGTCTGCGGAATGAAACCGTAATTTGCCGGGTAATGCACCGACGAATAAAGAACGCGGTCGAGTTTGATCAACCCGCTCTCTTTATCCAATTCAAACTTCCCTTTGCTGCCCTTCGGAATCTCGATTAATGCGTTGACTATTTCGGGCGCATTATCGCCGCTTTTTACGTCGTGCCAGGGATTCATAAAATTTCAATTTTCCAGTTGTCTAGTTTCGTAAAAATGCGAGAAAAAACATTTCACCGTGTTTTTATTTTGTCACATCAGGAAAACAATCACAATGCCGTCAAGAGGCGGAAACACGACCGTCAGGGAGTGTGTCAATCGCTCGACCAATGACACACTCCCTCACGCTCGCGTTTCCGCCCCGTCCGAACTCGACCAATAACACACTCCCTGACGGTCGCGTTTCCGCCCCGTCCAATCCGGCAAATTTTTAACGGTCAGCGACAAACTCAACATCGGAAATATCACTGCTGATCGAACGAGTCTGCGTATTCTGTGCGAACGTAAAGCGTTTCGCCCGCGCCGTAATCACATAACTTTGTCCCGCCGGAACATCCGCAAACCGGAAATAGCCGAACGCCGTTGTCCGCGTCGTCCGCGTTTCGCCGCTTGTTCCCGTCATCGTAATCTGCACATTGGTAATTCTGCGTCCGTCCGCCGTCACCGCTCTGCCGGAAACATTGGCACCCGCCGCCGTCGCTCCGCTGATCGTAATCGTGCCGCCCGTGTAGGTTGGTTGCGTGATCGGGAAATTCGGGTCAACTGGCGAGGCTTTCCGTCGTGCCGGTTGATCGGTGAATGTAATCGGAACTGTTCCTGCAGAAGCATTCGCCGCCACCGTGAACGTGACCGTGACGAGTGTCTTGTTGTTTCCCTCGGCAATCGTTCCGCCGCTGAATGTTGTCACTGAAAAGCCGATTTGACCGGGATTGTTGGCGTTGAAAAGAACATCGCCGCCGCTGTCGCCGATGACGACATTCGGATTAGTCAGTTTGGTCGAATCAAAAGCGATGCTGAAAGTGTAGCCCGCCTCATTGCCAACGGTATCCACGCGAATCGGCACGGTTAAAGTTGTCCCGGCACTGGTGTTCTGCGCGTCAACTCTGAACGCTGCCGGTGCCGCCTGCGGTTTGCCAAAGAGGATAAATTGCGTCTTTAGGTCGGTCACCTGTGCTAATAGAGCAGTGTCAGCGGGCGGGGCAATCGGCGGCGGATTGGATGGACCGCCCGCTAATTGCAGCGTGTCTAAACCGAGCGCGTAGCGGCGAGCCTGCACGACATCATCGGAATCAATGTAGCCGTCGCCCAACGTGGTGCGCGGCGAAGCGTCAGCGCGTTGATATTCACCGCCCAATCCCGCCGTGTCCAAACCGAGCGCAAACCGGCGAATCTGCTGGATGTCGTCAGAATCAACGAAATGATCGCCGTTCGGACGACCAAAAACATCTGCCTCATCGGTTTGGGTGGTTCCGTCCTGCGTTACGACGAATGAAATTCCGTTGACGAGAACTGTTTCGCTGCGCGGATCGGGATTGGAATTTGCCGCGACGGTGTAATTGATTGTGCTGCTGCCGATTCCGCTGACACTACTGGGATTGGTCGGCGAGAGACTTAGCCAACCGTTGTAGATGAATCCCGCCGACCAAACGCAACTACTGTTAATTGTTAAGTCAAACGAACTGCTGCCGCCGCCGACGGGAAAGTGTCGGCTGGTCGGTGAAATTGAGACAGCACCGCAGGTGGCTTCATCATTTAGAGTCAGCGAATAAGTGCCGACGGCAGTGCCGAGAAGTGAAGTAGCGAAGATTTTATAAGTCCCGGAAACCGGCAGCGTTAAAAATCCATTATATGCCGGAACGCGCGGGCTACTACCATTTCCGACAAAATCACCGTTCGGATCGGTCAGATAAAGTTTACCGCTGGACAAAGTTATTGACCGCATCGTGATTGCAATTTTCTGTCCGGCTGTGCCGTTAAAACTATACTGGTCAACATAACTGGTCGAGCCGCCGATGGTGCAGTCGGAGGTCGTTAGTGCGCCGTTGATGGTTTGGTTTAGAGCTATCGGAGTATAAGATTGGCAGTTGGTAAAATTACCGCTTTGCGTAATCGTAAAAGTTTTTCCGAGAACGATAATCGCGCCGGTGCGGTCAACTCCCGTGGCGTTTGACGCGACGGAATAGGTAAAGCCGTTGCTCAAGTATCCGGTAACGCTGATCCACGAGCGATTACTTGATGCCGTCCAATTACAGCCGCTCGTTGCTGAAACTCCGACATACGATCCGCTGTCGCCGCCGTAACCGACGCTTCGGCTGGTCGGTGAGATCGCGGTAACGCAATCTCCCTGCTGAGTAACGGTAAATGTTTGTCCGCCGACGGTAATCGTGCCGGTGCGGAGCGAAGTCGTATTATTTGCCGCGACGAGGTAACTGACCGAGCCGTCGCCGGTGCCGTTGGCTCCCGAAGTTACGGGCAGCCAGGAAGGACTATTGCTCGTCGCCGTCCAGCCGCAGTCGCTTTCTGTTGCGTTGACGGGGAATGTTCCACCGCCGCCAAACCTGCTGAAACTGACCCCCGCCGACGGAATCGAATAGCCGCAAGTTCCGCCGCTCAACTGTCGAAGTGCCGCGTCAATCCTAATGCGCGGTCTGATAAGATTATTGCGGGAATCAATAATCGGCAGTCCGGTTCCCCTCAGAGCATTCAGGATGGTATCAACCGAAGCGTTCGGAACTCGCTGCTTTAATACTGCCCACGCGCCCGCGACGTGCGGTGCCGCCATCGAAGTACCGCTTTTATTTTCGTAGACATTGCCGGGAACTGATGAGTTGATCAATTGTCCGGGCGCGAGCAAATCTAAAATTGCCGCGCTGTTCGAGAAATCCGAAACTTTGTCAACGGTCGCGCCGCCGCTTCCATCACCGGTTGATCCGACGCTGACGGCGGTGGAAATGCAGGCGGGAAAACTGATTCCCGTTGAACGATATGAATTCCCGGAAGAAATCACGGTGGCGATATTGACCGAACGTAAATTTGTAATCGCCGTCGTTTCGGCGGAATCTTGTGTATCACAGTTAGATGAATAAGTAGTATCACTGCCCAAACTCATATTTACAGCGGCGATATTATATGAAGTTCGCAAAACCATCACCCGTTCCAATCCTAAAATTTCATCGGATACGAATGCTTTTACGGTGTTGGTTGAAATTTCCTTTGAAAAAACCTGTATTGAAATCACCTTAGCGTCTTTGGCAACTCCGCTAAAATTAGCATTAGTGCCGGCGGCGATACCCGCAACGTGCGTCCCGTGATCGCAGCCGGAAATCGTATCAACGCAGTTATATCCCGAACCATTAGCAGTTGACTGCGCCACTCCGCCGGGGCAAACACTGGAATAATCAGTAGTGGTCGTTGAATAACAGGCTTCGGAAATGACTTTATTGGTCAAAAATGTGTGCGCTTTATTGACACCCGTATCAAGAATTGCCACCGTCCATCCGCTGCCCGAATAACCGTTAGCCCAAGCCGTCGGCGCACCGACGAGGGGCACACTTTCGGCAAGCGTCGGCGCGAGTGCTTCGTCTTCGCTGACCGAAGTGATTTCCGGCAGCGATTTCAAATATTCGAGCGTCGCCGCGTCAACCGTTGCGGCAAAATATGGAATAGTTGAAAACTGCTTGACATTTTTCGGGGCAAAAGGCTTGATTTTTTGCAGAACCGATTCCTGTTCCAGTTTGATTTCCGCCCGCTGGTCGGTAATTAGAGAATGGCTCAAATTGCCGTCTAATTTGAAATCGAATCGAAACCCGATAATCACCGGAACGCTTCCTTCCGCACCGGCTTTGGCGATCAGATGGTCTAACTTTTCAACTAACTGCGAGTCTTTTTCCGCTGACAGATACGCGATGTCCAGCTTTTCTTTGTGAGCGTTCACGTCATTCGGCAAATCTGAAATTGACGGCGGCAAAACTTCGAGTTTCGGTATGTCGAACAATTCCTGTCCGCTGACGGTTGGCTGCCAAATGAATGCCGCCCCCAAAATACCCGTCGTGATTAGTAACGCGACTATTAAAGCCGCGCAATTTTTAACGATAGCTTTCAAAATACCACATTTTAGCGATGTCATAAATTTGATTTTTGTCTGCATAAAGCTCCCCTCTGCCGCCATTCGGCAATCATAAAAATTAGTTTGAAATAGGCATTGTCATCCTCGCCGAACGACTATTTTTTGCCGCCGAAATTGACGGTTGAACCTGATAATTTTATTTTGCAGCCGACATTGCCCGACACGACGATTTTCAAAATAATTCGGCGTTTGATCGTAACCGGCAAATCCTTGATTTGTCTTTCCGGCGAACCCTGCGCCGATAAATTGTCATATTTCAATTTCTCGAATTTCGGAGTCAGCAAAGTCCACTGCAATAAGCCGCCCGCATCGGATTTGCTCATCGGCGTTAAATCCAGCGTCCACGTCAGCGTTCCTTTGTTCACGTCAAAGGCGTAATAGTAAGTATTGTCCTCGCTCAAATTGATCGTGTTCGTTTTGTCAATTTTGCCGGAAGTCAAAATCGTCGGTTTGTCCGGGTCGGTTGACTGAGCAAAATTCGTTTGCGCTAAAATCATTGTTAAAATGACAACGGATAAAGTTGAAAACAGATTTGTTAAGCAGAATTTCGACATATTTATCTTTTTTTCTCTCATAATTTTTATACCTTTTAGATTTAAATGTTGAATCAATATTTAAAGCCGATAAAGCCAAAATAACTATCAAGAAAATCCGTCAGTTTCAGCGTCGCCGGTGCTTTCGGAACCGGATGCAATTCTCCCCAAGTAAAGATGGTCATATTGACTGTCCGGCTGAGATAATCATCTATTGCTCCTGCATAATTAACTCTCGACGCGAGACACACCCAATGATTCGGAGAAGATTTCAGTCCTGTTTTCCGGTATAGAATATCCGCATGAATCGACAACATCACATTAAATCCGAGGTTGTAACAGCTATCGGCGTACTGCAGGCTTTTTTCATCTTTGGTTTTCATGTCGCCGTAGTCTTCTATAATTTTTGTGTAGCCCGCTTTTTTCAACCACGGAATCATTTCTTTGCCCCAATTTCCGCCTTCACCACTTGTATCTTGATAATCATAAAACCAATTTTCGGAGTCTCGAATGCTTGCTGTCGGTATCCAATCAACAACCGGAACGCCGACCGGAAGATAATTTTTTAAATCTTTTCCGGGTTTTAATTTCCATTTACCAAAAGTGGTTTGACCTTTTTCGTAAAGCTCTATAACCATATTGACATATACATCCGGTTGGTCTTTTGCTATTGAATAAACAAGGCTCGCCGGTCCGCATAAACCCGCTGCCCCCTGATTTATTTTCCATGGATTTTCGACACGTTCTCTCAAACCGGATGCCACTTCTTTCCTATTTATATGAGTAAAGGCGGCTACGCCAGACCTGTTTTCAAAGCTGTAAATTGTATCCAGCAGCTTATATTTAGAACCGGATATTTTTGTCGATCTTTGTTGCATTATAAAAGTTTCCATTTTTTTCCTCTTCAATATTTATTTAATAAATAATCAACTGCTCTTTTTGACTTACATCTATTTTCAAAATTTTTAACCGAGCGTTTAACTCTGATAAAAGACGCTTTCGTTTGTCATCAACTCGCGCTACAATACATTTATTATTTGTATCTGCGGCTTTGTCGCACTGTGTTGGTTTTCCGCTCCGTAATCAATTTAATTGATAAGTCGCGGCGGTGTCTTCGGATTTAAAATCAAATAATTCTCAATTTAAATTCAAAATGGATAAATCGCGCAGTCAAAAGATTTACGAGTTTGAGGGATTCCGCCTCGATGCCGCACATCGCCTTCTTTACAAAAACGGGCGCGAAATTTCGCTGACACCGAAGGTCGTCGAAACGCTGATTGCGCTGGTCGAACATTGCGGCGAAGTTTTGAGTAAAGACGAATTGATGGGAATTATTTGGGCAGATTCGTTTGTCGAAGAAGGAAATCTGACCCAGAATCTTTATCTTTTGCGAAAGGTTTTGCAGAAAAAACCGGACGGCACGCCTTTTATCGAAACTCTCAAACGGCGCGGTTATCGCTTTACCGGCGATGTTTTTCGCACTGAAGCGAAATCCGCGAAACAGATTTCGGCGAGTAAAATCCAATTTCCCGCCGCCGAAAACGACGAAAACCAAACGGCGGAAAATCTCTGGCAAATTATCGGGCGCGAAAAGGAAATCTCGCAAGTTAAAAATCTGCTGTCGCAAAAAGACGTGCGTCTTGTAACATTGGCGGGAGTTGGCGGCACGGGCAAAACCAGACTTGCTCAGAAACTCGCGCAGGAGTTGGCAGCGAACTTTGCCGACGGCGTGTTTTTTGTCGAATTGGCGGCGATTACAAATCCCGAATTAGTTGTTTCGACGATTGCCCAAACGCTCGGAATCAAAGAGGCAGGCGACAAAGCGGTTGCGGAAAATTTGAAAAACTTTTTGCGCGATAAACAAATCCTGCTCGTGATTGATAATTTTGAACAGGTGATTGATGCCGCGCCAATCGTTGCGGAATTCATTTCTTGTGCCGAAAAGTTAAAAATTTTAGTTACCAGTCGAACGCGGCTGAATTTGAGCGCGGAACGTGAATTTATCGTTCCGCCGCTCGAATTACCGAACGGAATTTCAAATGTTTCGCTCGACGAATTATCGAAATACGAAGCGATTGAATTATTCGTCAGGCGGGCGCGAAACGCTAAATCGAATTTTGCTTTGACAAAAGAAAACGCCGAAACAGTGGCGGAAATTTGTCGGCGGCTCGATGGTTTGCCGCTGGCAATCGAACTGGCGGCGGCGCGGATTAAGATTCTTTCCCCGTCAGCGATTTTGGAAAGACTCGAAAACCAGCTAAATCTGCTGACGGGCGGCGCAAAGGATTTGCCCGAACGCCAACAAACAATGCGCGGAACTGTCGAATGGAGTTACGATCTTTTGACCGATGACGAAAAAAACTCATTTCGCTGTCTGGCGGTGTTTGCCAACGGTTTTACCATCGAAGCGGCGGAAACAATTGTGAATAGCTGGCGGTCATTGGTCAGTAAGGAAGAAATCAGCAATAAAAAATCAGCCGATAATACGCGACCGCCGATCAATGTCCTCGACGACGTAACTTCACTGCTTGGTCAGAGTCTGCTCGTTTCAAAGGAGCAGCCGGACGGCGGACAGCGTTTTCGGATGCTCGAAGTCGTCCGCGAATACGCATTCGAACTTTTAGAAAAACACGACGAAGCGAAAGTTGCCCGACGCGCTCACGCAGATTATTTTATCGGACTGCTCAAAGCTGCCGAGCCGCATTTTTTGAGCGCGGAGTCCCCAAAATGGATCGCTCCGATGCAGGCGAATTTCGATAATATGCGAAACGCGCTCAATTGGCTGTCGAAAAACGATGGAGAAACGGCGGCGAGTTTGGCTGGCGTGATTTGTTATTTTTGGAGTCGGAACGGACACACGATTGAAGGAACTGAATGGTTTGAAATCGTCTTGCGACAGAGTGCGGAATTTCCTGCCATTCTGCGTATCAAATTGCTGGTCAGTCTCGGCGTACTGAACAGACTTAAAGCCAATTTTCCATCTTCTCAAAATTGCTATAAACAGGCGTTAACACTCGCCGCCCAAGAAAATGATCTAGCAAATATAGCGGTAGCAAACAGAGGTCTGGGAGTCAACGCTTATCAGCAGGGCGATTTTACGGCGGCGCGAAAATATATCGAAGACGGATTGGCAATTAGCCGCCAACTTGACGACCAGCCGGGAATCGCCACTTCACTTAATATAATCGGAGATTTAGCCCGAACCGAAGGCGATCATCGCCGCGCCCGTCCATGTATCGAAGAAGCGTTAGCGATTTCCAGAAAACTCGGCAAACAACAGGGAATCTGTGACAACGGCATCTCGCTCGGCTTAATCGCTTATGAAGAAGGTGATTTTGAAAACCAGCAATTATATTTTATCGAAGTTATGGAAACGGCTCGGAAATTGAAGGATGTAGTCTATACAATATACTGTTTTGACGGTTTCGCGTCGCTCGCCGTCAAAAGCAGGCAATTGAAACGCGCCACCCGTCTGGCAGGTGCTGCACAAAGTCTGCGCGATTCGTCCGGTCATCGATATGAACCCGTTGAACGTCGTTTCCTCGAAACATATCTCGCCGAACTCAAATCAAAAATAGCCGAAGCCGATTTCTCCGAACTTTACGAACAAGGGCGAAAACTGGACTTGGAAGAAGCTGTCGCGCTTTGTTCGGAAGAAACCGAGCAAGCAGCCGCACTGTACAAATCCGAAAGCGCAGTTTCCGAACCGAATTTTTTCAACCCCGCTAATGCTTTTGAAGCCTGCCAGTTGGCGCGTATCTATTTTCAGCAAAGTACGATGCCGACGTATGTAAAAGCCCGCGAACTTTTGGAAGAAGCGATTCGGCTCGATGCTGATTACGCGCCCGCTTACGTCGCGCTTTCCGAACTTTGTATTAAAGAAGCTATTTATAATTTATCTTCACTTGCCCTAGGTTTTGACGGCGCGAAAAACGCACTCGAACGTGCCGCCGATTTGAATGCGAATTCGGCGGAATTTTATGCTGCGAAGGGTTTTTTCGCATTGGTTGCCGATTGGAATTTTGACGAAGCGACGCAGAATTTACACAAATCTCTCGCCATCAATCCGCACTGCGCCTTCGCCAATAATTATCTGGGACAGGTTTTTATGTTCCGATGCGAATTTGATAAAGCCGAAACTTATCTGCGGCGGGCGGTGAAAATCGAACCGACTGGTTTATACAATCACGGAATGTTGATAATCTCTTATTTTCTGGCGCGGAATTATAAAAAATCTCTCGAATTGCTCGACAAATATTTCGCTATCAGTCCGCAATCCGTCGCCTGCGAACAAATTCTCTGCTGGAATCTGGAACAGACGGGTAAAGCCGCCGAAGCCGTCGCCAAATACGAAAAACATCTTGACCAACCGTACGGCGTATTTTTTAAAAAATGTCTCGGTTATGCTTATGCAATCGCCGGTGATGAAGAAAATGCCCGCAAAATCGCCGCTGAAATTGTCGCCGAAAGCCGCGAACATTATATTTCGCCGGTTCATTCAGCAATAATTTACGCCGCATTAGGCGAAGCGGACGAAGCCGTTTTACATCTCGAAAATGCTTTCGCCAACCGCGATCCGTGGCTGCTGTGGCTTGCCGCCGATCCGCGTTTCGACAATTTGCGTGTTGATCCGCGCTTTCAAAAATTGGAAAAATCCATTTTCCTTGAATCCGCCGAAAAGCATCGCTCAAGGGATTTGATTTAAACTTTCCACGCCGCTGACGACTTTAAATGAGAAGGGCAAATAATTTGTTTTCAGGGGTTGCTTGAGTCATCGTGAAGAGGCAATCAAAGCGATAATTATGACGACGAATAGAATGACAATTGACAAACAGCCAATTTTCAGCCAACTGTACGGACGTTCGCCCTGTACTTCGCCGGTTCTGCCGTTGACGACGATTTGGAAAACTTTATTGTTGTAGCGATACGCGCCCGCGTAAACCGGCACGAGCAGATGTTTGAACGTGATACTTGAATAATTGGTGTCAACATTGCCGACGCGCTGTTCGTCGCCGCCGATGTCTTGGCGCACATCGTCGTAAATGATTTCGGCGGCATCCTGCTTAAATAATTCAAACCCTTCTTCAAGTGTCATCTGATATGTTTGCGCTTTGTGTCCGGCGAGATACGCGGGTTCATAGGGGACGAGTTCGGCAAAATCCCAGTTCAGTTTTTTGACGTAAGCGGGCAAAAGCGATTTGGTCGCGGGAATGTAAAGATCGTCAAAATGTCGGCTGACCGCGCCGGAAGTTCCGTGCCAATTCGTGTAGCGAACCTGCTGCGATTTCCGTTCGCCGTTTTCTTCATAATATTCCGTTTGGTAATAATATTCGCCGCGCTGTCCGGTGTAGCGGCTGTCGGTGTCGGCATCGAACGTCCAATACGGAATATAAACGCTGCCGACTTTATCGGGTTGGGCGAGAATTTTTAGATTATTCGGCGCAAACCAGCGCGAATTTATCCAACCTTTGAGTGCGGACGAAGCGATTTGCGAAGTTACGGAAAAGGGAAGAACGCCTTCGGGCGCGACGAGCGGATCGGCGGATTTCGGTTGGGCGACAATTTTTCCGCCGCAAAAATCACAGCTTCGCGCTGTTTCAGGCGGCACGAAAGTAACGGTTGCGCCGCACGTTTCACACGAAACCTGCATCGCATTTTCCGCCATCGGCTGCAGCCTGTCGGAATCGGGACGCAAAAAACTTTGGAAATCGCGCTCGACAATTTCGCCTTCCTTTGCAATCGCTTTTGAAAAATTACAATATGGACAGGTTAGTTGACCGTTTTGCGGATCGAAAACCATATTCCCGCC
The DNA here is from genome assembly GCA_038235165.1 of Pyrinomonadales bacterium. Taxonomy (GTDB): domain Bacteria; phylum Acidobacteriota; class Blastocatellia; order Pyrinomonadales; family Pyrinomonadaceae. Next base: position 186,614 of record JBBSUG010000002.1, read on the forward strand.
GCATTGGTCGCACAAAAAACGATTGATATTTTCTCCGGCAATTTGCGGATTCTCTTTCATACTCTTTTCAGATGCAAGGTTTCAAGGTGCAAAGTTTCAGGTTTTCAACGTGAAACTTTGCACCTTGAAACTCTATTTCTTCGTCAATCGAACCGCCGTGCCGTAAGCGAGAACTTCGGTCGAACCTTGCTGAAATTCGGTCGCGTCGTAGCGCATTCCGATAATCGCTTCCGCACCGATGGCGTTGGCGTGAGTGATCATCCGGTTGAATGCTTCGAGCCGTGCATTTTCGCAGACGTGAGCAAATTCTTCGATGTTGCCGCCCGCGATTGATTTGAATCCGCCGATAATGCCGCGCCCGATGCCCGTCGCCCGCACGACGATGCCGCGCACAATGCCCAAATATTGTTCAATTTCGTGTCCCGCCACTTCATTTCCTGTCGTAATAATCATCTGTTCTCCTTTTATTTAATGTATTTTATTCATATCGCAACGCTTCAATCGGATTCAAACGACTCGCCCGCAATGCCGGAAAAACACCGGCGATAAAGGCAATCGAACAGATTAAAAGTATCACCAGCACAATCGGCAGCAACTTGAAAACAAAAATGCTGTAGCCTTCAAACGACTGCAAGTAGTTTTGCGCCACAAATATATTGATAATCGCGCCGACGATCATTCCGCCGACTGTGCCGATTACCGCGCCCCAAAATCCGATTAAAATTGATTCGAGCGAAAAAAGCGAAAAGATTTTCCAACGTCCCATTCCTAACGCTTTTTGCAGTCCGATTTCCTTCGTACGCTCCAAAACGGCGATGACCAGCGTATTGATAATACCGAAGGAGGCGGCGAGCAGGGCGATGAATGCGAACAAATTCAACCCGATCTGCAAAATGCCGACGGCATCATAAATTCTTTTTTGCTGGTCGGCAAACGAATCGGCTGAAAATCCCAGTTCGTCGAGTTTATCTTTCACCGCCGCGATGTTCTGCACCTCACCCGTTTTCAGTTGAACGGACAAATTCGAAAAAAGATTAAGATCATCCTCTTTTTGGTTTTGATCTTCATAAATGCGTTTTGCCGTTTCCGCATCCACATACGACGTAAAATTCGCCATCATTCCCTTGGTTGAAACGCCGACAATTTTCAGTTGCAGCGTTTTAATCTCGTCAGTTTGATTTTTCACTTTGTAGGCGACGGTCGCCGTTTTGCCGATTAAATTGTTAAGATTTTCATCAAATGTCTTGGCGATGTCAAGCGGAAGCATAACTTGATTTGCGCCGTCAATCGTTTTTCCAACTTCGGTTTTCTGCGTCACGCCTTCGGACAGCATTCCGAGCGCAACCCGGTATTTTTTCGCGCCTTCTATCGTGATATATTCGCCGTTAATCCAGTAACGCGGCGTAATCGTTTTAATTTCGGGAATTTGATTTCGCAAATTTTCGATCTGCGCTTGAGAAATCATCATCTCGTCCGGGTCAGTCTTATCGCCGGCTTCGTTCGGCGTTTTTTCCTTATATTCGGCGGGTTCGTCGGGATTTACCTGCTCGTCTTTGCGCTCGATTTTTTTGCGAACAAAAAGCACACTGCCGCCTTCGACATTCTTGACCTGTTTATCAATATAATCGCGCAAACCGTCGCCCAAACCGTTTGTTAAAGTGAGTGTGAACGAACCGACGACAATCGCCATCACCGTCAAAAACGTGCGAAGCCGTGCGCGAAAAAGGTTGCGATTGGCAATTTTTATCAAGTCCCAAAATTTCATTTTATTAACGCTTCATCTTCATCCTTTTACAATTCGCCCGTCCTTCATTTCAATAATCCGCGCACATTTCGCCGCCAAATCTTCATCGTGCGTGACGACGATCAGCGTAATTCCCTTTTCCGCGTTCAACCTGAACAGCATTCCTTCAATCGCTTCGCTCGTGTTTGAGTCGAGATTGCCGGTCGGTTCGTCGGCAAAGATAATCTGCGGTTTTCCGACGAGTGCGCGGGCGATGCAGACCCGCTGTTTTTCGCCGCCCGATAAATCTTTGGCGCGTTTGTCTTCTTTGTCCTTCAATCCGACGGCTTCGAGCGCGTCCATCGCGCTGCTCGTCAAACGATACTGCGTCGCGCCGCGAATCCGCATCGGCAGCACGACGTTTTCAAACACGGTTTCCTGCCCGTTCAAGAAAAACTGCTGAAAAACAAAACCGAATTTTTCATTCCGCACCAAATCCCGCTCTTTTTCGGTCAGCGTCGAGAAATCCGCCCCTTCAAACATCACGCTGCCCGCCGTCGGCGTATCGAGACACGCCAGTAAGTGCATCAAAGTTGACTTACCGCTGCCTGATTTGCCGATAATCGCCGCGCATTCGCCCGTTTTGATTTCAAGATTGACGTTTTTTAAAACTTCGTAATCAACGCTGTCGCTCGTAAATGTTTTTGATAAATTGATCGCTTCAAGCATTTCTTTGTTCGATTTCCCGGATAACGATATGCCGTATTACGAACGTTGCGGATGATTTTGTTGCAGAAAATTATTTTAATTCGTCATCCGGTAAAATTTGCTTTGACCGCCGTTCAATCGGTTCCGAAAGTTAAGGAACTTTTACGTTTTTAGAGCGTGTTTGCACTATAAAATAGGTGTGGTTTTTTTGAGCTTTAAATGTTAAACTTATCTTAATTCAAATTGGAGGACTGCGGTTATGACTTGTTGGCATTGTAACGAAGAGCTTGACTTCGATTGTCAGGCGACGGATTGGACGAAATTTTACCATTGTGCGGGCTGCGACAAATGGTATGAGATGAGTAAGGAAAGAGAAAAAGTGAACGGTGCCGTGCCGGTCAGGTTTTTTGAACTCGACAGCCGCCCGCAAACGGAGACGGCAAGTGCTGTTTATTCACAGAGTGTTTGAGCGTTAATAAACTTTAACTGCTCAAAAATAATTTGAAAATAAGTTTTTGCCGCGAGTCAGCACGAACAGCGTAGATTATTGCAAATTTTCAGCGCAGTCGGGGATGATTCGCGGTTTTGTTATTTTAAACTCACCGTCGCTAAAACAGATGACGGCAAATCAGCAACCGTTAAAAAAATCTCCCGAGTGAAAAATAAAGTTTGCGATGTCCGCCTTCGCCGAAACTGCCGCCGAGAAAGATCGGACCGATGCGCGTTTCCAAAACCGCGCCGCCGGTGACGCTCTGGCGATATTTCGCCGCACCGAAGTTCTCAAATGCGGTTCCGCCCTCATACCAGCCGCCGACGTATAATTTTCCGCCGATATACGCCGGAGCCGAAAAGGTTCGGTGCAGAACGCCGATGCCGCCTGTCAAATAATTACTGCTGCGAAATTCCCGGCTGCCGTAGCCGCCGATATTGAACAATCCGCCGAGCGTATATTGCTGAAACAGCGGCGCGGTTTCACCGAATGTTGTGCCGCCGCCGCCAAATTCAAACACGATGTTTTTATCGTTGAGCGATTGAAACGCATTAATTCTCGATTCGGCTTGCGGAAATCCGCCGCTTGCGCCCGGACTTTTGAAATAATAGTTAAGCGAACTTCGCAGTTCGATGCCGCTCGTCGGAATCTGTGCGTTGTTGCGCGTGTCGTAATTCCAGCGCAGAGAGGCGAACCCGACCGTGCCGCCCAAGTCTGAAAATTGCGGATTGCCGATGCGGCGCGAAGCCTGCTGATGTCCGATTGAAACGCCGAGCCGTACTTCGCTGTTGCGGTTCGCGCTGTAACCGAAATCAATTCCGGCTTGCGCCGTCTGAAAATTATAATCGGCGAGACGATTGCCGTCCTGAAAAAAACTGACTCTGTGGTCTTCGTAAAAAGCGTGCGGTGCGGCGAAAAAGCGGCTGTTTCCGAACGGACGATAAAATTCTGTTGCCAACAATGTCCGCGAACCGATGCTGATGTCGTTGCGCCATTCGTTGCCGTCGCCGCCGATGTCGAAAAACGTCAAACGCCCCCGCGCATTGAAATTAACGTCGTCATTTTGAGCGTTATTGACATCCGCGCCGACATCGAGAACCGTTGTTCGCTGTGTGCGCTCTTTCGGATCGTAAAGACGCACCAGCAAACCCGTTTTGCCGTCGCGCTGCGTCATTCCGTAGCCGAGATTGTCAAATCGTTCCGTTCCCGTCAATTCGGTCAAATCATCTGCCAGAGCCTTTTCGTCGAGCGGTTTATTTTCGTATTTATCATCTAGTTTGCGCTCGATTTTTTTGATCGCATTCGGGTTTTTCGTTCCTTCAATCGCCAAAAATTCGGGAATCGGTTCGACGTTCGGGCGTATTTTCGCCTGCCGCGCTGCCAAATGACTTTGCCAGTCCGCATCGTTCAGCGCAAGGCTTTTGAGGAGCGCGATTTTCGCTGTTGCGCCTTCGTAGCCGAGTTTGACGATTTCTTCGCCCGCGCCGAAATCGAACGTGGTGTAATTTTTTAACTCCGGCGCGATGATGATGTCGGCTTGGCGCAAACTGCGCCGCGAATTTTCGACCGTCGCCACATAAAACGTCTGCCCCAAGATACCGACCAAATCCTGAAGCGATGAACGGTCGCCGAGCTGCGTTTCGATGTTGACGACGAGAATAATGTCCGCGCCCATATCTTTGGCGACATCGGTCGGGATGTTATTCAAAATTCCGCCGTCCGCCAGGATTTTACCGTCCAATTCGACCGGGGCAAAAACCGCCGGAATCGCCATCGTCGCCCGCAGTGACTGTGCCAGCGAACCGCTTTTCAGCACGACCGTATCGGCGTTGACCAAATCGGTCGCCACACAACGAAACGGAATCGGCAGATTGTCGAAGTCCGTATTGTCACCGTATTGAAGCATCAAACGGTCAAGCACTAAACCAATTTCGTGACCCGGATTCAAACTGCTCGGCAATCTCAAGTTCGTTTTTTCGCCGCCTAATGTAATCGCTCCCGAGAGATTGCGGCGGTCTTCCTTGCGGCGGTAAGTCAATTCATTGAATGCCGGCTTTCCGCGCAAAAGTTCATTCCAATCGAGCGTTTCGACCAACTTCTCCATTTCGTTCGGCGTGCGTCCCGTCGCATACAACGCCCCGACGAGCGCGCCCATACTCGCCCCGGCGATATAATCAACCGGAATATGATTTTCTTCGAGAACTTTGAGAACACCGACGTGCGCGAAACCGCGTGCGCCGCCGCCGCTCAGCACGAGTCCGATGCGCGGACGTTTTTTCGTCGTATTTGCAGATGTTTGAGGTGTTTGACCGAAAATCAAAATTGGTAGAAACAGCGAGATAATTAACGCCGCAGTTGTAAGTGATTTACTTTTTTTCAAACTTAAAACCGACCGCACAAAAATAATTACCGTAACTCTCGCAATAATTTTCATTGTTCCAGTATATCGTTACAAATTGATTTAAAGAAAGAAGGTGCCGCCGTCGTTCTGACAGCGACACCTTCTTTTTGGATGTTTTAGAAAATCAGAAAAATCGAATCGTGTAGTTGAATCTCACGCCGCGTCCGATTTCCGGGGCGAATTCTTTGATGAACGACAGGTGATTTCGATATTCTTTATCGAATAAGTTATAAGCGTTCACACCGAAAAGATGCGCGTAGTGGTCGCGTCCGATGATATATGAAGCGGCGACGTTGAATAGCCCATAACCTGCGGTGCGTGTTTCTAATGGAAAAAGCCGGGTCTGTGCGCCTGCAAAAAGTCCTTCCGGTTTGATGCTCAGATTTTTGTATTTCAAATCCAATCCGATTCGTGCGCGACTCGGCGGAATACGCGGTAAATTCAAATCTTCGCTGGTGAGTTTGGCACGAACAACATCAGCGGTCAGGAAAAAGTTGACATATTTATTGACATCCGCGTCAAAATTGACTTCCGCACCGGCGTAGCGGCTGTTACCCTGCGAATAAAACGAGAGCGGCAAACCGTCTTCACGGTCAACGATGCCGTCGCCGTCGAGATCGACAAACGCGAAATAAACAAAATCTTTCAGCCGGTAATAATAAAGACTTGCATCAAAACGAAATCGGTTTGATGTTTGGCGCAGTCCGAAATCAATACCGTTTGAGCGTTCGCGCTTTAGATTTTGATTGCCCACTTCAAATGAAATTGTTCCGACGTGCGGACCATTGTTGTAAAGCTCTTCGAGTGCCGGCGCACGATATGAATTTGAGTAGTTAGACACGAACGCGCCACCTTCCCACAGCCGAACACGAACTCCCGCCGCGCCCGAAACGCCGGTGAAATCACGGTCGAGAAAATCGGGATTGTCGGCTCGATACCGATTATTTTCCACTCGTGCGCCCAATTGAAAACTGACGCGCCCGAAACTAATTTCTTCCAGTCCGAAGGCGGAAAACATATTTTGTTTGACTCTGCCGTCAACCAAAAGCTCTTCGCCGGTATTTAAAAAGTTTCGGTTGAAGCCTTCAAAACCGAACCGCCCGGATAACTTGCCGTATTTTTTCTGTTCGAATACGCCGCGATATGAGAAAGTATCGTTGTCGAACTGGGTGCCGACCACATTGTCCGCGAGTTCGTTGTGACGATAATCGGTATAATCAATCTTAAAATTGCCGCTCGTGACGAACCCGTCAACTTCTCTGAAACCGCCATTCACGCGCAAATTGTGCCGCCGCAGCCGCAGATCAATTTCTTCGTCGTTATTTTCAAAACCGGATTCGATAAATCCCGCAAACGGAACGCCGTAACGCGAAGTGTAATAATTGTAACTGGCGCGAATAAAGGATTTGTCGGTAAAATAACCCAAACCGCCGGAACCACTGGTTGAGCGCGAAGCAGAATTGGGAACTCTGCCGAGCGGTGTAAAATAATCACCTGCCCGCTGCGCGCTGCCGTTGCCGAAAAAGAGAAAGTTTTTGTAACCGTATTCGAGATTGCCGCCGACTCCGGCTTGCTTATTATTCGTTCCGGCGAGCGCGGTGAATGCACCGCGAATGCCCGGATGTTTGTCGTCGTCTTGCTGCCCGATAGCATTGACCACACCACCAATGGCATTACTGCCGTAAAGCAGTGTCGCCGGACCTTTGACAACTTCTAATCGCTCGACGCTGAGTGGATCAATCGGTTCACCGTGATCGCCTGAACCCGAACCGATTGATCCGACACGCACTCCGTTTTGCAAAACTAAAACCCGGTCGCCGTCGAAACCGCGAATGACCGGACGTGCCGTGCCGGGACCGAACGAACGTTTGGCAACGCCCGGTTCGCGCTCCAAAACTTCACCGATGGACACCGGATTTCTCTGCGCGATCTCGCTTGCGCCGAGTACACTGACCGATTGAAACGAATCGAAAGTTGATATTTCCGCACCGCTTGCCGTAACCGTCACTTGTTCTTTAATGCCTCCCAACTGAAGCGAAAAATCAATCGTGGAATTTGCGCCCGCGACCAATACGACAGTTTTGACGGAAGTTGAAAAGCCGTCCGTCCGTGCCTGAATCGTGTAGCGTCCGGCGGGTAAATTTTCAAATTTGTAATTCCCGTCGTCGTCGGTTTCGGCAGTTAGTTTCAGTTGAGCGATTTGCACTTGTGCGTCGTGCAGCGGAGTGTTATTTTCCGTATAAGTAACCCGCCCGCTGATCGAGCCGTTTGATTGGGCAAAAACCGACAGCGAAGCGAACAAAAATAAAAATGTAGTTGTTAAAAATAAACGAGTGATTTTTTGCATAATTAGTTATTTCCCGTAAATAAATTTTAGGAATTTAGTTTAACTATAAAGATTACCGCTTATGATGATTGAACGAAAATTTCCCGACCGACTTTTCAATAAACGGCTGTTTGTCGGAAATGAAAGGCATTTTACTTCAACGAACAGCGATGTGTTTCCTCGCAACTTCGACAATCCGCACACAATCGCCGGTTGATAAAATGTGCAGATGTAATGCACAGCGCACCGGCGGCGACGAAGGATATTTTTCCCGAAAGATTTTCTTCAAAAAGGATGTCGGAAAAAATGATGAAAACGATTCCCGTCGAAAAGAGAAGCAAAGTTCTGATTTTGCCGTGTTGTCTGAAATAAGACGGCAGCAAACTGATCGAAGCGATGACGATTGAAGCAGCGATAAAAACGTATTCAACGCCTTCATGCGCCAGAAAAGATATGCCGAGCAACGGCAAAAACGAAGTAATAAACGGCATTGCCAGACAATGAACCGCGCAAATCCACGAAACCGCCGCGCCTGTTTTATCGAGCGCGTCGTTCGATTGGAAAATCTGAAAATTTAATTGCATAGTTTTTCTCATTCAATTGCAGTGTTTAATTAAACAGTTTCAATCAAATCTTCAGACAGCGTGTACAAGTTTTTATTAAACGGTTGAATTTTCCGAATGAACGCGGGGAAAACGCGAACGATTGCATTTTAGAGTTTCAGTAATCGCTCACGTAAAATTCGTGATTGCTGGCGGCTTGAGGTAAGTTTCTGTTTGTTTTTGAGGGCGATAAGAAAAGTTCCGCCCGGTAGCGGCGAGATTTTCTCGATCATTTCCAAATTAATCAATGCGCTGCGCGACAGACGGATAAATGTGTTTGGTTCGAGTCTGGCTTCAATGTCTTTCAAACGAAAATTTATCGTATATTTTTTATTATCCGTATTAGTAATGTGCAATAGTTCCCCGTCGGCAACAATTGAAACAATTTCAGCAACGGGAATTAACAAAATTTCGTCTCTCGTGCGAATCGGAATCCGTTCGAGTCGGGGTTGCGGTGCGGTTTCTTCGTAAACGGCGACGGCTGTTTTTAGATTTACCGCGTCTGTTTCGCTGAAATTAATTTGTTCAAGCCGTTCCGAAGCCCGGTTCAACGTCTCGCGCAACCGCGACTTTTCAACAGGTTTCAGCAAATAGTCAATCGCGTTGACTTCAAAAGCACGCACCGCAAATTCGTCGTGCGCTGTGACAAAGGCGACGAGCGGAAGTTCTGATTTACTTAAAAACTTGACGACTTCCAAACCGGAAATTTCCGGCATCTGCAAATCGAGAAGCGCGAGATCGGGTTTTAATTCTTTGATAATTTCAATCGCGCCCGCGCCGTTTTCCGCTTCGCCGACGATTTCAGCGTCGTCAAACTGCTGCAAAATGCTTTTCAAAAAATTTCGCGCCGGTCGCTCGTCGTCGGCAATGATGATGCGGAGTTTGTTCATAACTGTAAAATTGCGAATTCCAGATTCCAGATTCCAAATTTAAGATCGGCAAACGAAAATTGCTCGGCGGAATTTTAACCGCTTGGAATCTGGAATTTAGAATCTGGAATCTGGAATCTGATTTCCGCCATCGTTCCGGTGCCGATTGCGCTTTCGATTTTCAGGTGCGCCTTTTTTCCGTAATAAGAGGTTAATCTTTGTTCGATATTGTTTAGCCCGACACCTCTCTCGCGTGCCTGCAAAAGTTCGGTATTGCCCACCCCGCCGCCGGAATCGGAGACGCGCAAAATTAAAAATGCGGCTTCTTTTTCGTTTTCCAAATTAGCGGAAATAATAATTACACCGCCGTTTTTCTTTTTTGAAATACCGTGTTTTACGGCGTTTTCGACCAAAGGCTGCAGAATCAGCGCGGGCAGGCGCAAAACATTCAGATCGGACGGCACATTAATTTCGACTTCCAACCGTTCTTCAAACCGCGCTTTTTCGATTTCCAGATAACTTTTGATCAAGTCAATTTCCTCGCCGAGCGTCGAAAATTCGCTTCCCGAACGCATACTGCCGCGCAGCAACCGCGTCAATTTCATTAATGTTTCAAAGGCTTTGTCAGGCGCAGCGTTGATTAAATAACCGATGGTCGTCAGCGCGTTGAATAAAAAATGCGGGTTGATTTGAGCGCGAAGAGCGCGAAGCTGTGCCTCCGTCGCCAATTTGCTGAATTCCTGCGCCTGTCTTTCCTGTTCGTAGCGTTCGTTCGTCACGCGCAGATTGTCGATCCGCCGCGCTGCCAGCAAAGCGACGGCTTCGAGCATTTCAACTTCGTCGGAAAGCAGACGGCGACCGCCGGAAAAATCGCTTAAATTGATTTGATAAAACGCCGGTTCGGTCGTCGGCACAAAAATCTCCGCACTGGACGGCGTAAAATTGACCGATGAGAATTGGTTGGTATTTTCAATTTCGCTTCTTTGCATCCAGACTGCATTTTGCGCCGTCAGAGCCTTGGAAAGTTCCGCGCAAATGTCGCTCAAAACCATCTCCGCCGTTTCGCGCTTTTCGATTAAACGGGCGATTTCAAACTGTAACTTTCCGTAATCGAATCGCCGCAAAATTATTTTATCAACGAGCAAAACGGCGAATCTGTGTAAAGTCGGATAAATAAGAGCCGTCGTCATCCACAACGTCAAAACGACGACCGCCGCTGACACATCGTTGCGGTCGTGCGTTTCGTGCCACGCAAGCAGCGGTACGGCGACGAAAACATACAACCCGAACGCCAGCGATGCCAACAATAACAACGACAGTGCGCGCTTCAAAAACAAATCGGCAAAGGCGAAACGATAATCCTGCAATAAAATCGCCAGCGCGAGCGGCAGCGAAGATTGGTGTGCGATCAGTTCGACGAGCCACGAACTGCCTTCGTCATTGGAACTCAAATGAAGTGCCGAAACCGCGAAGACAAGCAGTGCCGCAATCCAGACCGTTTTATTTTCGAGCGGCTGTTTGAAATTTAAAATTAGCAGTCCGGCGATCAGCGCGAGCGAACCGAATGTGAGAATCTGCAACGCCGGATTCGACGGCGCGGCATTGTTGAAAATTGCCGACTGAAAATGGAAAACACCGGCTAAAATGCTCAAACCATACGCAGCAAAAGCGAGCAGCCGTGCCTTCGGGTTTTCGCTGGCGGAATTTTTCCACGCTGAATAAACGACGACCGACGGCAGAAATCCGAGTGCCGAATAAGAAATCGCCAGCAGTACAGGCGATGTTCGACCTGCGCCGAAATCCTGCCAGATAAAGGCAAACAGTTCGCCGATGTTCCACAGAAATCCCAACACCGACGTAGCAAAAAGCAGTAAATCAAACGGAAATTTGTCTTTCACCTTGCGATGGCGAACGACCATCACAAACAACAGAGCGTAGAGCGCAACGCCGACCGTAAAACCTAAAAGATTAACTAATGATGCGACGTTCAGCGTATTCATTCAAATTCCAGACTCCAAATTCCAGATTTCAGATTTTCATTAACGATTGACGACTAACGCTCACGGTGTCGCCTTCCCTCCGTTGGCGGACAACCCGTCCGCGTTTCCGATTCGCACTTTTTCGCGGTACTGGTTGATGGCGACATAGACGACTTCGGCTTCGGTGACGCGCACCGATTGTCCGTGCGAGCCGAAGCGTTCGGATTCGACGATGACTCGAATCGTGATCGAGGTGTTGCCGACTTTGGTCGTCTGCGCGTAAAAACTGACCAGATCGCCGACGAATACCGGCTCGTGGAAAATAACTTCCTTCATCGCCAACGTGACAAAACGGTCGTGGTGCGTGTGCCTGACGGCTTCAACGCCGCCGGCGACATCAATATAGCTTAAAATAATGCCGCCGAAAACCGTCCCGTGCGCGTTCGTGTCGCGCGGCATCATCGTAATCCGAATCGCCGCATTTCGCAGACGTTCGGCTTCTTTTTCTTCTTTTTCCATAACTTTACATCCTTGCTTACGGGCGGGTTTCTGCCTCTTTTTCCAAAATCCAATCGTGAATCGCGGTTTTCAACTGTTCTAAATGATCGTCGAAAAAATGACCGCAGTGATCAAAAACCACTAATTTCGTATCGGTATTTTCAGCGACCATCGAAACGAGAACATTAAGATTTTCAATCGAGCCGAATTCATCTTCGTCGCCGTGAACGAATAAAATTGGTTTGCGGCAGTTTTTCATATACGAAAAATCGTATTTATCAACCGCCGTGCCGATGCTGATGATTCGCACAATGCGGTCGTCGTCGAGCGCGACTTCCGTCCCGACGCGCGAACCGAAAGAAAATCCGGCTAAAGTGATCGGCTGGTTTGGATAATGTTCGTTCAAATAATCTAAAACGTCGCGCACATCCGTTTTTTCGCCATTGCCGTCGTCGTGTTCGCCCGTCGAGCCGCCGACCCCGCGAAAATTGAAGCGCACTGTGACGAGTCCGGCATCGAGCAGACCAGCAGCGGCGCGATATACGACTTTGTTGTGCATTGTTCCGCCGCCGAGCGGATGCGGGTGGCAAACGAGAGCCGCGCCGCGCACTTCGCCCGCCGGTTCTTTCAAAATCGCTTCGAGATGTCCGACAGACGCGGGAATTTGTAAATTACCTTTTGGATACATAGTATTAGATTTTAGATTTTAGATTTTGGTTTTTGGATTGGCAAATGTGCTTTTCGTGAAAACTTTTCGGCGGCATTTTTTACCTTAGTATTTCGATTGGATATTTACGCCGATTTCGTGATATTTTTTCAGTAAAGAATAATGCGGAAACACGCGTGAAGTAAGTGTATTTTCATCATCATTCGAGTTTTGCGCCCTTACTTTGTGCGGGCTTCTGCATTTTGCAAATTTATCCGAATCAAGCACTAATAATGGAAGAGATTTTTAAGGAACAAGTTTTAGAAACACCGATTGAAGAAACCGCTCAAACGCCCGAACCGCCCGAACCGCCCGACGCGACGTGGAAACACTGGTTCGGCACGGACGAAGCGACGCACTGGGTTTATTTAATTTTCGGTTTACTGGCTATTTTTTTGATAATGACGCTGCTCCAATTTTCGACTTCGGCGATTTGCTGCGGTGATTGGGACGGTTATTATCACATTCGCTGGAGTGCGCTGCTCTGGGAAAACTTCAAGCATTTTAAATGGCTGCCCGAATTTACGTGGCTGCCGCTGACCGTTTTGAATCCAGCCGATTACGCCGACCACCATTTTCTGTTTCACCTGCTGCAAATTCCCTTTTTATGGTTTTTCGAGCCGGTGATGGCGGCAAAACTGGCGGCGGTTTTCTACGGCAGTCTGGCGATTTTTTCGGTTTACTGGATGATGTTTCGCTACAAAGTAGATTATCTGCTGTTGTGGTTAGCCGCGCTGCTGACGTGCGCCAATCCGTTTTTCTACCGGATGAATATGGCGAAAGCCCCGCCGCTGACGATTATTTACACGATTGTCGGAATTTATTTTTTGTTTGAGCGCAAATACATCTGGTTGCTGCCGCTGATGTTCGTTTTCGTCTGGACTTACAGTTTGTACCCGATTTTGTTTCTCGCGGCAATAATTTGGGCGGCGATTATAGCGTGGAACGAACGCCGTTTTGAATGGCAGCCGCTCGCCTACACTTTCGGCGGAATGATTTTGGGCAACATTATCAACCCGTATTTTCCCAATAACTTTAAGCTGTTCTTCGAGCATTTTTTCACGAAATTTACGAGCGATTACCCGGTCGCGGTCGGCGGCGAGTGGTATCCGTATGACGGCTGGCAGCTTTTAACGCATTTGACGGTCGCCTTTATCGCAATGTTCGCCGGTTATATTTTGTTTACGCCGCGCGGCGGCAAAATGCCGGAAAAAGCGACATTTTTTCTCGTTTTCGCATCGGTTTTGTTTCTCTGGATATTCAAATCAAAACGCATCGCCGAATATTTTCCGCCGTTTGCGATCCTTTTTGCGGCATTTAGCTGGCAGGCGTTTTTTATGCCGAAAGCCGTTCTGCCGGAAGATTTCAAACGCGACATCGAACCATATCTCGACAACGACCGGGCGCAGGAAAAACAACGTCAGTTGTGGAAAAATACCGCCGCCGGTACCATCGGTTTTGTGCTGGTGGTAGTGATGTTTTTTCTGTTTGTCGGCATTGACACGACCAAATGGGCGAACGACAGTTGGCGCAATACGGTCGGACTGCGAACGCTTTTCAACATCAAACAGGAAGGTTTAATGTCGTCAATCAGCGGTAACGAACCGAACAATAAATATGAACGGGCGATGACCTGGGCGAACGAAAATATTCCCGCCGGTGAGCGAATTTACAACTGCAATTGGGACAATTTCCCGAAAATGTTTTTCTACGATACGAAACATAACTACGTTTGGGGTCTCGATCCGAATTATCTCTATTCGGAAAACCCTGAAATATACAAACTGATTGACAACATCAATTCGGGAAAAACCGAAGACCCCGCGCCGATTATCCGCGAAAAATTCGGAGCGCGTTACATTTTCTCGGAAGCCAAAGACAATGTTGATTTCATCGCCAACTGTTTGAAAAGCGGCTGGTGCGAAATGGCTTACGAAGACGACGAAGCGCGAATTTTAAAAATCCGCGATCAAAAGGGCGAATCACCGAATGCTGCCGATGATGAAGGCGCACCGCCGACACCGGATGAATTAAAACAGCTTGAAGATGAGGAAAAAGCTGCAAATTCGTCGAATCAGGCGACCGGCGACGAAGACAATGCCGACAACGACGAACCCGATAACGCGGAGCAAAAGAAATGAAACCTCAAATTAAATCAAAACATTTTGGCAGCCGGGGCGCAGGAGATTCGTTCGCCGATGAACGCGAACTTACGGAAAGAGCGCCTTTGCATTTCGATTGCATCATTGACGGCGAACGCGGCAACGCCTCGCTGCGCTGGCGTTGGCGGGCGAGCCGCCCGCGCTCCGGCTGGCAGCATCTCCTTGTTTTGCTGATTTTATTGGTCAGTTTCAATCTCGCCTGTGTGAGTCCGTCGCTGAAAGCAAACAAAGCGGTGAACAAACTGCCTGAAAATAAACCCGCGAGTTTTGAAAGTGATTTGGAAACGATGAAAACCGCCAAATTCGATTACATTTTCGTTTTTCGGCGCAAAGACGGCGGCGTGTTGGACAGTGAAGACAAGGCATTTCTGAAAGCGAATTCTCCGCCTGCGACCAATCGGTTTATTTTATCGGATGATGACAAAGCCGCCATCGCCGGTTCGGGCTTTGAATTTCCGGCTGAAAATTTAGAGACACTGCGTAAAAGATTCGATATTGAAGACTTCTCAATGCCAAAACGAGAATCGGTGCCAAAATCGGATAAATAAGATGCTGTTGGTATTTGGCAAAAAAATTCAAGGGGGAAAGAAAATTAAAAATGGTTGATAACAAAATAATCGAAATACCGAAACCGTTGGTTGTTGAAGAAAAAACTACGATTGAAGCCGAGCAGCCGGCACAAAAAGTCTTTTTCGACCCGTCAACGCCGTCGGCGCGTTCGATTGTGCGCGTCGTTTTGATTACGCTGTTAATTTTGGCGGTCGCCGGGTTTTTGCAAGGTCTCGTCCTCGCCCTAACGCATCTGTTTTTCTTGATTATTTTGGCAGTTTTTTTCGCTTATTTAATCAGTCCGCTGGTGGAAATAATCCGGCATCCTTTTAACAATCCGAGTTATGAAAGGTATATGCCGCGAACAGCGGCGATTGTCATCGCTTATCTGATAGTTTTTTCGGTTCTTGGAGTCGCGCTGACATTTCTGACCCCGGTTGTGGTCGGACAAGCTAAACAATTTTCAGTCAATCTGCCCGAATACGCAGACGCGATTCAGACCAAAATTGCCGAACTTGGTACTCGTTTTGAACGGTACCAAGTTCCTGCCAACGTCCAAACGGAGATCAACGATAAAGTCGCTTTGATAGTCGGCATCATCGGAGCCGGAATCACGAGTTTTCTGCTGAATGCCGTTTTTTATATTCCGTGGCTGATTCTGATACCGATTCTGGCATTTTTCTTTCTCAAAGATATTAAACTTTTTCGCATTTCGCTGCTGCGCTTTTTCCCCAGCGGCGACTGGCGAACGAGAGTCGAATCCATTATCCACGATGTCAACACAACGCTCGTCGCATATGTTCGCGCCCAGCTCGTTTCGTGCGTTTTCATCGGGACAATCTGCACCGTTGCTTTTTCCGTTATCGGTGTTCGTTACGCGCTGCTGCTCGGTATTCTGGCGGGAATATTCGAGTTTATCCCATTAATCGGACCGCTGACAATTGCCGCCACCGTCATCACCGTCGCATCGCTCGAATCGGTGTCTGACGGCATTTACGTTCTGCTGTTTTTAGGAATTTTGCGAATTTTACAAGATTATGTATTTTATCCGCGCATCATCCGCGAAGGGATTCATCTTCATCCGCTGGCGATCATATTATCCGTGCTGGCGGGCGAAGAAATAGCCGGAATTCCGGGCGTTTTTTTATCAGTCCCGATTATTGCGCTGCTGACGGTTCTATACAAACACGTTCTAGAATACAGCGGCAACCGAAAATTTGCTACAAACATTCTCGTGCCGACCGAACCCGTTGAAAAAACGGCGGCGCAGCAGTAGCCTGGAGTTTATTGAAATGTCATCTTTGTTCTGGTTAATCGCTATCTTTTTTGCCTTATGTTTTGTGGTGGTGCTCGTCTATATTTTAGTCGTTAGAGCTTATTACTGGGGAGATAAGAGAAAGTAGGCGACAGCTGAAGTGACGAAAAGCAGCAGCAAAAATCACGCGGCGAAAGTTAGTTCTCAATTTTCGAGCTGACTTAACGTTGAAAATTTCTAACTGTGGGGACTGACTTTTGCCGCTGCCGTCCTTAACTGCCTACTAATTTGTCAACCAGCATAATAATTTCGTAAGACAAAGCCGCGATCAATGCTGCCGCCGGGATGGTGATGATCCACGCCCAGACGATGCGGCTCGCTACGCCCCAGCGGACTGCCGAAAATCTTTTCGCTGAACCGACCCCGACAATTGCGCCGGTGATCGTGTGCGTCGTCGAAACCGGAATGCCCGCGAAAGTGTTGGCAAACAGTGTCAGCGCACCGGCGGTTTCCGCACAAAATCCGCCAACCGGCTGGAGTTTAACGATTTTCGTTCCCATTGTTTTGATAATGCGCCAGCCGCCTGAAAGCGTCCCCAAACCGATTGCCGCGTGTGCCGCCAGAACCACCCACAATGGAATATCAGGAAGTTTACCGCCTTCGCCGAATTGGAGCATACCGCCCGCCGCGAGAACCGCCGTGATGATGCCCATCGTTTTCTGCGCGTCGTTGCCGCCGTGTCCGAGCGAGAAAGCAGCGGCGGAGAACAATTGCCCGACGCGAAAACCGCGATCAACTTTATTGACCGAAACACGGTGGAAAATCCAATACACCGCGACCATCAAAACAAAGCCTAACGCCATCCCGATCAGCGGCGACAGCACGATGAATGATAATGTTTTTATCCAGCCGTTGGAGATCAAAATTTCAAATTTTTCGAGAAATGTTTGAGCGTTTTGATATTTCGCCGTCCAAGTCGGTGAAAATAACACGGTGCTGATTCCGCTGAATCCGTTGAGTCTGACAAAAGCAGCGAGTGCGCCGCCCGCGTAAGCACCGATCAGGGCGTGCGAACTCGAAGTCGGCAGACCGAGATACCACGTTATCAAATTCCAGATGACCGCTCCCAAAAGTCCGGCGAGCAGAACATACAGTCTCGTATCTTCGGCGATGGCATTGATATTGACCATATCGCCGCCGATGGTTTTAGCGACGGCGGTGCCGAAAATCAAAAACGCGATAAAGTTAAAAAAAGCCGCCCACGCGACCGCCAAACCCGGCGATAAAACCCGCGTCGCCACAACCGTCGCAATCGAGTTCGCCGCATCGTGAAAGCCGTTCACGTAATCGAAAACGAGCGCGATAATAATAATGAAAACTACTAATCCTAGAGTTGTCGAATGAGTATCCATACTTTGTTAATTGTGTTTCAAAACAATACTTTCGATAATATTAGCGACGCTTTCGCAGCGGTCGGTCGCATTTTCCAGAATCTCATACAATTCCTTCCACTTGATTAACATAATCGGGTCGGTCTCTTTTTGAAATAATTCGCCGGTGGCGCGGTAGTAAATATCGTCGGCTTCGTTTTCTAGACGGTGAATTTCGATGATGTGCTGGTTCATTCCGTTCGGCTTTTTGAGCAGCGCAACGGCGGAGTTTATTTCTATTGCCAAACTTTGAATAACTTTGGCAAGCCCTTTGGCAAACTCGTTTATCTCCTGAATGTTATACATCATAATCGCCCGCGCCCCGGCATCAATGTAATCACACACATCGTCGAGCGCGACCGACAGCATAAAAATATCTTCGCGGTCAAACGGCGTGATAAAAGATTTGTTGAGTTTGAGAGTCACTGCGTGCATCAGTTCGTCACAGGCGTGTTCGGCATCTTTGATACGTTTGGCGTGAGCCTCAAAATTTTGGGGTTTATCCTGAAGCATTTCGACCAGAATATTTGAAGCCTCGTGGATTTTTTCGGTCATTTGCGAAAAAAACGCGAAATATTCGTCTTCTCGCGGCAGTAAATTAAAAGCCATTTTTTATGATTCTCCGTACCAGTTTAAAATTGAAGAAATTAAATATAACTAAATAAAAATGTTGTGTCCATCGGGATAAAATGGTTTTTAACATTAATTTAACATCCCGCATTCCTCAATCCGTTCTTTAAACAGCAGAGGCGAAATTCGACTTATCGGCATTAAATGTCAACTTTTCGATATTTTGCAATTTGCCGCCAGATGAATGAAGTTTGCTGCGGAAGAAAAACAATCTTTCGTCGCTGATCTTCGACACTCTAAAATATTTATAAACCATTTGGTGTATTTACGCCCGAAATTTTCAAAGTATATCTTGCCCGATTCAAGTTAAAATATTTCTCAAAAAGCGAATAAATACTTTCAATCGCTATAAATACTCTAATTCCTACATCATCCGCTGTATAATTTACAGTCAATGTGGAAAGTTAAGCCTTCCGCCTCAATTTTAAGTTCTGGCACATACTTTGCAGTCTCGTAGTGTATGATGTTAACTAACCGTAATAAGAAAATACAACATTCCCGGAGGAAAAGAATGAAAAAATTTAATTTAGGCAGAAATTTAGCGGCACTGGTACTGGTATTAACAATGATTGCCGGACCGTTAACGGCACTCGGACAAACACGCATCAGCGTTCCGAAGAACAAATACAGCGTGCAGGATGATGTCAAACTCGGTCAGCAGGCATCACAGGAAGTCGAGCAGCAAATGCCAATTCTAAATGACCGCGAAGCGACTGATTATGTTGCGGAAGTGGGTCGCCGGCTGGCTAGGGCAATTCCGCCGGAATTTCAACATTCCGAATTTCGCTATCAATTTAAGGTAGTAAATGCCAGTGATATTAATGCTTTTGCGCTCCCGGGCGGTTATATGTACGTTAATCGCGGAATGATTGACGCAGCGCAAAACGAGGGCGAAATGGCGGGCGTGATGGCGCACGAACTGAGCCACGTTGCGCTTCGGCACGGCACGGCGCAGGCGACCGAACAAAGCAAGCCGGTCAATCAAATTCTCGGTATCGGGGCGATTTTGGGCGGCGCAATTTTAGGCGGACAAACGGGCGCACAACTCGGACAAATTTTTGCACAGGGTTATTTTACGCGATTCAGCCGCAAATACGAGACACAAGCCGACACACTCGGGGCGCAGATTATGGCGCGTGCCGGTTACAATCCGCAAGATTTGGCGAATATGTTCAAAACCATCGAACGGCAAAGCGGCGGAAGTCGTTCACCCGAGTTTTTGAGCAGTCATCCAGACCCGGAAAATCGTTACGAAAACATCAGCCGTGAAACAAAAATGCTTCGTGTTTCATCGAATCCGATTGAGAATACGCGCGAATTCGAACGGGTTCAAAGTCGTCTTAGAGGAATGTCGCCCGCGCAGTCTTCGGCTCAAATCGCCCAGAACAGTCAGGGCAATTCGCAGGGACGCACCGAGAACCCAATGGCGAACGGCAGGTATGAAAGCCGTGTCGCTTATCCTTCAACGAGAACTCGTTCCTATACGGGCGGCAACTTCCTGCGCGTCAATGTGCCGGAAAATTGGGAGGTTTTTGAAACTCAAGACAGCGTAAGTTTTGTTCCGCAGGGGGCGTATGGCGGCAACGGCATCACTCGGGGCGTAATGGTCGGCGTTGCCCAAACTCAAAGCAATGATTTGGCGCGGTCGAGTGAAGATTACGTCAACGGACTTTTGCAGGCAAACAATTACCTGCGTCAGAATTCCAGATTTTCGCGCACTTCGATTAATGGCAGAAATGCTTATGCAACCGTTTTGTCGGGACGTTCGCCGGTGACGGGCAGAACGGAAGTTGTCAATATTTACACTACGCAGCTTGGCAACGGCGGTTTGATGTATGTAGCAGCAGTCGTGCCGCAGGATGAATCTTCGAGATACAATTCGGCATTTCGAAACTTTATCAATTCAATTCAAATCAATGACCGCTAAATTTAGCGGTTAATAGTTATCGCGGGCGGAAGGAAATCGAATTTTTCTTCCGCCTTTTAAGTTTTTCTTTCAAACAAACAGCGGTAAACAGGCAATCCTTTCTCCTCAACCGCCGCTTCCCTTTCGGTTTTCACCGGAAAAGGATTTTCAGTGATCTCAATTTCACGCAGGTTTTCGTTTTCTCTAAAAATTGCAAACATCTCATCCGCCAGAAAATTAACATCCGTTTGAACAAAAATTTCACCGTCAATCTTTAAATGCTTGACCATTGCAGCGACCATTATACCCGTCACCATCCGGCGTTTGGCATGTTTATTCTTAAACCACGGGTCGGCAAATTGAATCGTCACCGTGTGCAGAATATCAGCAGGGACTTTCTCCAAAAAAGCCTCAAGCGCGTAGGTCGCATTGCAGAATTCGTAATATAAATTATCTAAATTCGCCTCGTTTGCCAAACGGTTTGCCTCTTCAACCAGCGGCTCACGTATTTCCACACCGACAAAGTTGACATCTTTGACAATCTCCGCCATTTTCAAAATAAATCTTCCGCGAGCGCAGCCGATGTCGAGATGAAGCGGCAGCGTCGGATCGGCAAAAACACTCTCGACTTCCAACGGTTTGGGCGCAAAGCGATAATAAGGCGCAAGCGGGTTAACGTGCTGATGAACTCTGACTCTGGGCATATTCTTAAAGGTTGAAGGCGAAAGGCGAAGGGCGAAAGTTAAAAACCGTTATAGTCTGATTATTCCTGAAATTATCAAAATACTTAGAAGACAGGTAAATATGAAAATTCCGAGCGCGGCGTAACCGAATAATTCAGTGATTGAAGAAGCTGTTCGCGGGTCAATGTGCAAATCACGCGGAATCTGCACCAAGCCGTAAGTCGCGCCGACGATCAACCCGCCGAGATGCCCGAAATTGTCTATGTTCGAGAGCAGAAAAACGCCGGTGAACGCGATAAAACCGACGTTGAAAAGCATATTTTTGAGAAACGCATTAGTCAGCAGTTCGCGCCGCAGATAACCGTACACCGTCAGATAACCGAGAAATCCGACGATGCCGCCCGACGCGCCGACGGATGTAATTCCCGGCAGAAAAATATAACTCAAAACACCGCCTCCAAGTGCCGACAAAATAAAAATAATCGTCAAATGAGCGCGATTCGACAGCGTTTCGACAAGTCTGCCGAGAACATAAAGCGCGTAGCAGTTAAAAGCGAGATGCGCCAAACCGCCGTGCAGCACCGCGCCCGTCAAAATGCGCCAATACTGCCCGTCCGCAAACGCCGGTTTGACAAACCCGGCGAGCAAGATTGATTTTTCGCCGCCGAACATCAGCGAACTCTGCCCGTCAACCGCAAACTGCGCGAGCCACACGGCAACCAGACACCCGACCATTAAAATCGAATAATAAGGCTTGACGTAAACTGCCCGCTGAACATTTTCCCGCTCAATCGCTTCCGGTTCTTTTTCGTATTGTAAAGACATATTAATTTTAGATTGCCGATTTCAGATTTTGGATTGCCGGAATTATTCAATCTAAAATCGTGCTAAATGGCAAGTCCGCCGTCCGGCTGAATGACCTGTCCAGTGATATACCGCGCCGAATCAGACAGCATAAAACACGCGATTTCAGCGACTTCCTGCACATTGCCGAGTCTTCCCAAAGGAATCTGCGCCAGTATTTTTTCACGGAATTCGGCGTTCATTTCGCCCGCCATCTCCGTTTCGATTAAACCGAGAGCCAGCGCGTTGACCGTAATCTTGCGGCTCGCAATTTCCTTCGCCAGCGATTTCGTCAGCCCGATCATTCCCGCCTTCGATGCCGAATAATTCGTCTGTCCGAGCATTCCGACGACACCGGAAATTGACGAGATATTCAAAATCGAACCCCCATTTTCATTTTTCATCATCGGACGCAGTACCGCTTTCGAGAAATTCCACGCTCCCTTCAAATTCGTATCAATCACCGCATCCCAATCGTCTTCCTTCATCCGCAAAATCAGCGTATCGCGCGTAATTCCGGCATTATTAACGAGAAAATCAACCGTCCCGAATTCCTCTTTTACCTTTTTGACAAAATCCGCCGACGCTTCCGTCTTCGCCACATCGCACTGTGCGGCGAAACATTTCACGCCCGAATTTTCGATTTCCGCCTTTAATTTTTCCGCTTCGTCCGCGCTTTTCGCATAATTAAACGCCACATTCGCGCCGCGTTTTGCCAGTTCCAACGCAATCGCTTTGCCAATGCCGCGCGTCGCGCCCGTAACGATTGCTGATTTTCCTTCAAATTGTTTTTCGCTCATAAATTCTTATTTCAAACAAATAGCGGGCTGCTCTAATTCTGAGTTGTCACAACGTCAAGCTGTCTATTTCTCTTCGAGTTTCCCGTTCAGTAAGACATATTTCACCTGCGCTTTTCTTGGATTTTTACATATTCCCTGAGGTTCGTCAGAGGGGCAGGTTTCGGTTGCGCCGATTATTTGTTTGGCGACAACTTTTTGTATCGTAAAACCGCGATAGAATTTGCCGCCGACACCTTCGTCCGCCGCGAATTTGTATACACCTTTTTTTTTGAGAAAAACGGCGATGCTCTGTCCCCACGAATTACCGCCGCCCGCGCCTTCGAGCGTGTATTGGACGACCGCATCTTTCGTGCCGTCGCCGTCCACATCGCCGTATATGATTTTTCGCGCTTCTTTGTATTCCGAAGCGTCTTCGCTGACTTTGTTGATGTGCGCCGTAATCGCTTTTTGGAGATTTGCCTGCGCTTTAACCGTGGTTGAAGCGCAGGCAATGATCGTTCCGATGAATGCAAACAGGAGAGCGTTCGTCAATAGTTTTTTGTTTAATTTCATAATTATACCTCTATGAAACGACGTATGGCGATGCTGATTATTGCCGAAAGCCGGAGCAAGTTTTACTTCGTTTTCGGTGACGGTGACGGCGACGGACGCGGCAACACATCCGGTAAAGTCGGCATTTCAGCTTTCGGATAGCGCGGCAAAAGTTCGTCGCGCATCGCCAGTGCGTAAACGGCGGCGGCGACCACCACGGCTGATTTTTTCACGTCGTCTTCGACAATTCGCTCGTAAGTGTCGAGATTTGTGTGCCAGGTGTGCGAAAAATATTCAATCGGGTCTTGCAGAACGCCGATGCCCGGAAGTCCGGCTTGATTAAACGAAGTGTGGTCTGAACCGCCGAGACCGCGACTTTTCGTGCTGAGTGCGCCCGCTACGCCGTAGTCGGCAAACGGCGCGGCAATATCGCGTAAAATATCGGCGGCTTCCGGCGTGCCGAAAACCGAAAATCCGCGGGCGCGTCCCGTTCCCGAATCAATATTGAAATAACCGCCGAATTTTGTAAATTCCGGTTTCGGATTTTCAAACGAGCCGAAATGTTCTTTGACGTAGGCTTGCGAACCCAGCAGACCCTCTTCTTCGCCAGACCAGAGCGCGACGCGAATCGTGCGGCGCGGTTTGATATTGAGCGTTTTCAAAATTCGGACGGCTTCCATCATCACCGCACAGCCGACTGCGTTATCTGTCGCGCCCGTTGCGGCGTGCCACGAATCGAGATGTCCGCCGAGCATTATCACTTCATCTTTTTTGTCCGTTCCGGTAATTTCGCCGATGGTGTTGTAGGAAGTTGTACCTTCAGGGAATAATTTATTGCGAATATCGAACTCAAGCGCGACAGCACTTTTATCATCGAGCAGTCGCGAAATCCGCCCGTAATCTTCGTTTCGCAATACGACGGTCGGGACGACTTTGGCGACATCGAAAGTGCGGTTATTGAAGGCGCGAATCTGTCCGTGTTCGCGTCCGGCATCGTTGACGCGAACGGCGGCGCGATTATCGAGCAGAAATTTATCAACCTGTTCGCCGATCTGTGCATTGGTCAATTGTCCCGGTTTCGGCGCAGCGGGCGCGGGCGGATTTGGGAATGACTGCGGTGCCGCGTTCGGGTCAAGCCGTTTTTTCAATGTTTCGTCGGCAATGCGTTTCGCCGGCGGGTCAAAATTTACCGGAATAACGGCGGGTTTGCCCATTAAAATCATACTCCCGGCGACATTGGCTTTAACACTGCTAAAATACGCGGTCAACTCGTCCTGCGTCGGACGTTCGGGCAAACTCATTTGAACCGCCGCACCTTTAACCGTGCCGTTCGTTCCCGGTGTCCACGCCAAAACTTCAAATACGAGCGAATCCTGCACCGGCGCGGTGATAAATCCAGAAGCACGTTCATTGACCCAACCCGGATGCCCGAAGTCCCACGGCTCAAGGTGAGCGTTGTCGAATCCCCACGTCGTCATCTGTTTGACCGCCCAATCCGCCGCTGCTTTGTGGTTCGGCGAACCGGTTAAACGCGGACCGTAAACATCTGAAAAATAATGAATCGTCCGCATAATTTGAGAATTTTCCATTCCTTCCTTCCGAATTTTTTCATTAACATCGGCTTGCATCTGCGCCTTCGCCTGCGCGAACACGACATTCGGCAGCAATAAACCGACGACAAATAATAAAAAAACAGCCTTTTTTACAGTATTTAGATTTTTCATTTTTTTCATTTTATTTACAGTTTTTCAGGTTTCAGGTTTCAAAGTCAGAATCGTCTGCGTCAGCGGGCGGTTAGAATCTGCTCAATAAAACTTGGTGCCGAATCGTCAACCGTTCGCTGACGCAGACGGTTCTGACGAAATAACCAGCAATTACATAATCAAAGCGGCGCGTTGAAGCGCAAAAAGATGTGTCATTCCGTTTTCGGCGAGTTCGAGCATTTGATTCATCTGGGTGCGGTCGAACGGTTCGCGCTCCGCCGTGCCTTGAATTTCGATAAATTTTCCGCTGCCTGTGCAGACGATATTCATATCAACTTCGGCGTTGGAATCTTCTTCGTAGCACAAATCCAGAATTGGCGTACTCTCAATCATCCCGACACTGATCGCCGCGACTTCGGAAATCATCGGATTTTTTTTCAATTTGCCCGTTTGCAGCAATTTTTTGATTGCCAAACCGAGTGCGACACACGCGCCCGTAATCGAAGCGCAGCGCGTTCCGCCGTCGGCTTGCAGCACATCGCAGTCAATAAAAATTTGGCGTTCGCCCAAAATCTTCGTATCCACAACGGCACGCAGACTGCGCCCGATCAGCCGCTGAATTTCCTGTGTGCGTCCCGACGGTCGCTGAATTTCGCGGTTTGTCCGCGTGTGCGTCGCCCGCGGCAGCATCGCATATTCCGCCGTCACCCAGCCGATACCTTTGTTTCGCAGGAAAAACGGCACTTTTTCCTCGACCGTCGCCGTGCAGATAACTTTCGTATTGCCGATTTCAATCAACGCCGAGCCTTCCGCATACGGCGAAAAATGCGGCGTAATTTTTGTTTCTCTGATTTGTTCGTGTGTTCTGTTGTCAGTTCGTATGTAGTTCATAATTCATAATTTATAAATCGTAAAATCTTCTTTTTTGTTCACGATTCACGATTGACATTCTTGTCAACTTCAAAAACTTCGATGGCTTCCAATTTGGCAGGTTTTACGCCGAGAAATCTTTCGGCAACTCGGGCGAATCTTTCCGCCGCGTCCGTCACGTAGAAATGATCTAAATCATCGCACAAAAGCCGTTTAATATCGCGTTGCGGCGGATTTTCGTTCGTTAAGTTTTTATCCGCTAAAAGCAGTTTAACCTCATCTGCGGTCGCTTCGCCGGAATCAATCAGCATCACATTTTCGCCGACGATTTGCTGAATCACATCGCGCAAAATCGGGTAATGGGTACAGCCTAGAACCAGCGCGTCAACTTCATTTTGGATAATTTCGCCGAGATATTTGCGGGCGATTGAAAGTGTTTCCGGCTCGCGCGTCCAGTTTTCTTCCGCCAATGAGACGAACAGCGGACACGCTGTTTCAATAATTTCCGCCGATTCGGAAGCTGCGCTGATCGCTTTTGAATATGCGCGGCTCGTCACAGTCGCTTCGGTGGCGATCACGGCGATTTTCGGATTACATTTGTTTTTTGTAATTTCGACGGCTTTTCTCGCGCCGGGTCCGATTACGCCGACGACATCAAGACCGATTCGTTCGCGGATTTTCGGCAGCGCGAGCGCGGAAGCCGTGTTACAGGCGACGACCAGCATTTTTATTCCGCGTGAAGCCAAAAACTGCGAATTTTCAATCGCATAACGCTCGACCGTCGCCAACGATTTTGTTCCATAAGGCACCCGCGCCGTGTCGCCGAGATAGATAAACCGCTCGTTCGGCAATTTCTCGTGCAGAGCGCGGTAAACCGTCAGCCCGCCCACGCCGCTGTCGAAAATGCCGATTGGTTGATTGTTTGGGGAATCTGTTTTCACGTTTGGAATCAAAAGATTAAATTTAAGCACAATTCGCCGAAATTACAAATTGAGAAGCGCAGACGGTTCGTTTCGACGGAGCGCGGAAGTCTCGCCCAACCAGCGAAGCGAAGTTGGAAACGTCGTGACAGATTACCAAATAGCATAACGCATCCAACGTCTTACTGAAGTCCACACCAAAGGAAATTGATTTTGTAATTTGGGTAAGAGTGAGAAATTTTCAGCATTGTACTTTTTGGTATTCGGTGACAACGGCGGCAACACCTCGCTGTGCTGGCTTTGCGGCGGACGAGACTTCCGCGCTCCTCTAATTAAGTCCAATAATTTCGGTCAAGTGAACGATAACCGATGGCTTCGCTGAGGTGGTTTGGCTGGATATTTTCGCTGCCTTCCAAATCAGCGGCGGTGCGTGCCACTTTCAAAATTCTATCGTGAGCGCGGGCAGAAAGTCCCTGCCGGAGCATCGCCCGTTCGAGCAGATTTTCGCTGTCAGCGTCGAGCGTGCAGAATTTGCGGATTTGCGTCGGCGACATCGCCGAATTGGAGTAAATGCCGTCGCCTGCGAATCTTTTCAACTGAATTTCACGCGCTTTGATAACGCGCTCACGAATCGTTGCGGAAAGGTCGCCGGTCGGTACGCCTTTGCCGCGCAGTTCTTTGAATTGAACGGCGGGAACGTCAATGTGAATGTCAATTCTGTCGAGCAGCGGTCCCGAAATTTTGCCTACGTACCGTTGAATCTGCATCGGCGAACACTTACATTCCCTGGCTGAACCGTAATAGCCGCACGGACACGGATTCATCGAAGCGATCATCATAAAATGCGCCGGAAATGTCAGCGACATCGCCGCCCGCGAAATCGTCACCTGTTCGTCTTCCATCGGCTGGCGCAAAACTTCGAGAACAGCGCGGTCAAATTCCGGCAGTTCGTCGAGAAATAGAACGCCGAGATGAGCGAGTGAAACTTCACCCGGTTTCGGAATCGAACCGCCGCCGATTAAACCGGCTTGCGAAACGGTGTGATGCGGCGATTTGAACGGGCGGCTCGTCACCAAACCGGATTTTCCGGTCAAACCGGCGACCGAATGAATTTTTGTAATTTCCAGTGCTTCTTCAAATTCGAGCGGCGGCAAAATCGTCGGCAGACGCTTGGCGAGCATCGTTTTACCCGATCCGGGCGAACCGATCATCAAAATGATTGGTTTCGTTCACCTGTTTTTCAAGTATCGTCGGCATTGATATATCTAATCTAAATTCTTTGCCGTTGCCGGTTATTTTGACGTTTAACGCCTCTAGCGTCAATCTTTTTTCGTCAAAGCCGAATTCTGTAAGGTTTTGTGAAACACGGTTTGAAAATTCGGCTAATGCCTTCGTCGCCTGTATGTCGGCATCGAACGACGCAAGCCGGTTTTCCATTTCGCCGATAGCCTCTAAGATTCTTTTTTTGTCATCGTTTTTAGATTTAATCTCTTTCTCAAAAAGTTTCCAAGTGTCATTATCTACGCTCGCCGCACGGCTGACAAAAGTTGCAATTTCCGATTCGATTCTGGTAAGCAATCCTTTTCGTGTCGAAAGTTCGTTTTCGATTTTGCGCCGGTCGGCTTTGCTGTCGGTTTTCCGGCGTTCCATTTCGGCGGCTACGATGTGCGGATTATTGATAATCTCGCAGACTTTCGCCCAAACTGCCGACTCGCATCTGTCGGCGTTTATGGCTTTACCGTTGCACTTGATAGTTGACCGGCTAGGACAACGATAAATTTTCCGCTCGTAAGCCTTCAATCGTTTGACTTCGGTTTCGGGATAAAGTTTTCTGCCGCAATCGCCGCAAAAGACTAAGCCACGAAGCAATTCGGGGCGCATCTCGTTTCGTGTAGATTCGCCTTTGTTGGTTTCCAGTTTCAATTTAACGGCTTTGAATTGTTCCGGCGTGATAATCGCCGGTGTCGTGCCGGTCGGCATCTC
Source organism: Pyrinomonadales bacterium (assembly GCA_038235165.1). GTDB lineage: Bacteria > Acidobacteriota > Blastocatellia > Pyrinomonadales > Pyrinomonadaceae. Next base: position 215,181 of record JBBSUG010000002.1, read on the forward strand.
TAACCATTCGCTTTCATCACGAATCTTGATGCGATAGTATCTTTTGCCGTTTTCAAAGCCTCTTTCGCCTTTATAACGCCACGAAATTGTTAAGCCTGAATATGCCGGTTCGTTCAAAATTCGAGTGATTGCGCCTTTGTTCCAAAATGTTCGCCCGTGCTTTGTAAAATTCGTATATTTCGCACTGGTAAGTTTTCTTTTGCCGGTCGCCGGTGAAGATATATTTTCATCGTTTAACGCCTTGTAAATGCCTCTGATGCCGATTCCAGACAGATACATTTCAAAGATGCGGCGAACGATTGCCGATTCGGTCGGGTTAATCGTTCGGCGGCTGTTTTCCTTATCAAAACCGTAACCGTAAAGGTTCGATGCCCGAACAAGTTTCCCGCTTTGAACTTTGGTTTTTTTGCCTCTGACGGTTCGCTCTTTAATCTTTTCCCGTTCAACTTGGGCAACATAGGATTTAACCGAAAGCATTAGTTGACCTTCGGGCGTGTCGTCAAATTCGGTATTAACGAAAAGCAGTTTTGCGCCGTGCCGTTCGATTTCATCGGCGATAATCGCAAAATGAGCGATGTTTCGGGAAAGCCGGTCAATGTCATAAACGATGACGGCATCATAAACGCCCGCTTTAATCTTTTCCCGCTCTGCATTAAGTTTCGGTCGGTCAAAAAGGTATGCGCCCGAAAATGTTTCTTCGACAACTTCGGCGGTTCGGTAGCCGTTCGCATCTGCAAATTTTTTGCATTCGATTACCTGCGATTTAATCGTTTCTTTTTCTTCCTGTTTGTTCGTGCTGACTCTGCAATAAATCAGCGCATCTTTTCTTTCGTTTCCGTTTGATTTATTATTTTTCATTGTTAGTTTCCGTTTCTTAAAAAATGGGAATGTGGAAGGCTTTCCAGAGTTCGCCGCTCTGGAAAGCCTTTCGAGTTTAGACCGTTGTTCGATGTTTTGCCAGTGTCGAATGAAGTTCGATAACACTTGCGGCGTGGTAGCAAACGCCTCTTTCTGCGCCTTTGCAACTGCAATCAACGACTTTCTCGTTTCGGTCGTTCCGGCGGCATTCAACCGTATAAGAATCGCCGTTTGAGCCTTTGACGGCATACAAGCCGAAGGCAATCATTCTAACAGTCGGTTTCACTTTTCGGGCTTTCGTCGCCGCTTTTTCGAGTTGGTTAAGATTGGTTAAAATAAACATTTTTGTTAGCTCCGTTTTTTATTTTTTAGTTAATTACTTAACTAATATAAATACATTGCTAATGCTTATCGGATTCCAGAAATACTTGTTCGTTTTGACGAATAAGATATATTACAGATAAAATAATACTCATACACTTTGACGAATAACTTTCTGGAATCCGGCGACAATTGAAAATTTACTCTTATTGGTTATGAGAAAATTATGAGCAAACTCTTAACAACTAAACAATCGGCGGAAAAATTGAATGTGTCGGTTCGGCGCATTCAAACTCTTATCACGAAAAATCAGCTAAAAGCCGAAAAGGTCGGGCGTGATTATCTGATTCGTGAGGCGGATTTAGACCGCATCAAAGCGGGCGTTAATGGCAGACCTAAAGGCAGTAGAAACAAACCAAAATTAAAGGAAGATAAATAAAATTATGAAAGCAGAGAAACAACATATAAACTCGTTCGGGCATTCATTCAGTCCCGATTTCAATCGTGAAGTGTCGCTTGCGGCGCAAATTATTCAATCATTTGCAAAACAAAAACTTGAATCCGGCGGCAACACTTACGAAATTACGGTAGATGAAATGAAAATGCTTTACGCCTCTGCGACTCGAATCATTGACGAGATGAAAGCCGCATCTGAATAGTCGTTATTTGCCCGTCAAGTTCGATTTGACGGGCTTTTATTATCTGCGAGATGTAACACGGCGACAATCGCCGAAAAAGGAAACAAGATGACAACTAAAATCACGGTGAACGAGTGCGGCGAACAAACCGAATTACAAAATCAAAAGTGGCTCGAATTGTCGGCGAAACTTTTTCAAATGCCGGTCGGCGAATTGTCTGATTATGCGGATTGGTTAGACGAGTTTTCAGATGTTGAATTGATTAACTATTGCAAATCGGACTATCGCAAATCGGAAAAGTTTAGAGAGTTTTTCGAGCGATGGGACAAGCCGAATTTTGACCGGATTATGTTCTATGTTTCAAATCGTTGATTCGTCGTGAAAATTTAGAGAAGAATAAGCCCGATAAGATAATTTTTATCGGGCTTGCCACATAAAACCAAAAATAGGAATTTTACGAGTAGTTTTTTATGATGTCGTCAATAATCTCTTTTTCATCGTCTTCTATTTTTTGCGTTAATGCCAACTGATGAAAGTCGAGATGTTTTTCGATGCACTTCTTCGCCATTTTTCGCAAAGTCAAAGGCGGTATCGCATCCACTTCTACCGACTCGCCGACAAAAGTTCTAGCCCGTGAATCGGTTTGTTTGGTCGGGCGGGTTAATAATTTATAATCTATAATTTGTTGTTCTGTTACCGCCACTAAAACAAAGTCTATCGCTGCTTTCGGCGCAAACTCTCGCAAACGCTTTTCGACGTTTCTTTGAATATCAACGCCGGACGGGTCGCGGTCGCCGAAAAAGTAAATCGTCGTTGGTTTGCCGATACTATTGATAGTATCGGCGGCGTTCATCAAATAAGTAAGGCTGGCGTAGCCTCTGGTAACGTGAAGCCCGATGTCGTATCTTTCCGTTTCTTTATAGAGAACGGATGAAATAGCATCTTTTTCCGTCCAGACTTCAATGTATTCGGGTTGGTCATCCCAAAGCGAACGCCGGTAAAGGCGTTGCTGATTTTTGAGCATTTTCGTTAGTGATGAATAGGTATCGGGTTTCAATGTCCATCGTGTCGAATCCGTTATGTAGTAAAAAGGTATTCTGTGCGATAGGCGCATTTGTTTCGTTCGCTCAATAACGGCGTTATACTCAGACTCTTTTTTTTCGATTGTGCCGTTGCTGACAAGCCGATAAAAAAGTTGTCGTTGCGTCATCGGATATTCTGTTGAGAGTAAGTTAAAAATCTCCGTTTCCAAATTCAAAATTTCCGCTTTTGAGCGTCTATATCTTAAAGTCTTTTTCATTGTTATTTCCCCTTTGATAAATTTTAAGTGGCTTGCCACATAA